>JAUIJH010000014.1 GCA_030431335.1 Alphaproteobacteria bacterium
GCCAGGCGGCCAGCGCGTCGGCGCGCGTGGCGAGCGCCTCGCCGTCCGCTCGCTGCCACAGCGCGAAATGGCCGAGGGCGGCGGAAAGGTGCGCCGTCTCGCCCCCCTCCCCCGCCTCGTCCCCGTGCCCTTGGCACAGGGCGCGGAAGGGGGCGTTGATGCGGCGCGGGGTGCCGTCGGCGGCGAAGATCGCGCTGGGGTGCTCGATCTCCGCCGGCTCCGTCACGGCCCGACATCCACCAGGGCGCGATAAAGGTGCCAGGTGGCGTGGCCGAACAGCGGCAGCGCGACCATGAAGCCGAGGAACGCCGGCACCGCCGCCACCGCCATGACGGCGCCGATGAGGAGCGCCCACGCGAGCATCACCACCGGGCTCGCCAGCACCGCCTTGAAGGAGGTGATGATGGCCGTGGCAATGTCGGCGTCGCGGTCGAGCAGGAAGGGGAAGGACAGCGCCGACAGGCAGTAGGCGACGAAGCCGAAGGCCGCGCCCAGCACATGGCCCCAGAGGAGGAACATGAGGCCGCGCTGGGTGCTGACGAGTTCGGGCAGCATCTCCAGGAAGGGCGGCGCGTTCATGCCGAAATAGATCGCGTAGATGAAGATGGCCGCGCGGCTCCAGATGCCGAGCCACAGGACGAGGACGAGGCCGAGGAACACCAGCGAGCGCCGCGCCGTGCCCGCGACGATGGCCCGCGCGTCCGCCAGGCGGAAGGGCTGGCCGAGGGCGCGGCGGCGGCTGATCTCGTACAAGATGGTGGCGGCGAAGGGGGCGACCATGACGAAGCCGCCGAACAGGGGGAAGGTGAGCCCGTTGAGCGTGGAGGATTCGGTGACGCCGATCAGCACCCAGCCGAACGCCGCATAAAGCGCGCCCACGCCGAGGCCGTAGGCGGGCGCGGCGCGGAAATCGGCGAGGCCGGCCGCGAGCGCGGCACCGAGGTCGCCGAAGGTGGCGGCGCGGACCGGCGGCACCCCGCTCGCCTTGCGCCACGGGCCGGTTTCGTTGCGTGTCGCGTCCATCCTGGCTCGCTCCCTTCGCCTTGCATCTTATCGTTGGCGGTGCGCGCCGACAGTCATTTCCGGCCGGCGGGCGCCGAGGGCCATTCTGCAAAGCCGATCCGCGGGACGCATTGATTTGGCGCTATTGCCCCCGCGCGAGAAACGGAGGCAAGTTGCCGACAAGCGGAAAACGCACCGATACCAGGGAGGAAGTTCCAGAATGCGAAGCACAGCCGCATCACTTCTGGCCGCAGGGGCGCTGCTTGCCACGCCCGCCGCCGCCGAAACGCTGAAGGTGAGCCACTACCTGCCCGCCGTCCACGGCATCCACACCGACTTCATCGGCCCGTGGACCGAGGCGGTGTCGGCCTGCACCGGCGGCGACCTGACCTTCGAGATCTTCCCGGCTGGCTCGCAGCTCGGCAACGTGGCACGCCAGCAGGAGCAGGTGATGGCCGGCGTCGTCGACATCGCGCACGGCCTGCACGGCATCCCGCGCGGCCGCTTTCCGCGCACCTCGCTTATCGACCTTCCGTTCCTGACCGACGATGCCGGCGCGGCGAGCACCACACTGTGGCAGCTCTACGAGGACGGCACCCTCGCCGACGAATACGAGGGGCTGAAGGTGCTGGCGCTGCACGCCCACAATGGCGGCCTGCTGCACACGGCCGACAAGAAGGTGGAGACCATCGCGGACATGAAGGGGCTGCGCATCCGCACCCCCTCCCCGGCGATCTCGGACATGCTGTCCTTCGTCGGCGCCACGCCCCAGGGCCTGCCGCCGGGCGAGGTGTACGAGAACCTGCAGCGCGGCGTGATCGACGGCACCGTGTTCCCGTGGGATCCGATGAAGAGCTTCGGCCTCATCGAGGTGACGCAGAACCACCTCGATTTCGGCGCCTACACGGTGTCGTTCTTCTTCGTGATGAACGAGGCCACCTACAACCGCCTCAGCCCCGAGGCGCAGGCCTGCATCGACGAGAATTCCGGCGCCGCGCTGGTGGCCAGATTCGGCGACTGGTGGGACGCCTGGGACAAGCCGGCGCGCGAGGAGGCGGTCGCCGCCGGCCACACCATCGTCACGCTCGACGAGGCGCAACGGGCCGAATGGCGCGCCGCGCTGGAGCCGATGATCGAGGCCTACCTCGACAAGGCCGAGGCGGACGGCATCGACAACGCCCGCGAGGTCTACCAGGCGATGCAGGACAAGATCGCCGCCTACGAGGGGCAATAGCCCCGCCTGGCCGCGCGCGCGAGGGACGATGCTTGGCTTTGTGAGACGCTTGGTGGAGTTCCTCGCGGTGCTGGGCGTCCTCGCCTATGGCGGGGCGGCGCTGGTGACGGTGGCCGACGTGATCGGCCGCCGCATCGGGATGCCGGTGGAGGGCGTCGTCGACCTGGTGCAGCTGTGCGTGGTGACGGGCGCGTGGCTCGTGATGCCCTACGCGTTCCTGGCGGGCGCCCACGTCAGCGTCGATTTCCTGGTGGAGCGGCTGCCGCGCACTGTGCTGGTGCCGCTGAGGATCCTCGCCGCGCTCACCGCCTTCGTGCTGATGGCGCTGATCGCGAAGACGGGGTGGGACACGTTCGCCATCCGCACCATGTTCGGCGACCGCTCGCAGCAGCTCGGCATCCCCGTCGCCTGGTACTGGTATCCGCTGCTGGCGGGGAGCGCGCTGTCGCTCCTCGGCATCGCCCTGCAGCTGGCCGGCGAGCTGGCACCGGCGAGGGCGCGCGATGGATAACGCGCTCCTCGGCGTGGCGGGGTTCGCGCTCGCCCTCGTCCTCATCGGGCTCGGCCTGCCGGTGGCGGTGGCGATGGGCGCGGTCGGCGTCGGCGGCTACTGGTGGCTGACCGGGTGGTCGGGCGCGGCCTATATCCTCGGCTCCAGCCCGTTCGAATCGATCTTCCCCTATTCGTTCTCCGTCATCCCGCTGTTCGTGATGATGGGCGTTTTCGCCTCCTATGCGGGGCTGTCGCGCTCGCTGTTCGAGGCGATCAACGCCTTCATCGGCCATCGGCGCGGCGGGCTCGCGGTGACGGCCATCGGCGCGTCGGCGCTGTTCGGGGCGATCTGCGGCTCCTCGCTCGCCACCGTCGCCACCATCGGGCGCGTGGCGCTGCCGGAGATGGAGCGGCACGGCTACCACCCCTCGCTGTCGACGGCTTCCGTCGCCGCGGGCGGCACGCTCGGCGTCCTGATCCCGCCCTCGATCCTGCTCGTCATCTACGGGCTCCTGACGCAGACATCGATCGGCCAGCTCTTCATCGGCGCGCTGGTGCCGGCGCTGCTGGCGGCGGGCCTTTATGCGCTCGCGGTGGTGGTGCGGGTGTGGCGCGCGCCCGAACTCGCGCCCAAGGCGGAGCGCAGCGACTGGGCGACGCGCTGGCGCACGCTGTGGCGCATCTGGCCCGTGCTGGGCCTCTTCGCGCTGGTGATCGGCGGCATCTATCTGGGCTTCTTCTCGCCCACCGAGGCGGCGGCGGTGGGGGCGGCGGGCGCCTTCGTGCTCGCGCTTTTCGCGGGCGGGCTCACGCGGCGCACGCTGCGGGCGGCCGTGTTCGAGACGGCGGGCCTCACGGGCATGATCTTCTTCATCCTGATCGGCGCCGCCTTCTTCAATTTCTTCCTCGAGGAAACCGGGCTGCCGCGCCTCCTGATCGAGGCCATCGAGACGGCGGCGCTGACGCCGACGGCCGTGCTCGTGCTGGTGCTGGTGTTCTACATCGTGCTCGGCTGCTTCATGGATGCCATGTCGATGATCCTCCTCACGGTGCCGCTCCTCACGCCGGTCGCCCTCGCCCTCGACTGGGACCTCGTGTGGTTCGGCATCCTGGTGGTGACGGTGGCGGAGATCGGCCTCATCACGCCGCCGATCGGGATGAACCTCTTCGTGGTGCAGGCGGCGGCGGGCAACGTGCCCCAGCGGGTGGTGCTCGCCGGGATCGTGCCGTTCATCCTCGCCGACATCGTGCGCCTGGCGCTGATCGCCGCGTTCCCGGCGCTGGTGCTGACGCTGGCGAGGCTGTCGTGACGGGCGCGGCGAAGGCGGACGAGCGCGATCTCGCCGAACGGTTCGACCTGCGCCGGCTCGATGCGGCGTTCCTGGAAGACCCCTACCCCACCTATCGCGCGCTGCGCCGGCACCATCCGGTCCGCCGCCTCGCCGATGGCTCGTTCTTCCTCACCCGCTACGACGACATCGCGGCGGTCTACCGCGATTCGGCGCTGTTCAGCTCCGACAAGCGCAGCGCCTTCCGCCCGACGCTGGGCGACAGCCCGCTCTACGAGCACCACACCACCAGCCTCGTGTTCAACGATCCGCCCAACCACACGCGCGTGCGAAAGCTCCTGGCGCCGGCCTTCACGCCGCGCGCGCTGATGGCGCTGCAAGGCCGGGTCGAGGCGCTGGTGGACGATCTCCTCGACCGGGCGGCCGAGCGCGGGCGGTTCGATCTCGTCGACGACTTCGCCGCGGCGCTGCCGGTGCAGCTGATCGGCGACATGCTGGGCGTGCCGCAGGACGAGCGCGAGCCGCTGCGCGGCTGGTCGCTCGCCATTTTGGGGGCGCTGGAGCCGGTGCTGACGCGCGCGCAGCTCGAGGCCGGCGTCACGGCGGTCGTCGAGTTCAAGGACTATCTGCGCGCACTGATCGCGGCGCGGCGGCGGCGCCCGCAGGGCTACGACGAGAGCGAGATCCTGTCCAAGCTGATCGCGGCGGAGGCGGACGGCGAGACCCTCACGGAGCTGGAACTCCTGCACAACGCGATCTTCCTGCTCAACGCGGGGCACGAGACCACCACCAACCTGATCGGCAACGGCGTCGAGGCGCTGTTTCGTTTTGGCGGCGAGCGGGCGCGGCTGCAACGCGAGCCGGGGCTGATCAAGCTGGCGGTGGAGGAGTTCCTGCGCTTCGAAAGCTCCAACCAGCTCGGCAACCGGCGCCTGACCCGCGACGCCGAGGTGGGCGGAACCGCGATGGCGGCCGGCACCTACATCCACCTTTGCATCGGCGCGGCCAACCGCGATCCGCGCCATTTCGCGGACCCCGACCGGCTCGATATCGCGCGCGAGCCCAACCGCCACCTCGCCTTCGCGACCGGCATTCATGCGTGCGCCGGCATGTCGCTGGCGCGCATGGAGGGCCAGGTGGCGATCGGCAAATTGATGGCCCGCTTTCCGGCGCTGGAGCCCGCCGGGCCGGCCGTGCGCGGCGGGCGGGCCCGCTTCCGCGGCTTCACCCGGCTGCCGGTGGCGACCGGACCATGAGGTCGGTTCAGCCGGCCGGCTCTAGGGCCACCGGATAGGCCGGCCTGCCGGTCTCGGCGAAGGCGACGAGGTTCTCGATGGTGGCCGCCGCGATCGCCTCCAGCGCCTCCACCGTGAAGAACGCCTGGTGGCCGGTGATGAGGACGTTGGGGAAGGTCAGGAGGCGGGCGAACACGTCGTCCTGGATCGCCTGGTTGGACTGGTCCTCGAAGAAGAGCTCCTCCTCCTCCTCGTAGACGTCGAGGCCGAGGTAGCCGATCGCGCCCGATTTGAGGCCGGCGATGGCGGCCGTCGCGTCCAGCAGGGCGCCGCGGCCGGTGTTGATGATCATCACGCCCGGCTTCATCCGGGCGAGCGAGGCCTCGTTGACCAGGTGGCGGGTCTGCGGGGTCAGCGGGCAGTGCAGCGAAATGATGTCGGAGGCGGCGAGGAGCCGGTCCAGCGAGACCAGTTCGGCGAGCCCGTCGAGGGCGGGTGGCGGCGCCGGATCGCAGGCGAGCACCCGGCAGCCGAAGCCCTTGAGGATGCGCGCGACGGCGATGCCGATCTTGCCGGTGCCGACGAGGCCCACCGTGCGGCGGCCGAGGTCGAACCCGAGCAGCCCGTCGAGCGCGAAATTGCCTTCGCGCACGCGGTTGTAGGCGCGGTGGATCTTGCGGTTGAGCGACAGGATCATCGCGACGGTATGCTCGGCGACGGCTTCGGGCGAATAGGCGGGCACGCGGCCGATGGCGATGTCGTGCGCGGCGGCCGCCTTGAGGTCGACGTTGTTGAAGCCGGCGCAGCGGAGCGCCACGACGCGGGTGCCGCCGGCGGCGAGCTGGCCGAGCGCGGCGGCATCGACGGTGTCGTTGACGAAGGCGCAGATCGCCTGCGCGCCGCTGGCGAGGGTTGCGCTTTCGGCCGACAGGCGCGCCTCCAGATAGCGCATCCGGCAGGGATTGCCGGCCGCTTCGTTGGCCGCATCGAGAAAGCGGCGATCGTAGCGCTTGGTGCTGAAGACGGTGACATCCATGGCTGCCTCCTGTGCGTGCGCGCGCACCCTACACGGCACCGGCGCCCCCCCTCGATTGGGCCATGCGACGCGGCCCGCCGGATTGCGATCGGGGGGTGCACAACGCCCGCCAATCGGCTAGCTATTGAAAATGGGTCCCCGTAGCTCAGCAGGATAGAGCAACGGATTCCTAATCCGTAGGTCGCAGGTTCGAATCCTGCCGGGGACACCAAAACTCACTGTAATTTCAATGCACAGTGGGTTCGCGGCGATCGGTCGGGCCGGACGGCCGGCACTGGCGACGCGACATGCCGGCGCCGTTGTTCGCATCGCTCTCCGTAGACGTGAGCCTCGCGCCGCCGCAGGGGCCGCGGGCCGCCAATCGATCGCGCGAGGGATGGAAATCGTGACGCTGAGCACAGCGGCACACAGGATCGGCCCCCACATCGAGGCTTCGATCAGCAGAATCGCGCAGCGCCCGTCGCTTTGAACTGAGCCCGCTGCAGCTCGAACGGCTCAATGGAGACAAGCGTCGTGAGCACTGAAGCAGACCGGCGAAAAAAGGCTAAAGAACTGGGCGCGCCGGAGGCGGAGGCGATGATTGCCGCGGTTCCCCACCTGGCGCGGCTGCTGACGAAGAGCCAGGTCGTCCAGATCCAGAACGTCCTCGATGCGGCGGTCCTCAACCCGCTTTACGAAGACGCGTTCCGCAAGGCGATGAAGGATTCGGTGATCGCGCGCTCAGGCAACCTGGTGTTGCGGGACAGCGCGAAGGAGCGAAAAGCCCACCGGATCCTCGACAAGCGGATAGCCGTTGCAAAAAGCGACGGGTTCATCCGCATCGATCACAACAAGATGCTGACGGCCGACGCCCTGGTTCCGCGCACCAACAACCCCGACGAGGCCGATTATTTGATGAAGGTGCGGCAAACCCTCAATTCCAAGGGGGTTTGGTTGCGGCTCGGCCAGCCATGGAGCGCGCAGGGCCCCGACCCCACGGTCTGGGAGTTCTGGTTTTCGCTCGGCCCGGACGGCGACACCATCAAGACCGACGATGCGATCATCGACCGGGACGAACTGCTCGGCACGATGATGCTCGGCGCAGGCTATTACCGTGCGGTGCTGACCGGGCACGTGCAAACCAAGATCAAGCGCGCGTTCGAAAGCTTCGACAGCGCGAGGGACGACGGCTGGTCCTTTCACATGAGCCTCATGAAGGATCGTCACAGCGCGGCAATCGGGGTCGTCAAGGTGGCCGACTTTTTGGGAGGCGCCAGTTTTCCCAGCTTCTCGATCTGGGACCGCCCGAACACGTTGAGAATGAAGGCGTGGGACGCGAACGTTGGCGGCGACGTGGTCGCGGCGCAAGTCTATCTGCTGGTTGCCGCGCACGCTCTCGAATACAACGCCGAGCTCCTTGCCGACTACGTGAGGAAGACCATCGGCGGCGCCGAAACCGCGGTGACGATCCTGGAGGTCGCCAAGACCGCCGGCCAGGTGGCCGAAGTGGCCCTGGTGGTGGTCGGGGTCGGCGCCGGCGTGAAGGCGCTGCGCGTGGCCGGCGGCAAGGCGATCACCCAGGACGCCAGGCACGAGGCGGCCGAGCAATTCGTCCGCAGATACGCGGAACGGGAAGGCATCTCGCAAGCCGAGCTCAAGATGGTCCGCTACGTTCCGCAGCCGAAAGGAACCGTGCTCGGCAATATCAAGGGTGGGCACAGCGCCGGGTACGGCACCGGGCCTCACAAGTGGCCCTGATCGCCCCCACCCGGGCCGCCGCCCGCCCGGAACGCGTTGCATACGCAATTGCGCGTGCAAGGGGATCGGCCCGGAGGGTTCACAGGTGACGGGTATACGTGCTAGTTGATTGGAATATAAGGCGTGGAAGGCCCGCGCCCGGCACGGTCCCCTTCGCCGAAGCGTCACAATCCTGATGAAGATTCCCGTGAAAAAATTTTGGTCCCCCGGCGTCGTCACTGTCCTGGCGTTGCTGGGAATATTTTCGGCGCTGCTGCCGGTCGCGGCACAGGAAGGGGTAATTCTCGATTCCTCTTCCGCAGCGGCGGAATTGTCGCCCTCGCCGCTCGCTCCCGCCTCCACGGGCTCGCCGCGCCAGACCCTCGACAGCTTTCGCCGGCTCTCGCTGGCCGCGGCGACGGACCTGATCGAGGCCTACTACCATTCCGACGGATCGGACGGGGGCCTGTTCTTCGACACCGACGAAGTGAGCGCGCTGAAGCGCGACGCGGTCAACAACCTGATGCGAGCCGCGTCAACGCTGGACCTGTCGAAAGTCCCGCCGGCCAACCGGCGCACCGTCGGCATCAATTCGGTCCTGCTGCTGGAGGAGATCCTCAGCCGGATCGACTTGCCGGACCTGGCGGACATTCCGAGCGTCGCGGACGTGGAAGCCGGCGCGGCGGTGCGCGGGTGGACCATCCCCGGCACCGAAATCCAGATGCTGCGCTCGGAGAACCTGTCGGGCGAGCCGCGCTACCTGTTCTCCCCGGAGACCGTCCAGCGGCTCCCTGCCTTCTACCAGACCATCCGCGTCCTCCCGCGCAAGACGGCGGGCGAGATCGATTTCTACCAGCACTTCGTGTCCGCGCCGGGCCTGTCGATGCCGATCCAGCTCTATCGGCACATCCTGGACCTGCCGAAGTGGGCGTTGACGATCCAGTTCGAGCAGGCGGTCTGGCAGTGGATCGCGCTTTGCGTGCTGACCGTGCTCTACGGCGGCCTCGCCTACCTGGTGCTGCAGGCGGAGGTGCGCCAGTCGCACAGCTCGGAGGGGGTGGCGGCCTCGCTGCACCGGCTCTTGCTGCCGCTGATGGTCATCGCCCTGCTGGGCGTCTACCGGTGGCTGTGCGACGACGTCATCAACCTGACCGGCGACGTGCTGACCTATGTGGAGCTCGCCGTCGAGACGCTGCAGACCTTCGCGCTGGCGGTGCTGATCCTGTTCGGCTTCAACTTCCTGGCGGCGCTCGTCATCGCCTCGCCGCGGATCCGGAAGGAGAGCCTGGACGCCAGCCTGATCCGCCTCGTGATGCGGGTGATCGGCCTGCTCGCGGCCGGCTTCATCGTGTTCTTCGGGGCATCGCGCATCGGGCTGCCGATCTACGGCATCGTGGCGGGCCTGGGCGTCGGCGGCCTCGCCATCGCGCTCGCGGTGCGGCCGACGCTGGAGAATTTCGTCGGCGGCATCATCCTTTATGCCGACCGGCCGGTGAAGGTCGGCGACTTCTGCCAGTTCGGCAACATGCTGGGCACGGTGGAGGAGATCGGCCTGCGCTCCACCAAGGTCCGCAGCCTCAACCGGACCCTCGTCACCGTCCAGAACTCGGAGTTCTCGCAGCTCTCGATCACCAACTTCTCGCGGCGCGACGCGAACCTGATGCAGACCACGATCCGCCTCCGCCACGAGACCGCCGCGCCGCAGCTGACGACGATCATCGCGGCGATCGCCGACATGCTGCGCGCCGACGAGCGGGTGAAGCCGGAGACGGTGCGCGTGGCGCTGCTCGACATCGCCGAATCGGCGCTCAACGTGGAGATCTGGGCCTACATCGACACGGCCGACTACACGCGCTTCCTGAAGATCAAGGAAGACCTCCTGATCAAGGTGCTGACCATCGTGGAGGAACACGGGACGTCCTTCGCCAAGCCCTCGCAGACGACGTATCTGGCACAGGACCGCCCCCCCGGCGAGCCGCTCCCAACGGAACTGGCGGAGGCGCTCGCCAGCCTGGCGCCCCCCTCCCGCGCCCGAGACTAACGTAGGCGACCATCTGCCCCGCAGGCGCCCCGAGCGGATCCGACGCACGGGAGCACCGGGCCACGGGGGCATCCACAAGCGAGGACCCATGCCGCACGAACCCCGACCTTCCCTCCTCCGCCAGGCCGTCCGCATGGCCCTCGTCGGCGTCAGCGCCGTCGCGAGCCTGTTCGTGCCCGCGCGGGCCGAGGCCTGCACGCGGCTCGTCTATCTCGGCGAAGGCCAGTCGGTGATCACGGCGCGGTCGATGGACTGGAAGACCGACCTCGCGACCAACCTGTGGATTTTTCCGCGCGGCATGGCGCGCACCGGCAACGCCGGCGCGAACTCGATCCGCTGGACCTCGAAATACGGCAGCGTCATCGCCGCGGCCTACGACATCGCCACCACGGACGGGATGAACGAGGCGGGCCTCGTCGCCAATGTGCTGTGGCTCGTGGAGTCGGAATATCCGGCCGAGACGAGCGACAAGCCGGGCCTCACCATCGCGGCGTGGGCGCAGTACGTGCTGGACAATTTCGCGACCGTCGCCGAGGCGGTGGAGGCGCTGGAAGCGGAGCCGTTCGTGCTCGTGACCGACGCGGTGCCCGGCGAAAAGCGGCTCGCCACGCTGCACCTGTCGATCTCCGACGCGACCGGCGACAGCGCCATCGTGGAATATATCGGCGGCAAGCAGGTGATCCACCACAGCCGCGCCTACCAGGTGATGACCAACTCGCCGACGTTCGAACGCCAGCTCGCGCTCAACGACTACTGGCACGAGATCGGCGGCACGACCTTTTTGCCCGGCACCAACCGTGCGGCGGACCGCTTCGCCCGCGCCTCCTTCTACGTGGACGCGATCCCCAAATTCCAGGACCAGAACCTCGCCGTCGCCAGCGTCTTCTCCGTCATCCGCAACGTGTCCGTGCCCTACGGCCTTTCGACGCCGGACCAGCCGAACATCTCCTCCACGCGCTGGCGCACCGTGTCGGACCAGGCGCGCAAGGTGTATTTCTTCGAATCGAGCCTCACCCCCAACGCCTTCTGGGTGGACCTCAACACGGTCGATTTCTCGGCCGATGGCGGCAAGACGATGAAGCTCGACCTCGGGCCGAACCAGTCGCAGACCTTTGCCGGCAACGCGGCGGGCTCGTTCGTGCCGGCCGAGCCGTTCGTCTTCCTCGGCAAATAGCGCAAGACTAGATGGCGCCGCCGCCGGCCTTGGCCTCGTCGGTGCCGATCTCGGAGGCACTGCCGGCGATGTCGCGCCCCGCGTCGCCGTGCACACGCACCTCGCGGCCGGCGAACTCGATGCCCACGCGCTTGAACAGCTCCTGGATCTTGAGGTTGACCATCCGCCGCAGCGTGAACTGCTCGCCCGGCCGCGTCATGAACTTGACGCGCATGATGATGCCGAAATCGTCCACGTCGTAGATCCCCTGCGACTTGAGGGGCTCCAGGAACTTCGGCCCGTTTTCAGGGTCTTCCAGCAGCTCCTGGCCGAGCGTCTTGATCAGCTTGCGCACGTATTCGGTGTCGGTGCCGAACGGCAGGCGGAAGGACAGCTTCATCACCACCCAGTCGCGCGAGAAGTTGTTGACCTTCTTGATCTCGCCGAAGGGGATCGTCTGCAGCGGGCCGTTGTGGTGGCGCAGCTGCACGGAGCGGATCGAGACGCGCTCCACGAAGCCCTTGCCCACCCCCACGTCGAGATATTCGCCCGGCCGGAACGCGTCGTCCACCAGGAAGAAGATGCCCGAGAAGATGTCGCGCACCAGCGTTTGCGCGCCGAAACCGATGGCGATGCCGCCGACGCCGAGCCCCGTGACGATGGAGTAGGCCGGCAGCCCGAACGCCTGGCCGGCATGGACGAAGAGGCCGACCACGAACAGAACGCTGAGCCCAGAGGCGGCGAGCCGCGCGAGGCGCCCGCTCGCCGCGTCCGGGTCGAGCCCCCGCAGCTTGATCAGGATGTGCGCGGTGCTCATCACCACCAGCACCGCGAGCCAGCCGAGCATGATGTAGCCCGCCGCGTCGAGCAGATAGGTGACGATCTCGAGGACCGTGCCGGTGAGGTTGATCGACTGGTCGATGACGTATTGCGCGGCGAAGGTGATGAACGCCACCGCGATCAGGCTGACGATACGGGCCGGGCTCGTGCGCCGGTGCCGCGGGCCGCCCTCGGTGGCGGTGCTGGCGGGGCGGCGGTCGATCGCGCCGCCGATGAGGAGGAGGCCGGCCGACACCAGCCCCGCGGCCAGCAGCACCAGCCCCGTCGCGATCCACTGCCAGACGGCCTGGCCGGCGAAGGCGACCTTCATCCACTCCGGCAGGCGCTCGCTCCAGGCACTCGCCAGCCCCTGGCCGGGGGTGGACAGGTACATCTCGTAGATTTCGGGCGTGGAGCCGGAGATGGCCGGCAGCGCCTTGACGCGCTCGTGGAAGGAGCGCATCCGCGCCACAGTCTCGGCGGTGAAGAGATACTCGCCCTTGCGCGGCCCATCGAGCTTGCGGGCGATGGTGATCTCGGTCTTGGGAACGCGCCACCGCTCCACGGTGCCGTCGGCGGGAATGGCGGACGGGTCCGGCCGCTCCAGCTTGTCGAGGATCTCCTTCATCAGAAGTGCCGCTTCCAGGCCCCGATCCTGGACGAAACGGGGCGGAAGCTGCGAGGTGTCGAGCAGGCGCAGCGCCCGGTCCAGCGCGAGCTGGGAGACTTCCGGGTCGTTCTGGCGCCCGGCGGCATAGGCATCTTCGAGCGCTTCCAGGAAGCTCTCATAGGTGCCGCGCGGGCTCGACGTGTCGGCCGGCTCCAGCGGGAAGGATGGCGCCGCCATCGCGCCGCCGCCCACCAGCACGACGAGGAGCGCGACGGTGGCCAGGCACAAGTTCAGGTATCGCGTCATATCTTCTTCAGTCTCACACCGGTTTTGACAGTTATCATTGGAAATAAATGCCGCACTCAGGGGATTATCTTCGCAAGATCCTACCCCATGCCTGAATCTGCGATCTTTCACTGTCATGCGGCGGCCGAACGATCGATGCCCCGGCGGTGCGACCCCACCCACGATGCGTAATTGCGACGGTTTTAACAATCATTGAAGGATCTGTTGATCTTGGGGCGAGCGTGCCTGCGCCGTTCATTCTTCCTGCCTTGTCCTGGCGCCGAGCCTGCGACCCCGATGCGCCAATCTCCGGCGCCGTGCGCTCCCCCATCCGGGGTGTACGTCGCTGATTTATCAGGATGGGACCGATAAGGCGTATTTTGGGCGAACGACGGGATTCACCTTCGGCCACCCCGGTCGGATCGTCCACCTCCCGCCGCGGGCGGCGCGGGCTCAAAAGCGCGGGCTGCGGACCTTGAGCGCGACGACCGCCATGCGCGTGGCGAAGGCGCCGAGGACCGTGACGACCACCATCTGGCGCACGAGCGCCGGCTTGTCGTCCGGCAGCAGGTAGAGGATCCCCAGCGACAGGGCGAGGCCCCATAGGACGCACACCTCGGCGTAGAAGGAGGTTCTGAGGGCCGGGTTCTCGTAGCCGCTGCGCAGGAGGTCGCGCAAAATGCCGCCGCCGGCGCCGCTGAGCGCCGCCAGGAACGGCCCCCACAGCCACAGCGGCTCCGCCCCCGAGCGCACCGCCACCGACACCCCGATGACCGTGAACGCCGCGAGCCCGATCGCGTCCGTCACCTCGAGGACGGCGGCGGGAGACAGCGCCCTCGGCCAGCGACGCGGGCCGCCCTCGCGCAACGCGGCAAGGCGCCGGGCCGCCGCCCCGGCCAGGTAGGCGACGAGGACGGTGCCGGTGACGAGGAGGAGCGACACGGGGCTGGCGAGGATGCCGATGGTATCGCGCCCGACGAGGAGGTCGCGCATCACGCCGCCGCCGACGGCCGGCAGCCCGGCCAGTACGAAGGCGCCGAGCAGCGAGAACCCCTCCGACCGCGCGATGAGCACGCCCGACAACGCGAACGCGACCGTGCCGATCATGTCGAACCATGAGAACCAGGGCGCGGCGACGGCAAAGCGGAAGAGGACGGGCCGGGCGGCCTTCGCCTCGATCGCCTCGGCGGCGCCCTCGTCCGCCAGCCCTTGCAGCGCCGCGCGGAAACGGGCGACGGTCTCGGGCGGGACGCTCGCGGCGAAGTTGAGGTAGAGCTCGGTCGTCGCGACGTCGACGACGCGGCGGGCAAGGGCCGCCTCGGCCGCAGGCGCCGCCGCGAGGGCGCCCAGCAGCGCGAGGCGCGGCGCCAGCACGCACTGCGCCCTCCCCTCCACGATCGCGGCGATGGCGAGGGCCGCGTTGCCGAAGGTGAGCGTCTGGCCCGCGTGGGGGTGTGCCAGCGTTTGGATCGCGCTGCCATAGGGCGCGTCGCGCACGGTGGCGATGCGCCAGCCCCGCTCATAGGCCTGCGCCAGCGCTTCCAGGCCCGGGCGCTCCGGCAGCGCCAGGCCGCGCGCGCAAAGGAGAACGTCGCGTTTGGCGCGGTAGGGCAGCGAAGCCGGCGGCGCGGCGTGCGCGGATGGCATCAACAGGTCGACCCCGCCGCCCGCAAGGGCCGCCTCGGCCGCCGCGCGCCCCATCGGCGCGAACACGACGCCGACGCCGGCGCGCTCGGCAGCGGCGGCGACGAGCTGCAAATCGACGGGCGTGTCGACCGGCGGATGGCGTGGGGCGGCCGTGAGCTCGCCCGTTCCGGCGGCGATCCATGCCACGCGCAGGACCGAGACGCCCTGGCCGTTGGCGAGCAAGGCGCCGCCGATCGCCAGCGGAACCAGCAGCGCCAGCGCCACCAGGAGGGGAAGCCGCACCGCGGCGAAAGGTCGATACAAGCGGCTCTCCCACGATCGCGGCAGGCATCCTCCGCACCGATGCCGAAGGCACTGCCGCCGGCCGACTATGCCCGATTCGGCGGGCGGCCAGGCAGCACGACGGCGCCGCCGCGCCGGCCGTGCGGTGCGCGCGAGGCCGGGCTCAGCCGGGCGAGGACCAGATGCCGGCGGCGACCTTGCGCAGGGCGGGCTCGTCGACCGTGACGCCGATGCCGGCCGTGCCGTCCGGCACCATGGCGCCCGCTTCGCGCGTCCAGCCGCTGTGGATGATGTCGGCAAAGAGGCCCGACAGCTCCAGCTGCAATTCGCACAGGAGCGGCCCGGCGATGGCGGCATGGAAGGAGAGCGCCGCCGCCTGCACCACGGGCGAGCCCGTGCCCATGTGCGGTGTCACCGCGATTGTGTGGGCGGCGGCGCGCTCGGCAAGGGCGAGGCCGCCGGCAAGGCCGGTGCGGCCGATATCGGGCTGGAAGATGTCGAGCGCGCCGGCTTCGAACCAGGGGTCGATTTCGTACTGGGTGAAGACGTGCTCGCCGAGGGCGACGGGAACGGCGCCGGCCTCGCGCAGGGCGCGGTGGGGGGCGAGCGCCTCGGGCTCGAACGGGCACTCCCACCAGGCGACGCCGCGCTCGGCGAAGGCCGCTGCGGCGGCGGCGGCGCCCTCCCCTTCGGGCATCGTCCACAGGCTGTCGACCATGAGCGACCAGTCCCCCGGCACGCCCTGCCGCAGCGCATCGATCTCGGCGAGGAGGCGCGGGATGTCGGCATCGCCGAACAGCTTGACGCCGGCGATCCCTTCCGCCTGCCGCGCGGCCCAGAATTCCAGGCGCGCCTCGCGGGTGCCCTGGCGCAACCCCGACAGATAGACCGGCACCGCGCGACCGCCGGCGATGGCGGCGCCCGCGCGGTGGCCGAGCGCATCGGAGACGGCGATATCGAGCGCGGCGATGGCGAGGCGCTGGTAGCCGGCGCTGTGGCCACGGCAGCGGTTGAGGTCGTAGGCGAAGGCGCGGAAGGCGGCGCGGTCGGCGAAGCGCTGGCCGGGCAACAGGTCGCCGAAGAACTCGGCCGCGAGGATGGCGATCACCTCGGGGCAGACCGGCTCGGTGGCCTCGCCCCACCCGCTCGCCCCGTCCTCCAGCGTGACCTTGACGAGGCAGGTTTCCACGAAGCGGCCATAGGCGGTGCGCCAGCCGTCCTTGAGGAGGTAGCGCCCGCCCGCGACGCGGTTGTCGGACTTGAAGTCGCGCCAGTAGGCGTCGCCCGTGGAGCGGAGGTGGAAGGCTTCGATGCGGGCGATGGCGAACGGAGTGTCGATTTGGGGCATCAGCTGGCTTCGGCAGGGCGGCGCGAGCGCAAGATGGCGCCGGCAGCGGTGGGATTGAGGGCTCGGTCCACGAGGCCGGCGCGGACGTGATAGCTGCGGTCGAACGTCGAGAACGTGTCGAGGATGAAGGAGACGGCGGGATGGGCCGCGGCACGCCCGAGCGCGCGCTCCACCAGGATCGGGAAGATCTCGTCGCCGAGGGCGGCCGTGGTGCTGGCCGAGCGGCGCTCCAGGAGGAGGTGGAGGCGGGCGCCCGCCGCGACGGCCTTCGCCGCCGCGATGCGCGCCTCGTCCAGCGCGCCGATATCGAAGGCGGCGACGAGGCCCGCCGCGACACCGGCCGGGAGCGCGGCGCGCATGGCGGCAAACTCCGCCGCCGGCGGCAGGACGCCGTAGCCGATGGCGTGCTGGTAGGCGGGCGGGGCCGCCTCGTAGTCCTCCAGGTAGCCGATGGCGATTTCGGCCGGCGGGGCAAGCCCGTCGAGGAAGGCGGCCACGGCGGCGGGCGCGCCGGGCGCCTGCGGCACGATTAGCTCCAAGGTGTCCAAGGCGGCGGGGTCCACCTCCGCGAGGGTGCGGCGGCTGTGGGCGTCGAGGTCGGTGAAGGCGTGGACGCGGATGCCGAGATGGCTGAGGTCGGCGGCGCGGCGGCGACGCTCGGGGGCAAGAAGGTCGGCCGCCGGCACGCGCACCACGCCGAGGCCGAGTTCGCGGATCATGCGCATCGTGGCGTCGTCGCGCAGGGTGCGGCGCGCGAAGGTGCCGGTGGGCGGATTGAACGGCAGGTCGATGGTTTCGGCCCAGTCGTGCCGCAGGTTGGCGCCGATGTTGACGGCGCGCCGGTCGAGGGCGAGCGGCAGGCGCCCCGCCTCGAAGGCGGCGAGGTCGTTGAGGCTGACCATGTCGACCGCGATGCCTTCGGCGGTGGCCTCCACCCACAGGAAGCCGAGCTTCCAGGGGTCCTCGCGGCCGTGTTCGGCGAGGTCGGCGGTGCGGTAGAGCTCGCTGTAGTCGCGGCGCAGGAAGGCGGTGGAGGGGGCGCCGTGGAAGGTCGTCGGCCCGCGCCGCGCGTAGAGATAGTTGTGAATGTGGCCGCTGAAGACGCACGCGACGGCGTTGTCGCGGCAGTAGTCGAGCAGGATCCGCCGGCATCCCGGCACGACGTTGTCGTAGCTCGATGCCTCCGCCTCGTCGGCGAGGAAGACCGGATAGTGCGTCGCCAGGACGAGGCGGCGGTCCCCTCGCCCCTCGAGGCTGGCGGCGAGGAAGCGGCGCAGCGCGTCCTCGGCGGCGGGCTCGTCGGCAAGGAGCGGCGCGTCGATGGCGACGATGCGCAGGGCCCCGACATCGTGGACGAAGGCGTCGGTGCCGTAGCGCTCGCGCCAGGCGGCGAGAAACGCCGCCTTGACCCGCTTGGCGGGCTGGCCGGAGAGAGGCTTGTCGCCGATGTCGTGATTGCCGGGCAGGTACTTCACCGGGCAGGCGAAGGCCGCGAACTCGGCCTCGGCCAACGCGGCGGCGGCCGGGTGGCTCGGCGCGTCGGGCAACGGGTGCACCACGTCGCCGAGGTGGAGCACGAAGGCCGGCTTGCGGCGGCGGATCGCCTCCATGATGCGCGCGCAGCGCACGTTGGCGACGGCGCCGGGATCGGCCTCCAGGTGCGTATCGGCGACGACCGCGAACGCGATCGCCTCGCCGTCTCGGTCGGCCACCTACAAAATTCCGTGCTTCTCGAACAGTTCGGCCAGCGGCATGCCCGCGTGGAGGCCGGCGCGGACGACGTTTTCCGCCTCCACCTTCTCGCGGCTCCTGGCGATCACCTCGGCGACCAGCGCGGCGGGGACGAAGACGACGCCGTCCATGTCCGCCACCACAAGGTCGCCGGGCGCGACGGCCACGCCGCAGAACTCCACCGGCACGTCGGCCCACATCATCTTGCCGCGATACTTGGTGTCGACGGGGCTGCGCCCGCGCGAGAAGACGGGAAAATCCATGGCCACGATGACGCGCACGTCGCGCACGCATCCGTCGGTGACGCAGCCGGTTGCGCCGAGCTTCTTGGCGCGCGTGGTGAGGAGCTCGCCCCAGGGCGCGATGCGGCGGCTGTTGCAGGTGAGGACGGGCACGTCGCCCTCCTGCAGCGAATCGATCAGCCGGATTTCCTTGCCGTAGACGTCGACCGTGGGGTCGTCGTGGTAGATCGGCATGTAGAGGCCGGTGCGCACGAAACCGGCCAGCACGTCGCCGTCGCGGATGGCGGCGATCTCGTTGCCGACGGACTGGTTGAGGCGGCCAAGGCTGTCCAGCGTGTCGGAAATGACGGCGGTGTAGAGCGTCGTGCGGCAAATCTCGATGATGTCGCGTCTGTTCATGGCAGCCCCAATTGGCGTTTCTCGTTGTCGGCGACGTCGCCGGCCGGGTCGGCGTGTGCGCAGCGGCGCCGCGTGAACGGGATCGGCGAGATGGCAGGGTGGCCCATAACACCCTGCCCTGGAAACAGATTTTTGGGGGCGCCCGCACGCACCGGCCGGCGTCCTTCGCCGGCGCCTTGGCAGGGCCGTCCGCCGCCGACACGGGCGGGCATCGCGCGGGCTTCGACCGGAGGACGGATGCGCCGGCCCCCCGGCGGCAGGGCCGGCGCCCGCGATTTTCGCCACGCGGAACAGGTGGCCGTCGCGATCGGCGGTGCGCGGCCGCTTGCTAGTGTGCGCCCGCGATAAAGCGGCGGCGCCGGCCAGGACCGGGCAGAAATTCCGCCGGCAACAAGGCAGGAGAACGCGATGAGCGAGAGGACAGGGGCGGCCCTATGCGCCGTCATATGCTTGGCGATCGGCGCGAGCCCGGCGCTTGGCGCCACGTGCCCGGACGGCTTTCCCGACAAGCCGCTCAACTTCCGCGTCGGCTTCGGGGCGGGCGGCGGCACCGACGCCATCGCCCGGGCGATCGCGGCGGCGCTGGAAGAGGAACAGGGCTGGACCGTGGTGGTGGACAACCAGGGCGGGGCCGGCGGCGGCGTGATGGCGGCGGCGCTCAAGATCGCCGAGCCGGACGGCTACACGGTCGGCGTCGGGGCCACCGACACGGTCACCATCATCCCCTATACGAGCCCGGACGCCACCTTCACCTGGGCCGATTTCGACTATCCCGCCTCGGCGATGCAGATCAATTACGGACTGGTGGCGAACAAGGACCGGCCTTACGCGACGCTGGAAGAATTCGTCGAGTATGCGCGCCAGAACGGGCGGGCGACGGTGTCGGTGGCCGGGGTCAACCAGGAGGTCGTCGTCAAGCAGATCGGCGAGCATTTCGGCGTCACGCTGGTGCCGGTGCCGGGCAAGGGCGCGGCCGAGGCGCTGCAGGCGGCGCTCGGCGGCGAGGTCGACGCGGCGACGCAGGGCACCCAGCACGTGGCGCAGATCCAGGCCGGCAAGATGAACCAGCTCGCCTCGCTGATCGACAAGCGCGTGCCTTATGCGCCCGATTCCAAGACGTTGGCGGAAAGCGGCATGGACGAGAGCGCGAGCCTCCAGGCGCACACGCTCTTCATGCTGCCCAAGGGCGTCGATCCGGCGATCAAGACCTGCCTGGCCGAGGCGCTCGACGAGGCGGTGCACTCGGAGGGCTACGGCAAGCTGATGGCGAATTTCAACAACGACGCGCTCAATCTGGGCCCGGAGCGCCTGGTCGAGATCATCGAGAAGGGCGACGCCACGTACCGGGTCGTTCTCGGCAGCATTCTCGGCAGCAAGTAAGGGATCAAGCCGGGCGCGCGAGGCGCCCGGCTTGCGATGCGGCTGGAGCGGTTCAGGCTCACTCGCCTAACCGCTCCAGCTTTTTTGCTGGTCGCGTTCTTCCGAGTCGCTTGCCGATTCCGACAAGCTGGAAAACGCGCTAGCGCAGGTCCGACGGCAGCAGCGCCTCGGGCATGTTCTGGTAGCAGACCGGGCGCAGGAAGCGGCGGATCGACAGCGTGCCGACCGACGTGTGGCCGAAGTTGGTGGAGGCGGGGTACGGGCCGCCGTGCACCATCGCGTCGCACACCTCGACGCCGGTGGGGAAGCCGTTGGCGAGCAGCCGGCCCGCCTTGCGCTCCAGGACCGGCATCAGCTTGGCGGCGGCGGTCTCGTCGGGCGCGTCGAGGTGCACCGTGCAGGTGAGCTGGCCGACGAGGCTCTTGGCCACCGTCACCATCTCGTCCACGTCGGAGACGCGCACCACCAGGCCGAGCGGGCCGAACACCTCCTCGCCCAGTTCCTCGTCCGCCAGCCACGTCTTGCCGGTGGTCTCGAACAGGTAGGGCGTCGCGTTGCGCAGGTCGCACGTGGTGGTCAGCACCGCCTGGACGCCCGTGGTGCCGGCGACGCGGTCGGCACCGTCGCGGTAGGCGGTGGCGATGCCGTCGGTGAGCATGGTCTGCGCGCCGACGCCCTTGAGCGCCTCGTCGGTGGCGGCGACGAAGGCATCCGCCTCCGGCCCGTCGATGACGACGGCGATGCCCGGGTTGGTGCAGAACTGGCCCGCGCCCATGGTCAGCGAACCGGCCCAGCCCTTGCCGAGCTCGGCGCCGCGGGCCTTGACGGCCTCGGGCATCATGAACATCGGGTTGACCGAGCCGAGCTCGCCGAAGAAGGGGATCGGCTCGGGACGCTGGGCGCACAGGTCGAACAGCGCGCGCCCGCCGCCGAGCGAGCCGGTGAAGCCGACCGCCTTGATGGCCGGGTGCGTGACCAGCGCGGTGCCGACGTCGCGCTTGCCGCCCTGGATCAGCGAGAACACGCCGGGGTGCACACCGCACGACTTGATCGCGGCGGCGATCGCCTCGGCGACGATTTCGCCGGTGCCGGGGTGGGCGGAGTGCCCCTTGACCACGACGGGGCAGCCGGCCGCCAGCGCCGCGGCGGTGTCGCCACCGGCGGTGGAGAAGGCGAGCGGGAAGTTGGACGCGCCGAACACGGCGACGGGGCCGATGGGCCGCTCGATCATGCGCAGGTCCGGCCGCGGCGCGGGCTTGCGGTCGGGCTGGGCCGGGTCGTAGCGGCGGTCGAGATAGTCGCCCTTGAGGATATGCTCGGCGAACAGGCGCAGCTGGCCGGTGGTGCGGCCGCGCTCGCCCTGGAGCCGCCCTTCGGGCAACCCGGTCTCCGACGTGCCGATGGCGGTGATGGCGTCGGCCCGCGCCTCGATCTCGTCGGCGATGGCGTTGAGGAACTTGGCGCGGTCCTCGCGGGTGGAGTAGCCGTAGGACCAGAAGGCCTCTTCGGCGGCGGTCACGGCGCGGTCGACATGCTCGGGCGTGCCGATGGAGAAGCTGTGCTTGTCGCCATGGGCCGGCGCGCTGTCGAACGTCGCCTCGCCCGCCACCCATTCGCCCGCGATCAGATGCTTACCGTGCGGTGTGAAACTCATCGAAATATCCTTCTGTGTCCGGTCTCGGGCGCCCCTCCCCTAACGCCTCCCGCGTCCTGACGGAAGCGGTGGGCCGGGGTTTCGGTGGCAGGAGCGGGCGTTGTCGCGCCGCCTCAGATGAGGGCGGCGCGGCCCGCTCGCGCGCTCAGCGACCCGTGCGTTTGCGCCATTCGGCGTATTTCTTCTCGTTCTCTTCCTTGGTGGTGGGATAGAGACCGATGATGGTGTTGCCGGCGAGGACCTCCTCGAGGACGAAATCCTCGAAGATTTCCATGCCGGTGCATTCGTCGGCGATCTCGTCGGCGAGGTGGGCCGGGATCACGATCACGCCGTCGCGGTCGCCCAGCATCACGTCTCCCGGGAACACCGCCGCATCGCCGCACGAGATGGGACCGTTGATCTCGATCGCCTCGTGCAGCGTCAGATTGGTCGGCGCCGACGGCTTCTGGTGGTAGGCCGGCATATCGAGCTGGCCGATGCCGTAGGCGTCCCGGAAGCCGCCGTCGGAGACGACGCCCGCCGCCCCGCGTATCGCGAGGCGGGTGATCAGGATCGACCCGGCCGAAGCGGCGCGCGCATCCTTGCGCGCATCCATGACGAGAACGTGGCCCGGCGGGCACCGTTCCATCGCCACGCGCTGGGGGTGCTCCGGATTGCGGAAGACGGTGATGGGGTTGCGGTCCTCTCGGGCGGGAATGTAGCGCAGCGTGAAGGCCTGCCCCACCATGTTCTGCGCCTTCGGCGAAACCGGCACCACGCCCTGGATGAATTGGTTCCGCAGGCCGCGCTTGTAAAGGGCGGTCGCGGCGGAGGCCGTCGACACCGCCATCAGCTTCTCGCGCGTTGCGTCGGAAAGTACGTAATCGCTCATGGGATGCCTCAGAAAATGTCGGGTTCGCCGGCGGTGCGGCCGTAGTCCGATTGCAGGAAGTCGAAGTCGCAGCCCTCGTTGGCCTGGGTGATGTGGCGCGAGAACATGTAGCCGTAGCCGCGCTCGAAGCGGGGCGCGGGCGCCTGCCAGGCGGCGCGGCGACGGGCGAGCTCGGCCTCGTCGACGAGCATGTCGAGCCGGCGGGCCGGCAGGTCGAGGCGGACGATGTCGCCGGTCTTCAGCAGCGCCAGCGGGCCGCCGATATAGGCTTCGGGCGCCACGTGCAGCACGCACGCGCCGTAGGAGGTGCCCGACATGCGCGCGTCCGAGATGCGCAGCATGTCGCGATGGCCCTGCTTGATCAGCGCCTTGGGGATCGGCAGCATGCCCCACTCGGGAAAGCCGGGGCCGCCCTGCGGGCCTGCGTTGCGCAGGACGAGCACGTGGTCGGGCGTGACGTCGAGGTTCTCGTCGTCGATGGCCTTCTTCAGGTCCGGGTAGCTGTCGAACACCAGCGCCGGGCCTTCGTGCACGTGGTATTTCGGGTCGCACGCGGCCGGCTTGATGACCGCGCCGTCCGGGCACAGGTTGCCGCGCAGCACGGCGAGCGAACCCTCGTGATAGACGGGGTTCGATTTCGGCCGGATCACGTCGTCATTGTAGACGACCGCGCCTTCGACGTTGTCGGCGACGGACTTGCCGGTGACGGTGAGGGCGGTCATGTCGAGGCTGTCGCGCAGTTCGTTCATCAGCGCGCGCAGGCCGCCGGCGTAGTAGAAGTCCTCCATCAGGTAGTCCTTGCCCGAGGGGCGGACGTTGGCGATCAGCGGCGTGACGCGGCCGAGCGCGTCGAGATCGTCGAGCGAGAGGTCGATGCCGGCGCGCCGGGCCATCGAGATGAGGTGCACCACGGCGTTGGTGGAGCAGCCCGTCGCCATCGCCACGATGGCGGCGTTGCGGCAGGCGGCGTCGGTGATGATCTTGTCGGGCGTGAGGTCCTCCCACACCATCTCGACGATGCGGCGGCCGCAGGCGGCGGACATGCGCTGGTGGCCCGAATCCACCGCCGGGATGGACGAAGCGCCCGGCAGCGTGAGGCCGAGCGCCTCGGCGATCGACATCATGGTGGCCGCCGTGCCCATGGTCATGCAGGTGCCGGCCGAGCGGGCGATGCCGCCCTGGATGCCGATCCACTCATCGTCGGAGATGTTGCCGGCGCGGCGCTCGTCCCAGTATTTCCAGGCGTCGGAACCGGAGCCGAGGGTCTTGCCGGCGTAGTTGCCGCGCAGCATCGGACCGGCGGGCAGGAAGATCATCGGCACGCCAGCCGAGATGGCGCCCATCACCAGGCCGGGCGTGGTCTTGTCGCAGCCGCCCATCAGCACCACGCCGTCGAGCGGGTGGGAGCGGATGATCTCCTCCGTCTCCATGGCGAGGAGGTTGCGGTAGAGCATGGAGGTGGGCTTGGTGAAGCTCTCGTCCACCGACAGCGCCGGCATCTCCACGGCAAAGCCGCCGGCCTGGGCGACACCGCGGCGCACCTCCTCCACCCGCTCGGGAAAGTGCGAGTGGCAGGTGTTGAGGCCGGACCAGGTGTTGAGCACGCCGATGATCGGCTTGTCGCGGAAATCCTCTTCCGCATAGCCGAGCTGCATCATGCGCGAGCGGTGGCCGAAGCTGCGCAGATCGTCCGGCGCGAACCAGCGTGCCGAGCGCAGGTCTTGGGGCTGTTTCCGTGTCATTTTTTCTTATCCAGTGGAGGCGAAGATCAGCCCGACCGAGGCGGCGGCGACAAGCCCCGCCCCCTCCGGCCAGTTGCCGAATTCGTGGTGATCGCGCGTTTGCGCCGCGGCGAATCCGGCGGCGGATATCTCTTCGTCTGGGCGGGTGAGATCGGCTGGGGTCGGGTTCATCGGCGGATTCTCAGTCGAGCATGCCAGGCAGCCGGAGGGCAAGGTCCGCGATGAACGGCACCCGGAACGGCCCGACCGCCTGCAGGGCGATGATGGGAAGGACGGCGACGAATATCTCTTGCCGCGGAATGTCCTTCGGCGCCACCGACTTCATCAAGAATGAGGCCGGGCCGAAGCCGAGGTCGACCGCCGCGGACGCGACGATCGGCACGCGCCAGCGGATCGGCTGTCGTCAGGCGCATGGGGTCTCCTCCGAACTGAACCGCGCCGCGCGGGAGCCATGGCCCGGCGCGCAACTCATGCACTAATATATCAGTCTTTTGGTGACAAGCCGGCGCGTGTTAGACGACAATGCAGGAATGCCGGGGATCGCGGAGGCAGTGGCTATGAACAAGGGCGCGCTATCCCTGCTCGACGACGATTTCGGCCCCGTCGCCTCCCCGCGCCAGCGCATTCGGCGGATGCCCGCCAGCCTGCAGATCCGCGACGCGCTGCGCGAGCGCATCATCGACCTGGATTTCCTGCCCGGCCAGGGACTGTCGCGGATGGAGCTCGCCAACGAATACGGCGTCAGCCAGACGCCGGTGCGCGATGCGATGCTACAGCTCGAGGAGGAAGGGCTCCTCGTCATCTATCCGCAATCGAAGACCGAGGTTTCCAAGATCGACGTGGACCAGGCGCGCGAGACGCAGTTCCTGCGCCTGGCGCTGGAGCTGGAGGTGACGCGGGGGCTGGCGCGGAGCGCGGATGCGGAGCGGCTGGCGCCGGCGCGCAAGGTGGCGGCATCGCAGGAGGCGGCGCTGGCGACGGGCGACCTGGAGCGCTTCTCCCGGCTCGACCAGGTGTTCCACCTCACCTTGTGCGAGCTTGCGGGCGCGGCCAACCTCTGGCGGCTGGTGAGCGCGCAGTCGGGCCACATCAACCGGCTGCGCAACCTCAACCTGCCCGATCCGGGCAAGCCGGCCAACATCATGCACTACCACCTGAAGATCCTCGCAGGGATCGAGGCGGGGGACACGGCGGCGACCGAGGCCGCCGTGCGCGAGCACCTGTCCGGAACGCTCTCGATGGTCCCCGCCATCATGACGCGCTACCCGGACTATTTTTAGCCCCGCTCCTTATTCGCCCCGCTCCGTCGCAGGTGCGGCTTCCGCCCGTTCCGGCGCAGGTGCGGCGCGGCGGGTCGCTTCAGCGGGCGGTGGGCAGCGCGTCGAAGTCGGCACGGTCCGGGCTGTTGATGTCGGTGACGGCCCAGCCGTCCTCGTCGGACAGGACCACGACGGCGGTCTCGCCGGCAACCATGTCGCCGAAGCGCACGACGGCCTGGGCGCCGTCGTAGCGGGTTTCGAGGGTGGCGCCGTCCCACGCGTCGGCGGCCTCGGCGCGCCAGCCGGAGAACACCTCGGCGTAGGCCGGGTGGTCCTTGCCGCCCTGCGCCAGCGCATCGAACATCCGCTGGTTGTGCTTGTTGACGAGGACCGCGAGGGCGGGAAGGTCGCGCGCCTGGTAGGCGGTGAGGAAGGCCCCCGCGACGGCGGCGGGATCGCTGCGATCGGTGTCGGCGCGCGCCGCGAAGGGGACGGCGAGCAGGAGGATCAGGACGAGGGTGCGAGCGAGGGGCATGGGCGGGGGCTCCTTTGGCCTCAAGTGGCGCCGACGATGGTGAAGGCGGCCCAGAACGAGGGGTGCAGGCGCGTTCCGGTCTGGCCCGGGGTGTCGAGGATGGCGAGCGTCGCCGCGCGCAGCGCCTCGGCATGGCGCAGCGCCGGGTTCGCCTTCAGGCGGGAGAGCGCGCCGGTGGAGATCATCACCGCCGCCTCGGAGAACACGGCCCAGTGGGTGACGAGCAGCGAGCGGGCGCCGGCCTGGAAGAAGGCGCGGGCGAGGCCCGACAGGCCGTCCGCGTCGCCGTTCTCGCCCGCCGCCGTGTTGCAGGCGGATAGGACGACGAGTTCGGCATCGAGGCGCAGCGTGGCGATCTCGGCCGAAGAGAGAAGCCCGTCATCGCGCAGCGAGGCCTCGGCGGGCGGGGTGAGGACGAGGCCGGGCGCGGCCGCCCCCGCCTCCCCCGCCACCAGCCCGTGGGTGGCGAAGACGAGCGCGCGGTAGCCGGCGAGTTCGCCGCTGTCGTTCATCGCCTTGATCGCCGTCTCGGTGGCGGCGGCGCCCAGGAGGAGGCGGCTCGGCTCGCCCACCGCGTCCGCGATGGCGGCCACCTCGCAGGCCGCGTCCGGCAGGCGCGGCAGGGCGGCGATGGCGGCGACATCGGCAAGGCCGAGGCCGGAGGGCGACGGGGTGAGCACGGGCGTCGTGGGTGCCGCGGCGCGCATGGCGACGGTGGTCAGCGCCTCGCAGGCGATGCCCCCGCCGCTGCCGATGGCCGGATCGCCGACGCCGAGGAAGGGGGCGAGCGCGCGCTTCTCGCCGTGGCCGCGCAAGGTCTTGAGGCCGGCGACGGACGGCAGCACCGAGATGGCGTGGCGGCGGATCAGCCAGTCGATTTCGCCCAGCGTCGCGGCCGGCTCGGGCGAGGTGACGAGCGCGGCGAACGGCAGGTCGAGGAGGTCGGCGGGCGGCACCAGCACGAGGTGGGCCTTGCCGGCGATGGCGGGCGCGATGCCGCCGAAGAGATCCTGCCACAACGCGTAGGCGGCGGTGGTATCGAAGGCGGGCGCGCCGGGTGCCACCTCCTCCTCGTCGCCGAGGTCGAGCATCGCGCCGCGCGTGCCGGCCCCAGCGCTGCTGCTGCAAGCGGCGTCGTTGGTCGCCATCTGGCAGCGGAAGGCGGCGATGCGGCGGCGCAGGCGACGGCGGCTCTCCTCCGGGATCGGCGCGACATGCACCCCCTCGCGAGTGATGGCGACGACGCGGTTGGTGGTGCTGCCGGCCCCCTCCAGGCGCTTCGGGTCGAGGCCGGGCAGGACGAACATCACCAGCGCCTCGTCCGGGCCGAGCAGGGCCTCGATCTCTTCCAGCGGCAGCGGGGCGACGGCGCCGCGACCGGGCACGTCGAGCCCGGCCGCGCTGAGCGAGGCCTCGACGCGGGCGAGCTCGCCCTCGAGGTCCGCGAGGGAAGTGGCGAGATCGCGCCGCTCGGCCGCGCCCGCCTCGGCGCCGAAGGCGGCGAGCAGGCCGGAGGCGGCGCGGCGGTGGGCTTCGCGCAGGTCCTGCCGGCGGCGCAGCAGCAGCGCCTGGCCCGGATCCTCCAGCGAGAAGCGCGCCTCCATCTGCGCCAGCGCTTCGGCCGAGCGGGTGACGCCGGTCCACTGCATCGCCTCGATGGCGGCGGCGGGCTGGCCGCTGCCGAGCTCGGACATGGCCAGGAGCTCGAAATCGATCGCCGCCTCGCGCAGGCCGTCGCGGTAGGCCGGCGCCTTGCGCGCCTCGGTGACGCGCTCCAGCACGGACGTCGCCTCGGCCGCATTGCCGCGCGTCAGGTGGAACAGCGCCAGCTTGCGCTCCATCTCCACGGCTTGGGGCAGGTCCGCCGGCAGCGCCGCCGCATTGATGGCGACCGCCTCGTCGAGGAGGGGCAGCGCCTCGTCGGCAAGGCCGAGGGTGAAGAGGAGATCGGCGGCATTGCCGAGCGTCAGGGCGAGGTCGGGGTGGCCGGCGGGCAGCGTCTCGCGGGCAAGGGCGACGGCGCGGCGTGTGGCGGCGCGCGCCGCCTCCGGCTCGCCGAGGGCGGCGCGGGCGAGGCCGGTCGCCGCCTCGATGCGCGACGCCTCGCGACGCTCGTTCCACTTGAGCGCACCGCCGGCGGCGGCCTGCGCATAGTCGGCGCGTGCCCCGTCGAGCCGCTCCAGCGCCTCGCGGGGGCGCTCCAGATCGAGGGCGAGGAGCGCGCGGTTGGTCCCGCGGATGGCACGGTCGATGGGGTCGAGCGGGGGCGCGCCGGCCGCGCGGGCGGCCCGTTCGCTCGCCTCGGCCTTGCCGTCGAACGCGTCGGCGAGGACGAGTTCGCCGCGCTGCCAGGCGTTGGTCGCCATCTCGGCATAGAGGAAGTGGCGCTGGCGGGCGTCACCGGTCTGGTCCAGCAGGGCGCCGGCCTGCAGCAGCGTCTCGGCGGCCTTGAGGTGGAGGCCGAGCCCGGTCTCGGCGGCGGCGCGCGCCCTGAGCGCCTGCGCCCGGCGCGGGTCGAGCGGGTCGGCGAGGAGTTCGGTGAAGGCGACGGCGAGCTGGGCCGCGCCGAGCTGCAGGTCGCGCGGGGCGGTGTAGCCGGAAAGCTCGGTGTGGGTGAGCTGCAGCGTCGCCATTGAGTCGATGAAGGCGCGCTCCTCGGCGTCGATAGGGCCGGCCGCGCCCCAGGCTGCGATTGCATCGGCCGCCTCGCCCCACGCGCCGGCCTGGTGGAGCAGGAAGTATTTCTGGAACAGCAGCGTCTGGACCGGATCGGCCGCTTCCGCGCCCATGAAGGTTTGCAGGATCGCGACGCGCGCATCGATCAGCGCCGAGGCGTCGGCACGTGCGCCGGCCGCTTCGGCCTTCTCCTGCGCCTCGGCGAAGGCGACGAACAGCGCGCCGTAGACCCCGCGCACCAGGTCCGGCGCCACGAGAAGGCCCTCGATCAGGTGGGCCGACGCATCCTGGTAGGCGCCCTGGGAAAAGGCGAGATCGGCGGCGGCGAAGACGGCGGCGCCGTGGAACGGGGTGGCGCGCGCGCGGTCGATCGCCCCGGCGAGCCGGTCGCGGGCGCCGGCTCCGTCGCCCGTCGCGGCCTGGTGGCGGGCAAGGTTCATGGCGATGTCGAACCAGATGCGGCTCGTGCCCACGCCGGCCGCGTCGAGATCGGCGAGCGCTTCCTGCCACAGCAGGGCGGCGCGACCGCCCTCTCCCACCGCCTGCCGCGCCAGGGCGAGCCTGTTGCGCGCCGCGGCGAGGCCCTCGGCATCCGCGCCCAGGAGCGCGGCCTGGTAGACGTCCTCGGCCTGCGCCAGAGCCGCCGTCGCGGCGGTGGTCGTTTGCGCCGCCGCTTCGCCGCGCACCCCCGCCGCCGCGGCAAGCGCGATGGCGAACGCGGCGGCGAGGCGGAGGCGCCCCATGTCAGAACCCCGAGGGGAACACGGGATGGCCGGCCATCTGCCAGGCCTGCAGGCCGCCGCGATACCAGTAGACGTTGGTGTAGCCGGCGGCGACGGCGCGCAGGGCCGCGTTGTAGCTCATCCAGCACATGGGATCGCTGCAATAGACCACGACCGGCACCGACGGGTCGCCGCCCGTCACCTGCGCCAGCCAGACCGAGGCCTGCTGCTGCGTGCGGTCGTTGTAGTTGCCGGGCGTGGCGAGGCCGGGCGCCGACAGCGCGTTGGGCAGCATGTAGTCCCCGCCCAGAACGTCGATCAGCACGAACGCCACGCCGTTGCCGGTGACGGCCTCGGCGAGCCCTTCGGTGGTGATGGTCAGGGCGCCCGGCACCGTCACCGGGGTCGCGGCGTGGAAGGCGCCCTGGCGCAGCCAGTTGGTCGGCTCCACGCCGTAGTCGCGCAGCTCGAAGGCGCGGATGGGGTCGGCATCCTCCGGTTCCTCGACCGCCGCCGTTTCGCTGGTGTCGGTCTCGGGCGGCTCCGGCGGCGCCTCGCTGTCTTCGGCGACCGTCTCCGGCGGGTCCTCGGCGGCCGGCTCCTCGGCGTCCGCGGCGGCGTTTTCGGCCGGCGCCTCGCTGTCGAAGCTACCGCCGAAGCCGGTGTCCTGCGTCGGGGCCTCCGCCTCAGTGGCATCGGTGGCGCCGCCTTCGAAGCTGCCGCCGAAACCGCCCTCGGGCGCGGCGGGCCAGGCGCCGCCCGTCGTCGCCGGCTCCTCGGCGGCGTTGCCGGCGGCGAAGCTGCTATCCTCGAAGCTCGTCTGTGCCGCCGCGGTGCCGAGCGCCACCGCAAGGGCGAGCGGCGCGAGGGCGACCGCGCACGCCCAGCGATCAGTTCTGCACATAGCCGGCGATCCAGTCGAAGTAGTTGGAGACACGGGTGTAGACGGAATAGAGGTCCTTGTGCGCGCAGCGCGATTCGGCGTTGGACGGCTCCTGCCCCCAGCTCACGATGCCGACCTGCAGCCATTTGCCGTTGTCCTGCTTGACCATCAGCGGCCCGCCGCTGTCGCCGCTGCAGGAGGTGCGCTCGCCGCCCGGCACGCCCGCGCACAGCATGTTGGGCGTCAGCCGGTCGCCCATGTTTTCCACCAGCGTGATGAACGCCTCTTCCAGCTTGTCCATCGGGATCTGGTTCACGGTGCCGATGCTCATCAGGATGCGGCCGAGATCGCGCTTGGCCAGCTCGCCGATGCCCTGGTTACAGGTGGCGTTGGGCACGATGTCGATGTCCGTTTCCATCAGCTCCTTGGGGAAGGTGCCGTCTTCCAGCATCCCCCAGCCGGCGACCACGGCGCTGGTGAGGGGCGTCTGGGAGCCCTTGCGCTCGACGGGGATCGCGCCCACGGGACCGGACGATTCGGTGATCGGCTCGGCGAGCTGCAGGAGCGCGATGTCGTTGTCGATGGTGAGCGCATCGAATTTCTCGTGCGGGATGACGCGGGCCACCTCGCGCAGATCCCCCTTGCCGAGGTGGACGGAGCCGGTGCGCACCCGCACGCTGGCCGGATCGCTCGCGGTGCCGTCGTCGGAGACGACGCAGTGCGCCGCCGTCAGCACCCACTGGCGGGCGATCAGCGTGCCGCCGCAAAATTGCGACTGGAAGATACCCTCCTCGGTGCCGTCGAGCTTGTCGGTGGCGTGCAGCGAGACCTGCGCGGGCCAGGCGCCCTCCTCGGCCGGCCGGCCGCCGAACACGCGGGTGCCGCCCACCTGCGCCAAGCTGCCGGGCTCGCTTTTTTTCTCGATGATGTAGTTGCGCACCTCGATTTCTGCGCTGCGGCCGGGCCGAACCACATTGTCGAGCGCGGCACCCTCCTGCGCCGCGGCCGGTGCCACCAGAAGCAGCGCCATGAGGGCGCCGGTCCATCCTCGTTTCGTCATTGTCCGCTCTCCTCCACTTCCGCTGCGAGGGTTCTGCCGCCCCGCAAGAATGCTTCTCGTCTCGGCAGCACCTGCCAGTTCCAGCGTTCCACCCAGATGTCGGCGATCTCGACGCCGCCGAAGGCGCCGCGCGTATCGGGCCGCCGGGCGAGCGCGCTCAGGAATTGGGTGGCGTCCGCGCGCGCGCCACCGCGTGTCGCCGCCGCGCCGTCGCAGGTCTCCACGAGGCCTTCGAGGTTGAGCGGCTCTGCGTTGGGCCGGGCCGGCGTCACGATGGTGAAGAGGCGCTCCTCGCCCGCCGAATAGCCGCCCGGACAATCCGAGCACACGATCATCGCCGGGCCGACGGCGCGGCCGGCGCGCGCGTCCTCGATGCGCTCGTGCGCGGCGCCGACGCAGAATTGCGCGTCGATGTGGATGCGGTTGACGTCGTAGGCGCCCGCCACCTTGCCCTGCGCGGCGAAGGCGAGGCGGTCGCACTGCTTGAGCGCGGCGCTCGGCGGCAGCGGGCCCGGAGCGGCGGCGGCGGCCATCGCGGCGCGGCACTCGCGCGCCGGCGAGACCCCCGCGCCGGGTTCCGCCAGCGCAGCAAGGGGCACGGCGGCCAGCTCGGCCGAAACCGCGACGGGGCTGGGGTTGAACATGGAGCCGGTGCCGGCGATCTGGTTCAGCATCGCCGACAGCGTCTGCGCCCGCGCGATGCGTGCCAGGATCGGCGCCAGCGGCGTCTCGCCGGGGACGGCGCGCAGCCCCGCCGGAGTCTCGCCCACCACGGCCGCCTCGCCGAACCACAGCGCCGCGCCGTCCCACACCACGTCGACGTCGAAATTGGCCGGATCGAGGGCGACGCGCGGGCCGCTTCCCTCGCCCAGCGCCGCGACCGCCTCCTGGAGCGCGCGCACGGGCGCGGCGTCCGCCGGCAGCGGCGCGCCCGTCGCCGCATCGCGCGGGTGGTTGAGGCGCACGATGCGGTCGATGGGGTGGGCGACGAGCTGCGCGAAGCGGGCCGTGCCCGGCAGCGCGCCGACGGCGGCGCACGGCGCCTCGGCGCGGGGCACGCAATCGGCCGCCACGGGGCGCACGAAGGCGCGTGTCGCGTCGGCGATGTCGACTTGTGCATAGCCCAGGATGTCGCCCGCATCGGCGGCGGCGTCGGCGACGAGGGCGAGGAGCGAGCCTTCGCCGAGGCCGTGCACGCGGCCGGCGGCCACCTCGTCGCCCGTCACCGCGAAGCGGCGGACGCCGACGCTGCCCGACCCGCCGAACACGGCCGCATCGATCAGCGTGCCCTCCCAGATCGGGGTTTGCAGGCGCGCGGCACCGGGCAGGCGCGCGTCGTTGATGTCGGCGAGCACGGCCTGGAAGAGCTGGCGGTAGCTGATGGGCGCGCCGGCTTCCAGCCGCGCCGCCAGCTTGGCGCTGAACAGGCCGTACCAGGCCTCGTCCTCGTCCGCCCCGGCAAGGTTCACCTCGCGCGCGAGCTCGGAGGACTGCGCCGCGTAGAAGGCGACGAAGCCGCCCGGCAAGTCGGCGTCGCTCGCCTCCGAGGCCACTGCGTCGACCCCGCCCGGACGAGCCACGGCCTTGATGCCGAGCACCGCCGGATCGACGTAGCGGTCGGCCGTCCGGGGCGAGGCGGCGCGCAGGCCCGAGCCGGAATGGCACGAATCGAGGACGAAGAAGACGTCGGCGCCGGTGGCGCGGATGGCGCGGACCGCCTCGCCGATCTCGTCGTCGACGAGCGCGTTGGGGATGGCGCCGGAGCCCGGTGCGGCGCGGGCGGTGTCGGCCGGCAGGAATACCTCGTCGAGGCCGTCGGTCTCGTCGCCGTTGCGGTCGGCCTGGCGCGTGCCGTGGCCGCTGAGGTGGAGATAGACGAGATCACCCGGCGCCGAGGTGGCGGCCGTCGCGGCGAAGGCATCGAGGATCGCGGCGCGGGTAGGCCGGCCGTCGGCACCGGGCGCCTCGGTCAGCACCGTGATGTCGGAAACACCGCGCCGGCGCAGAATGCCCGCCAGCAGCGCGACGTCGTTGATGGGGCCCTTGAGGTCGGCGATGCCGATATCGTCGGCGTAGTCGGTGACGCCGACGAGCACGGCCCGCACCTCGGCGCGCGCGGCACCCGCCAGAGCGAACCATGCCACGAGGGCGGTAGCGAAAACTCTACAACAACGGCTCACGAACCAAATTCCGATCAAAAACGGTTGCCTGTCTCGTTCCTCCGGTGGCGCTCGGGCTCCTCTGTCAGCGACGGGTGAGACGGTCGCGCAGGCCGGCGCGCACATTGGCGAGGTCGCCGCCGATGTCGGCGCGCACCTCCTCGCGCATGGCTTCGGCCTTGGTTCTGCCGGCGGCCGGGCGCATGGCGATGCCGCCGTCCTGCTCCAGGCCGCCGATGACCCAGATGCTTTCAGGCGGCGAGGCGCGCTTCACCACGCTGAAGGGGACCCAGGCGTAGCCAGCCTCGCCCCACCGCTCGCCCCAGCTGTTGCGCACCAGATAGAGCTCGCGGATGAGGTCGTAGCCGACGATGAGCATCGCGTGGCCGCCCGCCTGGGGCGAGGCCCACTGCATCTCGGTGAGCTCCGGCATCACCCCGGTGGCGCCGGCGATGTCGAAGGCGATTTTCGGCAGGAAGGCGCCGAACACCACCGGGAAGCCGGCCGCGACGGTGGCCAGAACGCCGACGCCCGGCGCGACGCGCGCGTATTGCACGATCTCGTTGAGCTTGGCGTTGCGGTAGGCTTCGGCCGTCGGCTCCTTCTTCCACTCGTCCGGCGCGTTGAAGGGGTGGAGGTCGGCCCGCGGCGCGCCGTGGACCATGATCGAGGCCATGCACTCCTCGATCTGGGCGCCGGTGTCGAGTTCGGTATGCCCGCGGAAACGGCGGGTGTTGTAGTAGACGAAGGTCGCGCTGAGATCGATCGGATCCATGTTGCGCTTCTTGCGGTGGTACTCGATGGCGCCGACGGCGGCGTTGGCCGTGCAGCTCGCGAGGCCCTTTTGGTCCTCCACGGTCGTGCAGTGGGCGCGCAGATCGACCGAGGGCGGCAGCGACTGGGCGCTGCGGTCGGTGATCACCTCGGCGACGGCCGTGGCAGGGGCATCGTCGCGCAGGTAGCCGCCGAGGCGAACCGTGGCGGTCGCGTTGCCGAACGAGACGTCGACGTCGACTGGGGTTGATGCGTTCATGGCGTCTCCTTCGCACCGCGCCTTATTGGGGCACGTGATTGATGTGGAAGCGGACCTGGTAGGATTGGCCGTCGGCGAAATTCTGCAATGTGCCGTTCCAGTGGCCGCTGTCGGGGTCGCCGTCGATGCTGCCGACGAGCTGGCCGATCTGCTGGCCGCTGGCGTTGGTGACGGCGGCGGTGCCGTTGAGGGCGCCGGCGAAGCGCAGCGGCCCCCAGCCGGGCACAGTGCCCTGGCCGGAGATCGCGTTGCCGTCGCGCTGGATCTGGAACACGTTGCCGGCGTCGTCGGTCCAGGTGTCGGTGGCCGCAAAGCTGCCGCCGCCTCCGCCTCCCCCGCCGCCGCCTTCCATGTTGGCGGCGACGATGGCGCCGAGCACGATGACCGCGAGCACCGCCGCGCCGATGACGAGCCAGCGCGTCATGCCCGATTTCGCCTTCACCGCCGGGCCGGCCGAGCCGATGGAGGCCGCGGTCCCGCCGGTGCCGGTTGCCGCGGATCGGGCCGTGCCCGCGCCGGAGGCCCCAGCCGCCGGCTCGGGCTTCGCGGCCACCGGCTCGGGCTTGGCGGCGACGGGCTCGGGGCGCGTCGGGGGCAAGGGGGGCGGGCCGGGCGGCGGCGCGGGGGTCGCGAGCGCCGCATCAAGCGCCGCGCCGAACTCCGCGACGCTCTGGTAGCGGCGGCGCGGCGGCTGCAGGGCCTTGCGGATCACCTCGTCGAGCGCGGCCGGCACATCGGTGCGCTGCTCGCTGGGGGCGTTCCAGGTGCCGTCGGGCAGCACGTCCATCAGCATCTCGTAGAGCATGCGGCCGACCGAGTAGATATCGGCCGACGGACCCACGGCGGACGGCGTGGTCGCCTGCTCGGGCGCCATGTAGAGCGGCGCGCCGAGGCCGTGCGAGCCGGTCAGCGCGGTGGTTTTCAGCCCCTTGGCGATGCCGAAATCGAGGATCTTCAGGCGGAAATCCGGGTCGCCCGGCTCACCGGCGATGACGATGTTTTCCGGCTTGATGTCGCGGTGGACGAGGCCCTCCCCGTGCGCGGCGGCGAGGCCGGCGAGGATCTCCTTCACGATGCGCATCACGTCGCGCACCGAAGCCTCGGTCCCCTCGGCCATCTGCTGGGCCATGAAGGCGCGCAGCGGCCGGCCGTCGACGAACTCCATGGTGAGGAACACCTGGCCGTCGCTCTCGCCGACGTCGAACACGCGCACCACGTTGGGGTGGCTCACCTTGCGCGCCAGCAGCCCCTCTTCGACGAGGCGGCGGTGGCTCGCCTCGTCGACGTAGCTGGGGTGGATCAGCTTGAGAGCGATCTCCTCGTTCGTCACCGTGTCCTTGACGAGGTAGACGAGGCCCATGCCGCCGGCGCCGAGCTGGCGCAGCACCTCGTAGCGATCGGCGAAGCGGTCGCCCGGGTTGAGCGTGCGCGCCGGCTCCTGCGGGCCCTTGCCCCAGACGGTGGCGGCAAGGTTGGGCTCGAAGTCTTCAGCCACGGTGCGGCCCCCGGTTGGCGGCGGCGGACGTGCGGCGCGGGGCCAAGGCGCCGCTCACAGGGAGGTCGCCACGATGACGGCGAGCACCACGATCGCCACGCCCCACATGACGAGCTTGCCGGTGGACTGCTCCGACAGGCGCTGCGTTTCTTTCATGCCGAGGCGCTTGCGCAGTGCCTGGCCCGGTTCCTCGATCTTGCGCAGGACGCCGCGCCATTCCTCGTTGCCGGCCGGCTTGGCGTCCGGCTTGGCGCCTGATCCGGTGGCCGGCTCGGGCGCGGTGGGCAGCGGCGGCGGCGGCGGGCCCGCGCGGCCGGCGAGCGCCACGTCGAGCGCGGCGGAGAACTCGGCGACGCTCTGGTAGCGCTGGCGCGGGGCGGCCTGGGTCTTGCGCAGCACCTCGTCGAGCGCGCGCGGCGTGTCGGGGCGCTGCTCGCTCGGCGGGCTCCAGGTCCCCTCCGGCGGCACGTCCATCAGCATCTCGTAGAAGATGCGGCCGACCGAATAGATGTCTGCCGAGGGACCCACCGCACCCGGCGCGGTCTTCTGCTCGGGGGCCATGTAGAGCGGCGTGCCGACGGGCCGCGAGCCGGTCATCGCGCCGGTCTTCAATCCGCGCGCGATGCCGAAATCGAGCACCTTCAGGCGGAAATCGGGCGCGCCGGGCGTGCCGGACAGCATCACGTTCTCCGGCTTCACGTCGCGGTGGACGAGGTTTTGCGCGTGCGCCGCGGCGAGCCCGGCGAGGATCGCCCGGATGGTCGCCACCACCTCGTCGAGCGGCGCATCGGTGCCGGCCATCATGCGCTCGGCCATCACCGCACGCAGCGAGCGGCCGGCCACCACCTCCATCACCAGGTAGATCTGGCCGTCGTGGTCGCCCACGTCGTGCACGCGCACCACGTTGGGGTGGCTCACCTTGCGGGCGAGCACACCCTCCTCGATCATCCGCTGGCGAGCGGTGGTGTCGACGAGGTTGGGGTGGATCAGCTTGATCGCCACGTCCTCGCCGGTCAGCTCGTCGCGGGCGAGGTAGACGACGCCCATGCCGCCGCCGCCCAGCTCCTTGTCGATGACATAGCGCCCCGCGAAGCGCTCTCCCGCGCCCAGCGTCTGCGACGGCGCCTGCGTCGTACCGACCGTGGTGCGGATGCCGTCGAGGTCGAATTCACTCATGTTGGCCGCCTCCCATCGAGCCCCGCCCGGCCCGTATGCTGGTTACTCTATGTCTCGCGGATCAATTCGATCTGGCTGATGCGTCCGAACTGGCCGGCACGAAAGCGGGTGCGCATCTGGATTGCGTTGGCAACGTCCTGCGACGGGGCGATGACATCGCCGTCCGCGATGGGCACCACCGCGCCGGAGGGCACCTCCTTGCCGTTGAGGAGGACGCCCTTGCCGCTGCGCGCGTGCAGCACCAGCCGCTCGTTGAGGACGAGAAGGTCGAAATGGTGGCGCGAGACGCGGGTGGACGTGTCGCGGTCGAGTTCGCCGCCGCGCGCGTAGGCGCGCAGGCTGACGTCCATCGGCGCGGGGTTGGTCTCGGGGTGCGCCTCGCGCGAGCTGCGGCCGAAGCACAGCGCCCCGCGCGCGCCCAGCATCACCTCCCACCCCGGCGCGTCCCCCTCCGGGAAGCCGACGAAGCGGAACGAGACCGAGCGCGGCACGCGCTGGCCGTCGGCGCGATAGCCGCGCACGCCCTCGGCCAGCTCGGCCACCTCGACGCGCTCCAGCGCCACCACCTGGCGGTCGGCGGTGTGGGTGGCGCCGCCCGTCGTCTGGTTGGCGTCGAGCTTGGTGTGGACGAGGCCCCCGGTCTCGAAATGGGCACCCGACAGGTCGATGTTCTGGATCACCTGCTGGTTGGAATCGCGATTGATGGTGAGGAGCAGCGAACCCGAGAAGACGTAGACCTCCTCGTAGCCCTCCTTGGCGCGCATCGCGATGGTGAGGAGGAGCTCCACCCGCGTCACGCCGTCGGCGTCGAAGGGGCCGGCGTCGACATAGAACGTGCGCTCGCTGCCGGGCTCCACGATCTCCCAGTTGAGGTCCACCTTCTGGGGCGCCTGCCCGCTCTCGTTCTTGACCAGCTTCTTCAGGTAGATCGGCCGCGCGATCTGGCGGTTGAAGTTGCGCAGCTTGAGCGGCAGCGACAGCCGCGCGCCGATGCCGCCGGAGACGGTCGCCCCCGCCTCGATCACCAGCTCGGGCTTGAGGCAGACGGGGCACGGCTTGGTCGGCTCGACGAGCTGCATGCAGTCGGAAAAATTCATGCAGCGCAGCAACGGATTGCGGCACGTGGTGCAGAACGAGGCCGCGGGGTTGAGCGCCGCTTTGCGGCAGCACTCGCTATAGCCGGTCCACTCCATGGTTCAGCTCACGCTCGCCGGCATCATGCCCTGAGCGGCGCGGCGCAGCGCTGGCAGAACGCCGCGTCGGCGGTGTTTTCCGCACGGCACTGGGGGCACAAGATGGTGGCCGCGTTATCCTGGGTCTTGCCCGCCGCGCCGGCCGCGACGCCGACGACGCCCTCCTTGAACTGCTCGAAATAGAACTTCGCCTGCTCGCCGGTCTTGGCGCCGCTCTCCACCAGGCGCTCCATCAGCGCCATCTTCTCGGCGTTGGACTGGGTGTCGTGCTTGGCGCGCTCGGAGAACACGGCCGCGACCTCGGGCGACAGGCCGGCCTGGATGGCGAGGAGCTGGTCGGGCGTGAGGTCGCGCTGCTGGGCGAGCGTGGCCTGCTCGGATTCCATGCGCAGCCGCTCGCGCTCCATCGTGCGCGCGTGGGCGGCATCGTCCTTGCGGATGTCGAGGTCGAGGTGCCCGGACTTGCCCTCGAGTTCCACCTCCTGCAGGTCCGACAGCGTCTGCTTGTGCAGGACGTGCGCCTCGCGGGCGATGGCGAGGCGGTTCATCTCCTCGAGGTGATGGAGCTCGGCCTGCTGCGCGCGGGTCAGCCGCTCGATCTCAAGGTCGAGCTTGTGCGATTCGAGCTTGATGCGCTTGACGTCGATCTCGCTCTTGGCCTCGTTGAGGGCGAGTTCGAACTTGGCCTGCTGCTCGCGCTGGATCTCGGCGATCTCGCCTTCCAGCGCCTTCATGCGCTGGACGCGGGCGGCTGTTTCCTTGGTGTCGACGTACTCGTTTTCCTGCCCCAGCACGAGTTGGCGCAGTTCGTGGTCGCTCTTGGCCTGCAGCGTCTCGATATCGGCGTCGGTGCCCAGTTGCAACGTGGTGACGGCGGCGGAGCGCTTGATCTCGCGCTGCAGGCTGGCGAGCTTGGTGTCCAGCATCTCCTGCTCGCGCACCTCGGCGCGCTGCTGCACGGCGGCGATCTCTTCCTCGTTGACCGCCCAGTTGACGCTGGCGGCACGCACCATCAGCCCCATGTCGCCGAAGATGCGCTCCGCCTCCTCCATCATCAGCGCCTGGATGCGGTCCTGCACGGCCACGTCGCCGCGCAGCGCCAGCGCGTCGACCTCGCGCACGGCGGCCTGCAGCACCCGGTCGCCGATGTGGGGGCCGAGGCGCGCGGCCACGGACGCCTTGGTGACGATCTCGTTGTCGGAGGCGAAGGCGAGGACGTTGGCGCCCTTCTCCGGATTGACCTGCAACTCCAGCGTCACCTCGCCGGTGACGCGCACGTTGTCACGCGACAGCGCCAGGAACGTGTTGGACACCGCGAAGGGCTTGAGGTCCGCGATCAACAGGCGGATGGCGTGGGTGCCGCCGATCGCCGTCTTGATCGCCTGCCAGGCGCCGCCGACCTGGATGTGCGCGCCGTGGGTGGCGTGGGCCACCTTACCGTCGCGGATGACCATCGCCAGAAGGTCCGGCCCGACTGCGACGCGCTCGGCCACAAAACCTTTGATGCCGGGCAACGGCACGTATTCGCAAAGGACGTCGTCGCCGCTCAGCGTGAGGATCTCAGAAGCCATGATGTTGCCGCTCCAAGCCAATACACATCACCCGCCTCGCCGGCGGAAACTCAAGTCTTTCGCAGTGTCGTCACCAGCCGTCCCACCTGCACCAGGATGACGGCGAGGGCGATCAGAAGGCCGGGCCAGTAGTCGCGCAGGACCGTCGCCATCGCGTCCGTATCGGTGACGAGGCTCGCCGCTTCGCTGGCCATTTCGGTGTAATCGTCGAGGCTGGTCACCGCTTTCAGCACCGCCACGAGAAGGGTGAGCACGGCAAACAGCGTCGCCGCGTAGCCGGCTATGCGCGAATAACGGGTGCGCGGTGGCGGCGCCTCGGCGCTTTCGGCGACGGGCTTGCCGCGCTCCAGCGCGGCCCGGCGCTTCTCGTGGTCGACCTTGAGGAATTCGGGCTGCGCCCCGGTTCCGCCTTTTTCGGCATGGGTCAGATTGTAGGCGCGGCGCTGCCAACGAGCATAAAGGCTGAGCACGATCCACAGAGCCGCTAGCCCGATGCAAAGCCACATAACAACAGGTAACAAAACGTCAGCCTGCATCGCTCCCTACCGAAATGAATTAATCTTCCGTGACACGAACATAAAACGATCTACGCAAACAGATAGCAATATCTGCCTACAAGAAAGTAGGCCAAATTGTGACAAGGATCACCGAAACGGCAATTTCAGCCGCAAGGTTTGGCGACCGACCCTTGCGCTGACGAAGCAGGGCCTCATCGGACGACTTGCGCAGGCGGCGGCAGGCGCGCTCGCCGGGGCGGCCAAGCGCGGCGATGGCCGCGACGATCGCCTCGCGGTCCGCGCCCGGGCGCAGGGCATGCGCGCCGGACCGGTCCGCCAGCCCTTCGAGCGTGCTCGGGGACGGGTGCTGCAGCGCCTCCAGCGAGCGGACGGCGACGGGGTCGTGGGCCGTCTCGTCCCCCTCGAACGGTTCGCCGATCCGGTGGGCGACGGCCTCGATCTGCGCCGGCGCTCTCTCTCGAGGTTCGCCAAGGCGGCGACGGGCTAGCGCAGCCGGTAGAGGTAGAGCAGCTTCACCGCTTCCAGGCTGAGGCTCGGGCCGGGGCCGCCGTCGATGGTTGTCGCGCAGGGCACTTCGGCGCCCGCCCCTAGCGAGCCGAAGTCCGTCGCGATGCACCCTCGCGGCCGGGCCGCACCCAACCGCTCATTTGAAAACTTCGAAATTCATGTATCAAAGTATTCTAATTTGAGAAATACACTGGGAGTCAATAGAACTAATCTAATATTCTGTAGGAATATTGACACGTTTGCTAATACGCACGAAGAAACGTTCAGGATCATCAGAGCGACCGGTAAGCGTGACGACTGATAAATTCTTGCAACCAGGCAGCGCAACCATGACCGAAGCCAACCCTTCGACGTGTGGGGCGGGAGCCATCGCGGGGCGGCCGCGCGGGCTATCGCGGCGGGGCGTGCTGGCTTTGGGCGCGGGGGCGCTGGCGGCGGGCGCCATGCCGCGCGCGGTGCGGGCGGCCACGGCACCGGCAGGCGGGCATGGCTTTTCCCCGCTCGGGGCTCTGCGCTATGGGCCGGACTTCTCCCACTTCGCCTATGTCGAGCCCAACGCGCCCAAGGGGGGCACGCTCCGCCTCACCCGCATCGGCGCCTTCGGAACGCTCGACACGCTGAACTATCCGGGCCACCCGGCCGAGGACGTGCGGCTGATCTACGACCGCCTCGTGGTCGAGAGCGAGGACGAGCCGGCGAGCTTCTACGGCCTCCTGGCCCGCACCATCGACGTCGCGCCCGACTATGGCGAGATCGTCTTCGACCTGCACGAGGCGGCGCGGTGGCATGACGGACGGCCGGTCACCGCCGAGGATGTCGCCTTCACCTTCGCCCGGCTCAAGGAGGGCGGCGCGCCCTACTACCGGCAGGCGTTCCGGCCGCTGACGGTGAGCGCCGAGGGCGGGCGCGTGGTGGTGCGCAACGCGCGGCGGGGCGACCGCGACGTGGTGCGCCGGCTCGCCACCATTCCGATCCACCCGCGCCATCTCTGGCAGGACGGGCGGCCCGAGCGGCCGGTGGGCTCCGGCCCGCTGCGCGTGAGCGCCTTCGAGGCGCCGCACCGGCTCGTTCTGGAGCGCGTGCCCGACTACTGGGGCGAGGACCTGCCGGTCAATCGCGGGCGCTGGAACTTCGAGCGCATCGCAATCCAGTATCTGCGCGACGACGGGGTGGCGCTGGAGGCGTTCAAGGCCGGCGAGGCGGACGTGCGCTCCGAGAGCGATCCGGTGCGCTGGCGCGTCGGATATGACGGGCCGCAGCTGGAAGCGGGCGCGATCCGGCGGCTGGAGAGCGAGATGCTGTCCGTCGGCACGCTGCATGGGCTCGCGATCAACCTGCGCCGCGCCCCGCTCAGCGACCGCCGCGTCCGCTTCGCGCTGATGCTGGCGAGCGACCAGGGCGCGATGAACCGCCTGCTCTACGATGGCGCGTACGATCCGCTCGACAGCGTGTTCGCCGCCACGCCGCTGGCGGCCCGGGGACCGGCGACGGAGGGCGAGCGGGCGATCCTGGAAGGGCGCCTGCCGGCCCCGGCGATGGCCGATCCCGATCCCCTCGCCGACGTGCCGCAACCGGGCAGCCGGGAAGCGCTGCGGCTCGCCTCCTCGCTGCTGGAGGAGGCCGGCTTCGTGCTGGTCGAGGGCATCCGCCGCGGGCCGGACGGCGAGCCCCTGACGCTCGCCACCATCGCGGCCAACCCGGCCTATGAGCGCGACCTCCTGTTTCTCGCCCGCGCCTGGCGGCGGCTCGGAATCACGCTGGAGATCGTGCGCGCCGACCCCGCCAGCGCCGCGCGGCGGATGCTGGACAAGGATTTCGACCTCGCGACGCTCTCCTGGGCCCCCGCGCGCCTGCCGGGCACCGCCGAGCGGCTCCTGTGGCACAGCGCGCTGGCCGATGTCCCCGGTTCCTACGCGCTGTCAGGGCTCGACAGCCCCGCCGTCGACGCAGCCATCGAGGCGATGGAGACCGCGAGCGAGATGGACGCGCTCGCCGATGCCGGCCGCGCCTTCGACCGCGCCTTCCGGCACGCGATCGCGCTGCTGCCGCTCTATCGCGAACACACTATCCGCACCGCCTGGTGGGACAGGTTCGGCCGGCCGGCCGCGGAACAGGAGGGCTTCCCCCCCTCCGCCATCGACCGCTGGTGGGCCGCGTCCTGACCGGCGCGCCCGCGCCGGCGCTTTTACTTACAATATTTCTCATTTTTATCTTGACAGATCCCGCTCAAATACCGTTTACGCGCCAATTTATAATTTGACTCTCACAGTCATGTATAGCATGAGCCGAGTTACCAACGCCCGATGCTCGCCTTCCCTCCATGGGATTTGGCTGCAAATATTGAACTGGTAGAGATCCATGATCACGATTGATGCAAGCACGCTGACGGAACGCTTCAATTACACGACGTTCTTCGACCAATATTATGATGGCCTGCCGCTTGGGTCATCCACCTACCATGGCGGCGAACCGGATGCGGCGTTCGGCGGGGAGTACTATGTCAGCGGGCCGCAGGTGTCGTTCGCCTATGGCGAGGACAGCGACGCGATGGTGCTGCTGGTGGGCGAAGAGATCGCCTACGACTTCATCCACTACGGCGCGGCCTACGGGCACGGCATTTCCGGCGAGATCAACTCGGTCATCTTCGGCACCGCCGACGAGAACACCGTCACCGAGGGCGGGACCGAGAACGGCCTGGTGAGCGGGCTCAACGGCCTGGTCGTCACCGGCCTGTCGCTCGAAGCGGAACCCGGCTCGGGCAACGTGCCGGAAAACGCGGTCTACAGCTTCTACGACGCCGTCCGCACCGGTCTCAACGGCGAGGAGGGCGAGGACCCCATCGGCCACATCTACGACGTGCTGGCGTCCGATTCGCAGGAGTTCCTCGGCTCGGCGCAGAACGACAAGTTCGTCGCCGGCGACTTCGACGACATGCTCTACGGCTACGGCGGGCGCGACAATCTGGTCGGCGGGCGCGGCAACGACATGCTCGACGGCGGCGCCGGCCAGGACTCCCTGCGCGGCGGTGCCGGGCAGGACGACCTGATCGGCGGCGACGGCAACGACTGGCTGTTCGGCGGCAACGGGCGCGACCTGCTCAACGGCGGCGCGGGCGAGGACGTCATCATCGGCGGCAAGGGCGCCGACCGGCTGTTCGGCGGCGAAGGCGCGGACACCTTCGTGTGCGAATACGTCTCCGATTCCACCCCCGAGGCCTTCGACCGCATCAAGGACTTCGAGAGCGGCGTCGACACGCTCGACCTCACCGCGCTCGGCCCCCTCACCCTCGTCGATGCGTTCACCGGCACGGCCGGCGAAGTCCTCATCGACGATGAGGGGCGCCAGAGCGCCGTCGAGGCCGATTTCACCGGCGATGGCGAGGCCGACTTCATGGTCCTGATCCGCTTCGGCGAGATCGTCGACAGCGACCTCCTGCTGGCCTGATCGCAAGGCCGATGACGCCGACGGGCCGCCGCCACCCGGCCCCTTCCGCCAAGCCTGCCCCCGCCCGGCGCGGAGGCAGGCGCCTGTATTCAGTTGCGAGGGTTTCCGCTCGATGATCACGCGCTCCGCCATCGCCCTTGCCCTCGCGGCGGCCGCCGGCCCCGCCGTCGCGCAGGTGATCGACCTCGACGAGGTTGTGGTGTCGCGCGCCGCGGAGGATGCCGGCGCGCCGCAGGACGGCAGCGCGTCCGCCCCCGCCGCCGCGCCCGGCAGCACCAGCGTGGCCGGCGGGCAGAGCGGCGCGGTGGAGGCGGCCCTGCGCGCCCCCGCGCCCGTGTCCGTGGTGACGCGCGAGGAGATCGCACGCGCCGGCCAGGGCAATATTTCCGACGCCCTGCAAGGCATTCCCGGCGTGATCGTGCCCACCAGCGCCGACGATCCCGCCCTCGCCATCAACATCCGCGGCCTGCAGGATTTCGACCGCGTGATCGTCAGCGTCGACGGCGCCCGGCAGAATTTTTCGCGCAGCGGCCACGCCGGCGCCAGCTCCTTCTACGTCGACGGCGACATGATCAAGCAGATCAACGTCACGCGCGGCCCCTCCAGCGTGGTGGGTGGCGGCGCGGTCGGCGGCACGGTGGAGTTCGTCACCATCGACGCCGACGACGTGCTCCGAGGCGACGAGACGGTGGCCGGCCGCGCCAAGGTCAGCGGTATCACCAATGGCGCGGGCGCCGCCGTCCATGGCGAGGTGGCCACCCGCATCAGCGAGGCGTTCGACGTGCTGGTCGCCGCCACCGTGGAGAGCACGGGCGACTATCGCGACGGCGGCGACCAGCGCATCCTCAGCGCCGCGATGCTGCACTCGGGCCTGCTCAAGGTGCGCGCGCGCATTGCCGAGGGGCATGAGACCACGCTGTCGGCACTGCGCGTCGCCAACGATTTCGACAGCGGCATCGTCACCCTGCGCCAGACCGATTCGGTGGCCGACACGGTGTCGCTCAAGCACACCTATTCGGGCGTCAATCCGCTGATCGACGTGACGGCGCGGGCCTATTACACCGCGACGTCGCTGCACCAGAAGGACATCCTCACCGAGGGGTTCGGCTACCGCCGCAGCTACGATGTCGCCACCATCGGCGGCGAACTCTACAACGTCGCCACCTTCGATGCGCTCGGCCTCGCCAACACCACCACCGTGGGCGGCGACGTCTTCCGCGACCGGGTTAAGACGATGGACGAGGCGGGCTTTATCTCCGACACCACCCCGCCCGGCAACCGCGAGGTCTACGGCGCCTACGTCCAGCACAGCCTCCAGCGCGGCTGGTTCGAGGTGATCGGCGCGCTGCGCTTCGACGCCTACCACCTCAACGGCGAGGTGGCGGCGACCGGCGAACAGGTGGACAAGAACGGCAGCGCGCTGACGCCCAAGATCACCGCCGCCGTGACCCCCTTGGAGGGCCTCACCGTCTACGCCTCCTATTCGGAGGCCTACCGCCCGCCCTCGCTCACCGAAACGCTGATCCAGGGCACCCACCCGCCGCCCGCGACGTTCCCGTTCATCCCCAATCCGAACCTCGACCCGGAAACGGCCCACAACGTGGAGGCGGGCATCAATTTCGCCTTCGACGACCTCGCGTTCGCCGACGATCGGCTACGGCTGAAGGCGTCGGCGTTCCACAACCGGGTGTCGGACTACATCGACCTCAACTGCTTCAACTTCCCGCTGCCGGGCGGTTGTACCTACGTCAACATCGACGAGGCGGTGCTGCGGGGCGTCGAGCTCCAGGCCAGCTACGACATGGGCCGCTTCTACGGCATCGTGACCGGCACCTATATCGAGAGCGAGGACAAGGCCGACGGCGACCCGCTCACCAACGTGCCGCCTTCGCGCGTGTCGGCGACGCTGGGGATGCGCGCCTTCGCCGGAAGCCTCGACATGGGCGCGACCGTGCACCTCGTCGACGATGCGCCCGACTCGGACTTCTTCGGCCTCGTCGGCTCCGGCTACGGCCTCCTGGACGCCTACGCATCCTACAGCTTCGACGAGGACACCTCCTTGTCGCTCACCCTCAACAATATCTTCGACCGTGAGTACACCCAGTATCTGGATCTCCAGCCCAGCCCGGGATTTTCCGCCCGGCTGACGTTCGAGCGCCGATTTGGGGCGCGGCCGTCGTCAGGTTTCTTCGAAAGGGCTGCACTATGATCCGCGTTGTTCTGAACCCGCAGGGCGATGAGGGCGTCGACTACAACAAGACACTCGACGAATACGTCAATCAGTTCGTCTCGAGCGGCTTTCCCTACATGGAGACGGATGACCAGATCATCATCGTCGGCGAGGCGGACAAGCGTAACACCGAGATCTTCGTCCTGGACGGGTCGGACCTGTCCTACGACCTCGCGACGCACACCGTCAGTGGCAAACTCGATACCATCACGATCGGCACGCTCGGCGACAGCTATAACAACGACGGCTCGTTCGACCTGAACGGCAAGGGGCTGATCACCGGCTACAACCCGATCGTCACGTACAAGGATCTCGACATCACCAATCCGGTGGGCGAGCGCGGCGAGACGCACGAGATCGTGGCCGAGCTGATGTACCTTGGCGGCACCGATTCGCGCGGGGTGCCGACGTTCCTCGCCGCCATCGAAGACGGCGGCCAGAACGTCGCCGGCACCCAGTTCGCCGACATCTACGAGGGCACGTCCCTCGCCGACCGCGTCAATGCGGGCGGTGGCAACGACCTCATCAAGGGTGCGCGCGGCCACGACACGCTGAGCGGCGGCTCCGGCAACGACACGCTGAAGGGCGCCGGCGGCAACGACAGCCTGGCCGGGGGCGCGGGCGCGGACCGGCTGTACGCCGGCATCGGCAACGACACCGTGGCGGGCGGCGACGGCAACGACAAGCTCCTGGGCGACAACGGCAAGGACGACCTGTCGGGCGGCGCCGGCAACGACACCATCTACGGCGACGCCGGCAAGGACGTGGCCCGCGGCGGCGCCGGCCACGACGTGCTCTACGGCGGCGACCATGGCGACCGCCTCGAGGGCGATGCCGGCAACGACACCCTCAATGGCGACGAGGGCAACGACACGCTCTACGGCGGCGCCGGCAACGATCTGCTGCGCGGCGGCAGCGGCGGCGACGTCATGTTCGGCGACGAGGGCCAGGACACCCTCCTCGGCCAGGCCGGCAACGACACCGTGCGCGGCGGCGAGGGCAACGACTGGATCGAGGGCCAGGCGGGTCGCGACAAGCTGTTCGGCGAGGCGGGCGCCGACACTCTGTCGGGCAATGCCGACCGCGACACATTGGACGGCGGCGCCGGCAGCGACCACCTAGACGGCGGCTCGGCGAGCGACCTGCTGCTGGGCGGCGAGGGCAACGACACCCTCCTCGGCGACGGCGGCAACGACGAGCTGAGAGGCGGCGCCGGCAACGACCTCCTCGTCGGCGGCCTCGGACGCGATCTCGTCTACGGCAACGCCGGCGCCGACACCTTCGAGTTCCGTTCGGCCGCCGAGGCGAAGGGCGACAGCATCGCCGACTTCACCAGCGCCGACGTGATCTCGCTGGCCAAGATGGGCGTCGATTTCGACTTCATCGGCGACGCCCGCTTCACCGGCACCGCCGGCGAGTTGCACACCATCCAGCGGGGCGCCAATACGGTCGTCGCGGCCGACATCGACGGCGACGGCAATGCCGATTTCAGCTTCAAGGTGCTGGGTGTGACCGACCTCACCGAGTCCGATTTCCTGCTCTAGCGCCCCCTCCATGACCGGGGTGGCGACGGGAACGAAAGCCGCCGCCCCGGCGTCGATGCACCTCTCCCCCTCGACCGGCCTTTCTCCTATGATCGCGCCGGGAACGCGCCTGATAACGGTGCATTGAAGCCCAATGTGTTGAGGCGGGAGAGATCGGGATGTCATTTCGGCTGAAGGAAGGCGACGGCACGATCGCGGCCGGGGTCCGCCGCATCGCGCGGGCGCAGATCGAGGCGGCCATCGCGGAAGTCGACGATGGCGCGCTCGATCGGGCCCACGTCGTCCACCAGGTCCGCAAGCGCTGCAAGAAGATCCGCAGCCTGTTGCGCCTGGTGCGCCCCAAGCTGGGCGTCTACCGCCAGGAGAACAAGCGCTTCCGCGATGCGGCACGGCTTTTGTCCACGGCGCGGGACGCGGAAATTCTGGTGGCGACCTACGATCAGCTCGCCCAGCATTTCGGGCGCCGGTTCGACGCGGACGCCTTCGCGCCCGTGCGCGCCCGCCTGGTTGCCGCGCGCAACGGCGCCGCCGACGCCGGCGGGGACGTGAACGACGCGCTCGCCGGCTTCCGCGCCGCGATGGCGCAGGCGCTGGACGCCACCGACGCGTGGAAGATTTCCGGCAACGGCGGCGATGCGATGCGCGCCGGGCTCGAAGCCTCCTTCGAGGATGGCCGCAAGGCGCTGAAGGCGGCCCACCGCAAGCCCGACATCGACAACATGCACACACTGCGCAAGCGGGTGAAGGACGCCTGGTACCAGACGCGCCTGCTGCGCGATATCTGGCCCGGGCCGATGCGCGCGCGGGCCGAGGCCCTCGGCACGCTCGCCGACCTGTTGGGCGAGGAGCACGATCTGGCCGTGTTCGCGGAGCGGATCGATGCGCTGATCGAGGACGGGATCGACAGCGAGGTGGGCACGCCGCTGCGCGTGCTGGCCACCGAGCGGCGGCGCCAGTTGCAGGGCACGGCCCTTGCCCTTGCCGATCGCGTGTACGCCGGCCGTGCCGACGCCGAGGCTCGCCGCATGGTCGATCTTTGGAAGGCGTGGCGCCGGGCGCCGGATGTCGTGGCCCCCGCGGCCGACGAGGAGGCCGCCGCCGATGCGCCGCCCGCCCCGCCAAAACACACCGAGATCGAGCGCAAGTTCGTGGTCCGGGGCGACGACTGGCGCGAGGCGGTGGAGCGGACCAGCGAAATCCGCCAGGGCTACCTGTGCAACACCCACCAGGTTTCGCTGCGGGTGCGCATCGTCGACGGCCGCAAGGCGACGATGACCGCCAAGAGCGCGCAGCCCACGCTGACGCGCACGGAGATCGAGTTTCCGGTGCCGCGCGACGCGGCCGAGGCGCTTCTCGTGCTGGTGGAGGGCCACGTGGCGCGCAAGCATCGCCACACCCTCTCGCTCGGCCAGCAGACCATCGTGATCGACGAATATCTCGGGCCGGACAGCGGCATCGTGGTCGCCGAAATCGAGATGGCCGATGCGGCGACGGCCCCGCCTTCGGCCCGCTGGCTCGGCCAGGAGGTCACCGGCGACGCGCGCTACTACGCCGCCAACATCGCCGCCGCGCGCCGGTAGCGCGGCTGGCGCGTTTTCCAGCCGCGCCGATCAGCTCGGCGTCGCGGACACGGGCAAAACAGGGGCGTTGCCCTAGCGGGCGGCGCTCTGGCGCGACACGTAGGCGAGGCCGCGCGCGGCCTGGCGCGCCCATTCGGACTCGCTGTCGATCTCCAGATAGCGCGTCCACCAGCGGGCGGCGCCGGCGAGATCGCCCGCATCGAAGGCGAGCGTTGCGAGGTTGAACACCGCGTCGCCATAGTGCGGATCGCGGGCGACGGCCTCCTCCAGGTAACGCTGGGCCGCATCGACGCGCCCGCCCGCGCGGGCGAGCGCGGCGAGGTTGAACCAGGCCTCCACGAAGGCCGGATCGTGGCGCAGCGCGCGCAGATATTCGACCTCCGCCTCGGTGGGGCGGCCGGCCTCGCGCAGCGCATTGCCGCGGTTGAAGGCGGCCGTCGCGTCGGTGGGGTCGTGCACGAGGCAGCGGGCGTAGTAGGCGGCCGCTTCGGCGAACTGGCCCTCTTCCTCGGCCGATTGCGCGGCGAGGAAGAGTTCGTCCGGCTCCTCCTCCCCCGCGTCGAGGCCGAGGAGGAGTTGGCCGGACAGCTCGCTGACGCGCTCGCCGTGGCGTGCGTAGAGGCGCCGGTCGTCGCCGAATTGCAGCGACTGGGCCGTCAGCGAGACGGCCGGCCCGGACCGATGCACGGAGCGCGCGATGGCCGCCCACGACGCGCCCGAACCGATCAGGCCGGCATATTTGCGCGCCAGGATGACGTCGCGCAGCTGGAACGGCTCGCAAAAGTGCTCGAACGCGTCGAACAGGACGAGATTGTCGAAGGCGCGGCTGCCGAGGCCGGACTGGATGATCACGCCGCCGCGCACGAGCCCGGCCGCGCCCGGCGCCGCCTCCGCTGCCGGCCGCAATCCGAGCGCGCACAGGAAATGGTTTTCGCTGACGAGCGTGCGCCCCTTGCCGTGGGCCTGGTCGATGCGCGCGTTGAGCGCCTCGTCGCCGAGCCGCGCCAGCAGGGAGCGGCCGAACACCACGTGCGTCGTCTGCCGCGTGAGGCCGCGCTGCAACCGCCCGCCGGCCGCCTCCACCGCGCGCGCGAGCAGCCGGCGCGGATAGGCGCCGATCGCTCCCACGAGCCCAAACGTTGCGCCGTCCAGTGAAATCACGCGCTCTTCTTGGTGGCCGTGCGGCGGCGTGTGCCGCCCGATTCGGCAGCGGGTTTCGCCGCCGCGCTCTTGGTCGTCTTCTTGCCCGCCGAAGCGGTGCGCTTGCGGGTCTGGCTTTGGGCCGGCGGCTTCGATTGCGACAGGCTCTGCTTGAGCGCATCCATCAGGTTGATGACGTTGCCGCGGCTCGGCTCGGCGGCGATCACCGGTTTCTCGCCCGCGATCTTCGTCTTGATCATCTCCATCAGCGCCGTCTCGTAGCGGTCCTCGTAGGCGGAGGGGTCGAAGGCGGTGGTCTTCTGGTCGATGAGCTGCTCGGCGAGTTGCAGCATTTCCTTGTCCGGCTCGCCCTTGGGGATCCCCTCGAAATAGGCGGTGGTGGAGCGCACCTCGGACGGGTTGCGCAGCGTCGACACGAACATGCCGTTGTCGCGCGGCGAGATGGCGACGATCCGCTCGCGGCTCGACATGACGAGCCGCGCGATGGCGAGCTTGCCCTTGTCGCGCATCGCCTCGCGCAGCACAATGAAGGTCTCTTCCGCCATCTTGCCGTCGGGCGCCAGATAATAGGGACTGTCCTGATAGATGACGTCCACCTCGTCCGCCGAGACGAAGGCTTCGATGTTCATCGTGTGGTTGGATTCGATGCGCACCGCGTCGAAATCCTCGTCGTCGAGGATGACGTACTTGTTGTCCTCGTACTCGTACCCCTTCACGAGGTCGGACCGCTCGACGAGGCCGAGTTCCGGATCCACCGGCTTCAGGTTGATGCGGTTGTGCGTATCCTTGTGAAGCTGGTTGAAGGAGATGCGATTGGAGGCCGTCGTCGCCGGATAAAGGCGCACGGGACAGCTCACCAGGCTCAGTTTCAGATGGCCCTTCCAACTCGCTCGGGGTGCCATAAAGGGGGTTCTCCTCGCTGCGCTGCCGGCCACTAGTCCGGCAGATCGCGCGCCGCAGCATCGATCTCGGCCCAAGGATCGCCGGATAATTCCATCAATCCCGGAAGCGAAGAATAGTTCAAATCGTCGGGGGCGTCGACGGCCGAAAGATCCTCCCAGCGCAAAGGTGTCGAAGCTGGTAAACGCGCCCTTGCCCGCAACGAGTAAGGTGCGACCGCCGTCGCGGACCGCGCATTGCGGTGAAAGTCGATGAAAAGACGGCCTTTTCGATTCTTCGCCCCCATCGTCAGCACGAATGTGTCGGGGTGGGCTTTGGCGATCTCTTCGGCGATGGCGCGCGTTGCGGCGTGGGCCGCCTTCCAGCCGCGCCGCGGCGTGACGGGGACCACCACGTGGAGGCCGCGCCCGCCGGTGGTCTTGACGAACGGCACCAGCCCGCGCGCCTCCAGGGCGGCGCGCACGGGGGCGGACGCCGCTACCACGTCGCGCCATTCGATCCCCTCCCCCGGATCGAGGTCGAACACCAGGCGGTCGGGCTTGTCGACGGTTTTGGCCCGTGCGCCCCAGGTGTGGAACTCCACCACGCCGAACTGCGACAGCGCCAGGTAGGCGCGGGCGTCCTCCAGGTAGATGTAGGTGTGGGTCTCGCCGTCCGAATCCTTGGTGTCGACCGTCCGCACCGAAGGGGGCATGCCGGTGAAGGCGTGGCGCTGGAAGAAGCAATCCTCCGCCTTGCCGGAGGGGCAGCGCACCAGGCTCACCGGGCGGCCGAACAGGTGCGGCAGCATGAAATCGCCGATGGCGGCGTAGTAGACGGCGATGTCGAGCTTGGTGGCGCCGGAGCGGCCGAACATGCGCCGGGTGGGATTGGTGATGCTGATGGCGGCAAGGTCCGCCTCGCGGATGAGGCGGCGGCGCGGCGCGGCCTCCTGCGCCCCGCCCAGCGCCGCCACGTTGCGCAAGCCTTTGAAGACGGCGTGGCGCAGCGAGCCGTCGGCGGTGAGATTGGCGTAGTGGATGTGGGCGGTGAGGACGGGGCGCACCAGCTTGACGTCCTTCGGCGCCCCCTTCAGCGCGAGGCTGGGGTCGGCGAGCGGGGCAAGCCGCGCCTCGAGGTCCCGCAGCGTCTTCTGGTCGAAGCCGGTGCCCACCTTGCCGCGCCAGACGAGCTCGCCCTCCACCCAGTCGGCGAGGCCCAGCGCGGCGAGCCCGCCGGCCGCCTCCGAGGTGGTGTAGCCGGCGATGGCGAAGTCGCCCACCTTGCGCGCCTTGGACTTGGTCCAGGTCACCGTCCGGCCGGAGCGGTAGGGCGCCGAAGCGCGCTTGGAGACGACGCCCTCGAGGCCCATCTCGGTGGCGCGCTCGAAGAACTCGCCCGCCGCGCCGGCGACGTGGTCGCTGTACTGCACCGGCGCGTCGGGCGCGCTGTCGGCGAGGAGCGCGGCGAGGAGGTCCTTGCGCCGCGCCAGCGGCACGTCGCGCAGGTCCCAGCCGTTGAGGTGCAGGAGGTCGAAGGCGAAGAACACCATCTCGCCGTCGGCCTTGCGCGAGAGCGCGTCCTGCAGGGCGCCGAAGCGGCTGATCCCGCTCTCGTCCAGCACCACCACCTCGCCGTCGATCACCGCCTCGCGGCAGTCGAGCGCGGCGATGGCGTCGGCGAGCGCGCCATAGCGGTGCGTCCAGTCGAGGCCCTTGCGCGTCAGCAGGCGCACGGCGCCGTCCGCGCTGTGGGCGAGGGTGCGGTAGCCGTCGAACTTGATCTCGTGCAACCAGTCGGCGCCGGTGGGCGGTTCGGCCTGGGGGCTTGCGAGCTGCGGTTCGATGCGCTCGGGCGCGGGCGCCTTCCGGGCCCCCTTCAGCGCGCCCGGCCGGAGGCTGCGCCGGCGCGCGGACGGCGCGGCGGCGGCTGGCAGCAGGTCCTCGATGCGGCGGCCCGATTTCACGCTTTCGGGCCGCGTTTCGAGGATGTCGCTGTCGGGATCGGCGCTGGCGTCGCGCTCCTTGAAGAAGAGCCAGTTGGTCTTCTTCTCGCCGGGCTTGCCCTTGAGGCGGGCCAGCATGAAGCCGCCGTTCAGCTTCTCGCCGGCGAGGCGGAACTTGAAGGCGCCGCTGGCGAGGCTCTCGTGCGGGTCGTCCATCGGCGCCCATACGCCCGTGTCCCACACGATCATCGGCCCGGCGCCGTACTGCCCGTCCGGGATCAGGCCCTCGAAATCGATGTATTCGACCGGGTGGTCCTCGGTCTCCACCGCGAGGCGCTTTTCGCCGGGGTCGAGCGAGGGCCCCTTGGGCACGGCCCAGCTCTTGAGGACGCCATCGAGTTCCAGGCGCAGATCGTAGTGGTCGGCGGTGGCGTGGTGCTTGTGGACGACGAAGCGGGCGCCGCTTTCGCCGGCCGTGCCGCCGGCGGGCTCGCCGGTGCGGGTGAAATCGCGCTTGGCGCGGTAGGATCGCAGGCTCTCGCTCAACGGATGGCCGGGACCAGGCCCGCGAGCAGGCGCTCGATATGGCGCGGCTTGGCGCTGGAGCGGTGCGCCCGGTCGAGCACCTCGATGGCCTCCAGGGTGCGGCCCTGGCGCACCAGGATGCGGCCGTGGGCGAAGCCGGCGTCGGGGTCGTCGGGCGCGAGGCGGTAGGCGGTCGCGGCATGGTCGCGCTCGGCGGCAAGGGCGCCGAGCAGGCGGTGGTGGCCCGAGAGCGTCACATGCGCGATGGCGGCGATCCGCCCGGCCTCGCGGCCGAAGCGCGGCGCCTGGCGCTCGCCCTCGCCGTCGCCCGCGAGTTCGCGCGCCTCGCCCGCCGCCCACTCCAGCGCGGCGATCTCCGACGCCGCCAGCGCCTCCTTCAAGACGGTGAGCTTGCCGGCCCCGCGGCGCGCGAGGATCAACGCGTCGAGCAGACGGGTGTCCGCATCCCCCAGCGAGGCCGCGACGGTGCGCTCCACGACTTCGCCCATCTTCAACCAATGCCCCGCGAACCCGGCCTGCCGCTCGCCAAGCGCGGCGGCCCCGCGCTCCTGCGAGGCCGACTTGCGCGCGCCCGCATGATGGCGCTTGGCGAACAACACGCCGCTATGGTGCAGAACCGGCGCCGCCGCGACAAGCCGCAGCGCATATTCCGTCTCCGCCATCATGCCGAGTTCGTCCCAATCGGGGAAGCCGCCGGTGAGGGACAGCGTCGCCGTGCGGGTGAGGCCTCGCCAGGGCATGCCCGTCGGCCCCTCCAGGAAGAAATCGAAGATCTGGCCGATGCGGTCCGCGTCGCGCCGGATCGGATGCGCCCTGCGCCAGGTGCGGCGGTCGCCGAAACTGCGGATGTCGCTGTAGGCGGCGCCGGCGTCGGGGCGATCCTCCAGGAGCGCCAGCAGCGTCTCCACATAGCGCGGGTGCCACAGATCGTCGTGCGGAAGGATGGCGAAATACGGCGTCTCCACCGCCGCGAGCATCCGGTTGATGTTGCCGGTCCAGCCGAGGCGCGCCGGGTTGGCCCAGAGGGTGACGCGCGGATCGGCCTCGAACTCGCGGAGCGCCGCGAGGCTCGCTTCCGGCTCGTGCGGGGCCGCCGCGCCGCCGGGCTCGACGGCAATGACGAGGCGCAAGTCGCGGTGCGTCTGGGCCAGCGCCGAGCGCACCGTCTCGCCCACGAACGGCGCCGCGTCGTAGACCGGGATAAGCACCGTGACGCTCATGGCGCCCCGCACAGCCGCCGCGTCGCCATCTCGGCGAAGAGCGGCGCGGTGGTGAACTTGCCGGTGTCGATGGACTGGTAGGTCGGCGTTCCGTGGGGACCGATCCGGTGGCGCTCGTGCAGTTCGCTGCGCGGATCCTCGATGCCGTCGGCGCCCCAGGAGGTGATGTAGCCGCCCACCGCCTGCCAGCGGCACACCCTCTCCGCCCACGCCGGCAGGCCCGGCACCAGCGCGCCGAGGCCGGCGAGCGTGGCGTCGAGCAGCCCCTCGCGGCCGGCCGCGACGAGGTCCGGCGGGGGCGCCTCGGGCACCAGCGTGCGCTCCTGGCGCATCAGGCCGGCCGGATACCAGCTCGCATAGACGCGCCGCCGATACCGCACGAGATCGCCATAGGGTCCGGTGACGAAGGTGATCGACGGCGGCGCGTCGCCGGGCTCGATGTCGGCGAAGAAGCCGGCCTTGAAGCGGTGCATCACCGGGCGCTGCGGACCGGGCAGGATGGCGCGGTCGAGGCCCAGCCGGCCCTCCCAGGTGGCGTTGACCACGCATGGGTAACGCTCCGTGAGGCGCGTCCCGCCCGCCTCGAAAGCGATGCGATAGCCCGCGCCCTCCGCTTCGACGGCCAGCACGCGCGCGCCCATGATGGGGGTCACGGCGGGGGTGTCCTCCAGCGCGCGTGTCAGGTCGCGCGCGATGGGCGCCGGATCGATCGCGCGCTCGGCGGTGCGGTAGGCGGCGAGGATGCGGGTGCCGTCGAAGATGGCGCCGCGCTCCTCGGCGCTGAGGGGTTCCCACAGCGAGCCTTCGCCGATGCCGGGCGGCGGGGTCGCACCCGCTTCGGCCAGGAAGGCGAAGGTCTCGGCGACCACCGCGAAGTGGGCC
>JAUIJH010000206.1 GCA_030431335.1 Alphaproteobacteria bacterium
GCCGTCGACGAGGCCGACATCACCGCCCGCGAGGCCGTCGAGCTGGCCCGCATCACCCAGGCCAAGAAGGTGGACGCGGAGCGCATCGCCGCCGAGGCCGAGACGCGCGGCCGCGAGATCGAGCGCAACGAGGCGATCCAGGCCGCCGAGGTGTCGAGCCGCCGCCTGATCGACCAGATCTCCATCGAGAAGGAGATCGAGACCAGCCGCGACAAGATCACCCGCGACGAGACCGTCCGCCAGCTCGAGATCATGCGCAACCGCGTGCTCGACGAGGCGCAGGTCGAGGCCGACGAGGCCGTCGAGGCCGCCCGCATCGCCAAGGAGAAGATCGTCGACGCGGAGCGCATCGCCGCCGAGCAGGACACCCGCGAGCGCGAAATCTCCCGCGAGAGCGCCGTGGAGGCCGCCGACATCCGCCGCCGCGAGGCCACCGAGCGCCAGCGCATCGAGATGGAGCTGGCGCTGGAGATGGAGCGCATCGCCAGCCACCAGGAGCGCGAGGTCAGCGACATCGACCGCCGCCGCGCCGTGGAGGAGGCGGACGAGGCCCGCATCATCGCGCTCGCGGCCAAGAAGAGCGAGCGCGCCGAGGCCGACGCCAAGGTGCGCCGCGCCGAGATCGAGGCCAGCCGCGAGGTGGACCGCGCCGGCGTGGAGCGCGAGCGCGTCCTCGATGCGGCCAAGCTCGAGCGCCGCCGCTCCACCGAGCAGCTCGAGATCGCCCGCGTCCAGGCCCTGCGCGAGGCCGAGATCGCCTCCACCGAGGACATCGAGCGCGCCCGCATCGCCTCCGAGCGCGGGCTCGACGAGGCGCGCATCGGCCACGAGACCGAGCGCCGCCGCCGCGAGATCACCCGCGAGCGCGAGGTGGAGCTGGCCAACATGGAGCGCGCCATCGCGCTCTACGCCAAGTCGCTGGAGGAGACGGCCGCCCGCATCGAGGCCGACACCGCCAAGGCCCGCGCCGCCGAGGCCGAGGAGCGCGTCAAGACGGTGCGCGAGACCGAGGAGGCCGAGCGCAGGAAGACCATCGACGTGCTCATGGCCGAGAAGGAGGCCGCCGAGGCCCGCCTCGCCGCCGACGCGCAAAAGGTGCGCAGCGCCGTGGAGGCGGAGGCGCAGCGGCTCATCAACGAGGCCGAGAACGTGCTGTCGGAGCCGGCCCGCGCGTCGCTCTTCCGCCGCGGCCTGCTGCAGCGGATCGAGGGCATCGTCGCCGCCTCGGTCAAGCCGATGGAGAAGATCTCCGACATTCGCATCGTCCAGCTCGACGGGGCCGGGCGGGGCGGCGGCTACGACAATGGCGACGGCTCCCACCGCACCGCCACGGACGAGGTGATCAACTCGGCGCTGCGCTACCGCGTCCAGGCGCCGCTGGTGGACAGCCTCCTCGCCGACATCGGCATCGAGGGGGGGAATCTCTCCAAGATGGGCGGCCTCATCCGCGAGGCGTCCGACATGCAGCGCATCGCCAAGGATGCGGCGCGCGAGGGCAAGGGCGGCGGGTCGGGCGGGGAGCCGGGCGGCTCCGGCGGCTCGGCCGGCGGCGAGCCCAAGCGCGGGGAGGGGGCCTAGATGGCGCGCGTCTACGTGTCCACCGTGATCAACGCGCCGGCGGCGGAGGTGTGGGCGCGGGTGCGCGATTTCAACGCCCTGCCGCGCTGGCACCCCCGCATCCGCGAGAGCCGCATCGAGAACGGCGAGCCCTCCGACAAGGTGGGTTGCGTGCGCGATTTCCGCCTGCAGAACGGCGACCGCATCCGCGAGAAGCTGCTCGGCCTCTCCGATTTCGACATGTTCTGCACCTACGCGATTTTAGAGAGCCCGATGCCGCTGACCGACTACGTGGCGACCTTGCGCGTCACCCCCATCACCGACGGCGACCGCGCGTTCTGCGAGTGGTCCGCCGACTTCGAGTGCGCCGAGGCCGTCGCGGACGACCTGGTGGCGGGCATCGGGGCGGATGTGTTTCAGGGCGGCTTCGACGCGCTGAAGCGGCATTTTACGCGGTGATGCACGGTGGCACTTCAGCTGCTGAGCTGTTGCGTCTCAACCGGCAGTTTCTATTGGTCGGTCGATAGGTGAGTGACACCTGACCCAATGCGAGCGTTCACACATACGTGTGACGTTCTAATAGCTGACGACGGTAGGGTTGTTGTCAACGGCGCTGCTTGTTCAGGAGCTTGCTACGCGCTTGTCGCGGACAGCGTTTATCTCACTGCAAGGAAATCTCTTGATGCGGCGCATGCCGCAATCCACCTGTTACCAAGATGTTAAATGAGTTTGTTCAAAAGCCTCATCCGTTTCAATGTCAAAAATCTTTTTGCGGGCATGGTGTTCATGTAAATCAAATCTTAACTGCGCAAACTCTTTGTCATCCTTCGCAAAAAGAGCGCGTAAATCATACAATCGGCGTAGCGCCGTACGTATCGGCCTAGCATCTTCAGCAGTCATGATTGTGACGAAAAGTGTGTTTTCAATCACATTACAAATAGTGTCAGAGGGCTTTTTGTCCAAAAGAGAAATTATGGCATCAACCGGGTTCTGTTCGATGTCGTCGTTAATATATCCAAGACTTCTCATGGCATCGTAAGTATCACTTACATAACGGAGTGATTTTTCCTTCGAGCGAGAGCCGTAATGCGTGTCTAAAATCTCAGCATGATAGTACGATAAACTTGTTGATAGTGCCATTTGGTATCGGAAATAGGTTTTCGGATCTGGGTATTCTTGTTTCGCGGTAAGATTTATCTCCAGGGCTTCTTCGGCCGCATCAATTGCCAATAGCGTGTCCCCAAACATAAACTGAGTAAAATGAAGAAAAACAGCAGATTCTATTTGATTGACGGCAGTGTTTCCATACATTCTCCACATATCTATGCGCTCCATCGCTGTAAGTTTAATCTGTGACATCTGCGATGCCATAGCTAAATGGAGAAGTAATACGCACGATTGCCTTGGATCAGCTTGGAAATGGGAAATGCATCGATCCCTTATCGCTTTGACATGACTTAAGCGAAATTGATCGCTTTCGCGTTCAGTTTTAATTTGATATATTTCGTCTAATAGCTCTTTTTGCTCTATTATAAATCCTCTTTGATTCATCGTTGCCTTAAGGAATCTATCCAAAACACGTTGTTTTTTTAGTTCGCCGGCAGCTGAATCTCTGATAATTTTATCGCGTAGCCTATTGCTCAAGGAATCCAGTTTTGCAAGCGCATCGCCTAATTCGTTGAATTGAATTCTTGTCGAGGAATCAACAAAAGTAGAATTCTTGTATGTCAAGTCATGATTCTTCACTCCCCACGCATCATGTAAAAGAGTTTTAATTTGAACTTCAACAATTGGTTCGAGCGCATCGTCTCTCTTCCTAAGGCAGTAGTGACAGGCATAATATCCATCCTGTGACTTATCGGATCCATATTTTGTCTTAACAAAAGGGTTGACCGAGCCTTTTGCGTAGACAGCAAAGAACGCGCGACCATCAATTAATTCATCAAAATGTGCAGAGACAACATTGACATCAGAAGGAAATGGCACCGTTATCGTTAAGGCAACGATATCTGGCATGTCAAAAGGTTTGTAAAAATCAAGATTGTTGTCAGCGCAATAATTGTTCATCTTCGCCCGAATTTTTCGGGGTTCTTTTAGTTCACTTCCTCTCTGCTTGTCCGATCGCGAATAAACATTGTAAATACAAGAAAGGTGCGCGTAGTTCTCTCGATCTTTATTTATTTTCTCGAGTACCAGTTTCAGCGCGTCGACAAAGCGATATTCAGAATTTCGAAGAAAAGTGTCAACTGTCTGTGCATCTATCGGATAATCAAATTGCATCAAATTGTTCGCCTGCGAGATGTGTATGATTGCAAAAAATTTACACCAATTGTGACTGATGTACAGAGGCCACCACAAACTTAGAGCACCTTGGATGCGGTTAGGCGGCTTGCGACCGCATTTGTGGCTGCATTCGCAGGGTTTACAGTCTCCTTCAGAGGCATATCAAGCGGCCTCCATGCGATCGTGGTGCATTGATTTTACATTATTGCTTTGGCGATGGCACTCTGGGACTTCACTGAAGCACAGTTGTATGTGCAGCAAATGACGCATCGGCTGAACAGTTTGCGCAGTTGGCACTACGCGACGATTGGGGCCTCTGGCTTCGCGCTTCAACACCGCAGCGTCAGCCAATTTCCTACCATTTCCCTCTCCCCACAAAATCCTTATCCCCACCCCACGCCCCCCATGCCACACTCCTCCAGTCGCTCGACCACGGGGAGGCGCGTGCCGGTCCGGCCGCCGCGAGGTTCGAGGGCTCGGTGGCTTGCATTCCCGCCTGACCGGAGGCGCGGAGGCGGGCACATCGGGATCGGCGTCCCCGCTGGACGCGCCACTGCGCCGCCCCGGCCTCGCCGGGCAACGGTCTTGACGAACCTCGCGAGAGGGAAGTTCCGGCGTGGACTTAAGCGGCAAGCCGAGAGGCGAACCGCCGAATAACCCGGTCCCTCAAGCCGAGGCAGGACGCGTGGGCACGGCCCCACTTCTACCCCACCAGGGTCGTCCCCACGCGTCCCGCCATCCCCGCCTCGCCCGGCAACGGCGCGAGGGCGCGCCCGCACGCCTCGCCGCCGCCGGAAAGCCCGCCGCCCTTTGTTTCAGTCGCGTAACGCCAGCGTTTCAATCGTGCCGACGCGCTTGCTGCGCCCCGGCCTCATCCAAATATCCCCGGAGCCCAAGCGTTTTTCATTTTTCGAGTAGGCGATATGGCAAAGATCAACGGTTGCGTCGGCGTCACGACAAATCCAAACGTCACCAATTATTGGCAGGACGTCTATATCGTCCAATCGCTGCTGAAGAAGGCGGCGAAGAAGACCGGCAACGCGGACTACGATCCCATCCTCGCCGACGGCATCATCTTGCCGTTCATGTCGCGCACCGTGTCGTGCATCAAGGCGTTCCAGGGCCGCTTCATGGGCACGCCCGACGGCGTGATCAGCCCCAACAAGACCACCATCGCCAAGCTGTCGGAGTTCGAGGACGCGCCCGTCACGCCCGACCCGCCGCCGCCGATCGAGGGGCCGGCGCTGCCGGTCGACGGCTCGGGCTGCAATTTTCCGCTGCGCGTCCCGCCGCCGCCGCACAAGCATTGGCGCAAGCCCAAGAACTACAACGCGCGCGGCCGCTATTTCGGCGCCGTGCGCTGGTCCACCGATGGCAACGGCGTGATCCTCGGCTACCGCAAGCACGCCGGCGTCGACCTCATCACCGCGTTCGGCACGCCCATCTACGCCGTCGCCGATGGCACCATGGGCCCCTACGTGCGCAATTTCCGCAACGGCACCGGGGCGATCACGGTCATCCACCCGAACTTCATCGTGCGCTATGGCGAGACGACGCATCGCGCCTTCTTCAAGGAGGGCGACCCCATCGAGCAGGGCCAGCAGATCGGCGAGGTCGGCGATGTCGGCAAGACGCGGATGCTGCACTTCGAGATGTATTCCGACACCTCGAGCGCCCGCGGCCTCACCGACACCAGCCAGAAGCTGACCGACGAGTTCAGCCGCAAGCTGTCCAAGTTCCGCCGGCGCAAGGACCTGATCGACCCGAGCCCCTACCTCGACATGTGGAAGTCCAACCTGCCCTGAGCGGCGAACTACTCCTCGGCCGCCGAGGGTGCGTTATAAATCATGGCGTGGACTTTCCAGGCGCCCGCGTCGTCCTTGCGCAGCACGATGAGCTGGTTGTAGCGCTCGGTGGCGATGACGTTCATGCCCGGCACGTCCCACACGATGGTGTTGGCGACCACGGCGAGGTCGTCCCGCCCGACGATGGTGGCGCTGGAGAACTGGAACTGCATCGTGCCCTGGGCGACCTGCTGCATGTACTCGCCGATGGCCTTGGGGCCGACGACCAGCGCGTGGCCCGGCGGGGCGAGCACGGCGTTGTCGGTCCAGGCGGCGAGGTACTCGTCCATGTTGCCGAAGTGGAGGTTTTCGGTCCACGATTCGATGAAATACTGGATCCGGCCGGCGTCCGCATCGCTGAGGCCCTGGGGGCCGAGGGGGTTGTCGGAGTCGGCAATGGCGCCGGACGTCAGCGAGACGGACGCCGCCAGGGCGAAGAGGCAAGCGCGGAGGCGGACGGATAGGCGCGTTGGCATCGAAGAACTCCAGATTGCGTCGCGGGCGGTTCGGCCCGCCGACCATAGCGCGGACGTCTTTCTCGTGAACGCTTTTTCGCCCGATGCCAAGATTGAGACGGTCCGTAACGCGACCCGCTCGCCGTCTCTTGACCGCCGCGTTGCCCGCTCGCCTTACTCGGTGCGTCATGGTGAACCTATTCGTCAGTACGGTGATCGACGCGCCCATCGAGGCCGTGTGGGAGATCGTGCGCGACTTCAACGGCCACGATCGCTGGCACCCGGCGGTCGCGGACAGCGCCATGGAGCGCGGCGCGCCGACGGACCGGGTCGGCGGCGTGCGCCGCTTCCACCTCGTCGGCGGGGAGGAATTGCGCGAGCAGCTTCTCACCTTGTCCGACGCCGACATGGAGCTGAGCTACTGCCTGCTCGACACGCCGGTGCCGCTGTTCAACTACGTCGCCCACGTGCGCCTCTTGCCGGTCACCGACGGCGACATGACGTTCTTCCAGTGGAAGTCGAGCTTCGACACGCCGGCCGGCCGCGCGGAGGAGCTCGGCACCCTGGTGCGCGACAACATCTATACGGCCGGCATCGAGGCGATCCGCGCCAGGGTCGCCCGCCGCGACGGAGCCCTGACATGAGCCGCGAGCCAAGGGGAGGGCGGCCATGCCGCTGACGGTCGAGACCTTTGCCACCTTCGCCGAGGCGGGGCGCGCCTTCGCCAGCGCCCGCGACGCCCGCTTCATGGGCGGCGGCACGCTGGTGATGCGCGCCCTCAACGAGGCCGACCCCGCCTTCGCCCACATCATCCGCACCACCGATCCGGCGCTGCGGGCGATCCGCGTCGCCGGCGGCGTGCTGGAACTCGGCGCGCACGTGACCATGGCGATGCTGCTCGCCAACCGGGACGCGGCGTTCCTGGCGCCGGTCGCCCGCGTCATCGGCGGGCCGCAGGTGCGCTCGGCCGCCACCGTGGCGGGCAACCTCTTCGCCGCGCGGCCCTATGGCGACTTCGCCGGCGCGCTGATGGCGCTCGGCGCCACGGCCGAGACGGCCGACGGCCGGCGCATGCCCGTCGAGGAGCTGATGCGGCCGGGCGTGGCGCGCACGCTGGTTGGCGCGATCCACGTGCCGGTGCCGCAGGAGCGGCTGCTGTTCGCCAAGGTCTCGCGGGTCAAGCCGAAGGGCGTCTCGGTGCTGTCGATCGCGGCGCTGCTGCCCAAGCGGGGCGGGCGCATCGAGGGCGCCCGCGTCGTGTTCTGCGGCATGGGTCCGCACCCGATGCGCGCCGCCGGCGCCGAGCGCGCCCTCAACGGCGCGACGCTGGACGCGGCGACCATCGCCCGCGCCGCCGCCGCCGCCACCGAGGGGCTGGAGCCGGCCGACGATGCGCTCGCCAGCGCCTGGTATCGGCGCGAGGTGGCGTCCGTCCACCTTGCCCGCGTCCTCAAGGAGGCCCGCTGATGGCCCGCAGACCCATCGAGTTCCGCCACAACGGCGAGGAGAAGGCCGCGTTCGTGGCCGACGGGCAGAATCTTCTGGACGTCCTGCGGCGCGGCATCGGCGACCTGACGCCCAAATATGGCTGCGGCCAGGGCACCTGCGGCGCCTGCACCGTGCTGATCGACGGCCTGCCGCACCTCTCGTGCCTCACCCTCGCCGAGAGCGTGGCGGGGCGGTCGGTCGACACGGTGGCGGGCCTCGCCAACGGTTCCCTGTCGCCGCTGCAGGAGGCGTTCATGGACAATTTCGCCGCCCAGTGCGGCTACTGCACGGACGGGATGCTGATGGCGGCCGAGGCGCTGCTGCGCGCCAACCCGCGCCCCAGCCGCACGGAAGTCGTGGAGGCGATCTCCGGCAACCTGTGCCGCTGCACTGGATACGAGGCGATCATCAACGCCGTTCTCGCGGCCGCCGAGCGCGGCGGCGTCCGGCGAGCGGGGTAGGCCGATGCCCATCGAGTTCCGCAAGGAATATTTCGCCGACGAGCGCGACGACGATCTCAACGAGATCGGCAAGCCGACGCAGCGCCAGGACATGCGCGGCCACGTCACCGGCCGCTCGCCCTTCTACGACGACCACCTGTTCGACGGGCTGTGCCACATCCGCTGCACCCGCTCGCCGCACCACCACGCCCGGATCCGGCGCATCGACACCGCCCAGGCGGAGCGGATGCCGGGCGTGCGCCGCATCATCCTGGCGCGCGACGTGCCGCACAACCTCAACACGCTGCTGTCGCTCCTGGATTTCGGCCTCGACGACGAGCCGCTGCTCGCCGAGACCAAGGTGCGCTACAAGGGCGAGCCGGTGGCCGCCGTCATCGCCGACACCGAGCGGCAGGCGCGCGAGGCGGCCGCCGCCATCCGCGTCGACTACGAGGAGCTGCCCTTCGTCCTCGACGTGGAGGAGGCGATCAAGCCGGGCGCGCCTTCGGTGAGCGACCCCTATCCGGGCAACCTCTTCATCTACCACGGCAAATACGACCACCAGAAGCTGCGCTACGGCGACGTGGAGGCCGGCTTCCGCGAGGCCGACCACGTCATCACCGGGCGCTACCAGATGAGCCCCATCGAGCAGGCGCCGATGGAGACGTGCGGGGCCATCGCGGCGCCCGAAACCAACGACCGCTTCGTCTGCTACACCTCCACCCAGGCGCTGTTCTTCTCGCTCGGCACGGCGGCGAAGCTGCTGGAGGTGTCCTCCGCGCGGCTCCACTTCGTCGGCGGCACGGTGGGCGGCGGCTTCGGCGGCAAGGTCGACAGCCTGCACGAGCCGATGGCGATCCTGGGCACCATGCTCACCGGGCGCCCGTGCAAGTACATGTTCGACCGCGCCGAGGAGATGCAGGTGGGCGCCCCGCGCGGCGCCGAGCGCTGGTACGTCACCGACGGGGTGATGAACGACGGCCGCCTGATCGCCCGCAAGCTGGTCGGCTACTTCGACGCCGGGGCCTATACGCG
>JAUIJH010000207.1 GCA_030431335.1 Alphaproteobacteria bacterium
TCTCGATCAGCTCGCGCATGTCGTAGGGCGCGGTCTTGGCGACGGGCACCAGCGTGTCGAGCGAAATTTCGACGCGGTCGCCCGGGTCGGCGGTTTCCAGCTCCGGCGCCTCGACGAGGTTGGAGGCGGGCAGGAAATCCACCAGGCGGCGCACCTCGGTCAGGGCGGCGATATCGTCGTCATAGGCGTTGTCGGCGACGGCGGAGCGGGCGGTGTGGATGTCGGCGCCGCCGAGCTCCTCCGCCGTCACGCTCTCGTTGGTGACCGTCTTCACCACCTCGGGCCCGGTGACGAACATGTAGCTCGTCCCGCGTACCATGAAGATGAAGTCAGTCATCGCCGGCGAATAGACGTCGCCGCCCGCGCACGGCCCCATGATGACGGAGATCTGCGGAATGACGCCCGAGGCGAGCACGTTGCGCTGGAACACCTCGCCGTAGCCGCCCAGCGCCGCCACGCCTTCCTGGATGCGCGCGCCGCCGGCATCGAACAGGCCGATGATGGGCGCTCGGTTCCGGAGCGCCATGTCCTGGACCTTCATGATCTTCTCGGCATGGGTCCAGGACAAAGATCCGCCGAAAACCGTGAAATCCTTGGCGAAGACGAAGACGGTGCGCCCGTTGATGGTGCCCCAGCCGGTGACGACGCCGTCGCCCGGATACTTGGTCTTCTCCATGCCGAAATCGTTGCAGCGGTGCTCGACGAACATGTCGAACTCCTCGAACGAGCCTTCGTCCAGCAGCACGTCCAGACGCTCGCGGGCGGTGAGCTTGCCGCGCTCGTGTTGCGCGGCGACGCGGCGTTCGCCGCCGCCTGCGCGGGCCTCCTCGCGGCGCCGCTCCAGTTCGGCCAGGATCTCTCTCATCGCATGTCCTCCAGCACGAAGGCGGCGGCTTCGGCGTCGCGCAGGCGCCGCGCCCGGCGCGCGGCCGCTTCCTCGTCCTCGCCCCACTCCATGATATTCCAATCTTCGTCGACATGCGCGGCCTGCCAGCCGTCGGCGAAGGACAGGCGCGCGTGGGCGACGCCGATCGCGATCAGCGCGCTGCCCGTCAGCGTGGTGAGCTGGTGCAGGGCGGCCAGCGGCAGCGGGGCGCCCGGCAGCACGCGGCGGACCGCCTCGGCGAGGCGCGCGTCCTGGCGCACCGGCATGACACCGGCGGTGACCGCGATCGGCACGCCGAAGCGCTCCGCCGCGTCGCGCACGAGCGGATCCCACAGCGCACCCTGGCGGGCGACGAGGCCCTCCGGCCGGTCGGCGCGATAGACGAGGAGATCGTTGCCGGCGATGGAGACGATCTCGTCCTGCACCGGGCCGACCGTCTGGGAGACGCCGTCGATAGCGGTGTTGACGAGGCGCGTCAGCGGCATCGTCAGGGGCTTGATGTGGGTCTCCTGCGCGTTCCACTCGGCGGCGATGGCGTCGGCCACCGCGGGCGGCGCCATCAGCGCGTTGCGGGCGGGGGTCCGCACCGGGCGGCCGTCCAGGAGCACGGTGCGCAGGCCGTCGGCCCCGATCCCGGTGCTCGCTTCCTTGTAGAAGCGCTGCATGGGCGCCGGCGATGCCGGCTGGGCGCCCTCGCGGACGTTGTCGTTGGCTTTTGCGCTCATCGGCCGACCAACTCGTCCACCAGGGCCGGGATCTCGGCGGCGGCGTGCGCGACGCGGTCGGCGCCGGCGGCCTCCAGCCGGTCCACGGGCTGGTAGCCCCAGGCGACGGCCAGAGCGCTCGCGCCGGCAGCCTTCGCCATCTGCATGTCGAAGCCGCTGTCGCCCACGAGGACGGTCCGGCTGGCATCGACGCCGGTTGCGGCCATCGCGCGCAGCACCATGTCTGGGGCGGGCTTGGAGGGGGCGTCGTCGGCCGTCATCGTGGTCACGAAGCGGTCCGCGAGGCCGTGCCCCAGGAGGATGCGCTGGAGCCCAGCGCGAGACTTGCCGGTGGCGATCCCCAGGAACGTCACGTCGGTCGACACGGCATCGAGCGCATCGATGATCCCCGGAAACAACGGCTCGGTGGCGGCGCCCGGCGCCATCGCGTCGCGGTAGATGGTCTTATAGGCCTCCACCAGCTCTGCGCGCGGGCCTTCCGGATGGGCGAGCCGCGCGATGGCCCTCGGCAGCGAGAGGCCGATGATGGCCTTGATCTCGTCGTCGGAAGGCGGGGGCAGGTTGTGGTGCTCGAAGGCACCCTTCATGGCGGCGAGGATGTGGTTGGCGCTGTCGACGAGGGTGCCGTCGCAATCGAACAGCACGAGGCGCAGCGCGCTCATCGGCCGTGCCCCGGGCGGCAGGTGGCGGCGCGGGTGCCGACACACGGGGCTCCGCGTGCGAGGCGTTCCAGAATCGGTTCCATACTTCCACCCTCTTGTTCGGCTACGCCCCATGCCGGGAGCCTCCTCGGAGGAGGCCGGGTTGCGCGCGGGCGCGGTGCTCCGGCACGAAGAACCAGAAAGAGTTGGCGTTGGGCAAGCGGTGATCGCCGTCGACGCGTTCGGAGCCTTCCGGTTCGCCGGTTGGACGAGCCGATCGGACAGCCGTTATCGCGACCGCATCCCTTGCCCGCGACAATTATGGCCAAGCCGAAACGGTCCGCCGGGGAACGCCGTTGATAGCGAAACGGTCACAGGTGGAAAATGATGACGATCAGTCGCTCTCGCGCCGCGATATTCGGCGCTGCCGCGGCCTTTGCCGCCGCTTCGCAGGGGCCTGCCGCCGCGCAGGAGGAGCCGATCCGTGTGGGCGCGGTGCTCGCCACCACCGGGCCGGCGGCAGCTTCCGGCGAGCCCCAGCGCAAGACGCTGGAGATCTATACCGAGGCGATCAACGCGGATGGCGGCGTGCTCGGCCGGCCGCTGGAGCTGGTCGTGTACGATTCGCAGGGCGACGCGGACACGGCGCGTGCCCTGGCCGCCCGCCTGGTGGAAACGGGCGCGATCACCGCGATGATCGGCGGCACCACCACCGCCGAGACCCTCGCCATGATGCCGATCTTCAACGAGCACGAAATTCCGTTCATCGCGCTGGCGGGCGCGCTGGCCATCGTCGACCCGGTCAAACCCTTCGTGTTCAAGACGCCGCACACGGACAAGATGGCCTGCGAGACGATCTTCTCCGATCTGGGCCAGCGCGGCCTCACCCAGGTCGCGCTGATCGCCAGCACGGGCGAGTTCGGCAAATCGATGCGCGCGGCCTGCCTCGAGGTGGCCGGCGATCACGGCATCGCCGTTCGCGCCGAGGCGAACTACGCCCCCGGCGATCACGGCATGACGGCGCAGCTTGCCCAGATCGCGCAGATGGAGGGATTGCAGGCCCTGGTGGTGGCCGGCGCCGGCGAGGGGCCCGCCCTCGTGACGCGCGACGCCGCCGCGGTTGGGCTCGACCTGCCCATCTATCTCAGCCACGGCATGGCCTCGCCCCGGCTTCTGGAACGTGCGGGGGACGCGGCCGAGGGGGTGCGGCTGCCGTCTCCGGCGATGCCCGTGGCCGATCTCCTGCCCGAGACCGATCCGCAGCGCGACGTGGTCATCGGCTACAAGGCACGCTACGAGGCGGCGACGGGCGAGCCCTCCTCCCTCCACGGCGGCTACGCCCATGACGGGCTGATGCTGCTGGTGAACGCCATCAAGCGGGCCGGCTCCACCGATCCGTTCGACGTGCGCAACGCGCTCGAATCGACCAACGGCTTCATCGGCACGGCCGGCGCGGTCAACATGACCTCCATCGACCACATGGGTCTCGATGTCACGGCCTTACGGCTGTTGCAGTTCGTGGACGGCGCCTTTGCGCTGGTGGAGGCCCGATGAGGCTGGCGGGATTGGAACAATTGCACCGATAGCGGCTTTCGCGGGGGCTGGCCCGGTGCTATAGGAGCGCCGACGGCGCGGTCCCGATCGCCGGGACGCGGGCCGGGATCCTCGGTTGCGCGCGAGACGCCGGACCGTCGCCGCCGACCGGATTGCCCTGTTCGTCTCCCGCGCTGCGGTAGGCCGCGGCAGGGCTCGATCCGCCGGCTGCGCGCCTGCGAATCGATGCGCGCATCGAGCGTCGAGGGACGAAGGGTTTGACGATCCTGCTATCGCAATCAATTTTTTGGCGTTTTTTGGCTTGGCGCCTTGCTTCGGTGCGAACTTAAATTGTGCGCCGCACTCGCAATTGTCCGAGCCATCCCAATCCGATGAAACAGCGTGGAAAGCACCATGGCTGATTGTCGTGCGGCCAGTATAGGCGCAGGGTGGCTTAGTTATGGTATGCATTGTGCAGTGCACTGCGCGGGGCTGCGCCGCTAAGGGTGAGTAGCATGAGTGAGGCGAGGATCCTGTCCTTCGACGAGGCGGTACGAGCGCGCGATGCGGGACGACCCCCCGTGCTCGACCTGGACGTGTTGCGCGAACGGCAAGGCACGATCGGCATCGGCAACTATCACGCCGCCATCAATAACGTTACCGTGATCAAACCGCTGAAAACGCGGGAGATCGAGTACTTCAGCAACTTTTCGGTCGCCATCCCGCGCGGGCGCAAGATCGTCGTTCTCGGCCATCGCGAGTCGGGTGCGCGGCAGCTCATGGATCTGCTGACGCGCCGGCTGGCCCCCAACAAGGGCAGCGTCGTCGTCGATTCGCGCATTTCGTGGGTCATCCCCGAGGCACGCTTCTTTGATAAAGCCACTCCACTTCGCGAGACGGCGATCTTTTTCGCGCGCGTCCTGGGAATGGATCCGCAGAATTTGATGGGAATGATGCTCGCCATGGGTGAGTTGCCACCCCAGGCAATCTACGAGCCCATCAAGAATCTGCCGCCGTGGGCAGTCAAGCGGCTCGGCCTCGTCGTTCTATATTTTTGCAATTTCGACCTGCATCTTGTCGGTTCCAGATTTCAGATGAAGGGTATGAAGCTGGAGGGGGAAGACGCCAACGAAGTTCTGAACCTGATCTATGGTCGAGACTACGTTGTTTCGTGTGAGGACCCCAAGGGGATCCCACAAAACTGCAACCTCCTTTATGTCTTGTACGAAGGCGTGCTATATGAGTTCGAGGATCTCGCCGAAGGCGTCGCAGTGTTCGAAGCGCTGCCGAAACCTATCGAAGGTCCACGTGCCGAAAAGGACCAGGAAGAAGACACCGAAGATGACGATTTTCTTCGTGAAGAGTTCTTTTAAGGCCGATGACCGATAAAAACCTCATTCCCGTGCCGGACTCTGATGAGCGCAGGGCCGCTGCACGCCGTGCCAGGCTCGAACGGCGCCGTGCCGTCATCGAGAAAGATGGCAAGCTGGGCGGCGATCCCAAGTCGCTGGTGCCGCAGGACGACAACAAGGCACCGAGCGTCTCGCCACTGAACACGCCGGCGGCGGCGCTACAGGCGCAGGCCTTCGTCCTGCCGCCGCGGGCGCAGCTGAAGAAGGGGCCGTCCCGCTTCGGCCACTTCATCCGCATGATGTTCCTGATCTTCGTCGCCGCGCCGACGGTGCTCACCATCCTCTATTACGGCTTCGTGGCCGCCGACCAGTACGCGACCTACAGCTCGTTCGCCGTGCGCGGCGCCTCGTCCAGCACTTCCGCGGTGGACGTGACCACCATGTTCTCCCTGGGTGGGTCGAGCGCCGATATCGAGGTCGCCGACAGCTACATCCTGCAAGAGTACATTCACTCTCGCGAGATGGTGGAGATCCTGGTCGCGGAAGCGAACTTCCTCGAAATCTATTCGCGCCCCTCCGCCGATCCCTACTACCGGCTCGACCCGGAAATCCCGGTGGAGAGTCTAGTCACCTACTGGCAGATGATGTGCGAGGTGGAATTCGACACCGAGACCGGCATCATCAACCTGGTGGTGCGCGCGTTCCGTCCCGCCGATGCCGAGCAGATCACGCGCAAGGTCATCGAAAAGTCCGAGGCGCTCATCAACCTGCTGTCGCTGCGTTCGCGCGAGGACAGTCTGAAATCGGCCCGGCGTGAGGTGCAATTGGCCGAGGAGCGCTTCGCCGAAGCGCGCAAGTCCGTCGCCGCCTGGCGCGGCACGGAGCGCGAGATCGATCCGGAGTTGGTGGCGCAGCAGCAGACCTCGCTGGTGGGCGCGCTCGAGACCGACCTTGCCAACCTCCAGTCCTCGCTGACCGCATTGCGCTCGACGATGAGCGACAACTCGCCGCGCGTCGTCTACGTCCGCAACCAGATCGACGCGCTGAAGCGCCAGATCGCGGCCGAAAAGCAGAGTGTGGCCGTGGCCGAGGAGGGGCAGACGCAGCCTGTCCTCACCGAGCGCCTGTCACGCTACGAGGAGTTGCTCGCCGAGCGCGAGTTCTCCGAGCAGTCCTACGCGTCGTCGCTGGCGGCGCTCGAGGCGGCCCGCATCGAGGCGCTGAAGCAGCAGCGCTACCTCGCGGTGTTCGTCACCGGCATGGCGCCGGAGGAGGCGACCTACCCCGAAGGCATCCGCTGGACGCTGATCCTGTTCGGTGGCCTGTTCCTCGGCTGGGGTGTTGTCGCCCTCATCGCCGCCGCCATCCGCGACCGGGTGAGCTAGGCTCCCACCGTGGCCGGGCCGTGTGCCCGGCCGTCGCCGTCGGAGTTGCGCGCCGCCTCCGCGCCCGTCTTGACCGGAGCGATTCGACGGGTCGCGGGCCGCGATCACGCCTCTCAGGCCCGTTTCAGGCCGGATCGAGGCCGCCAGAGCGCAATTTTTCCACCAAGCCCCACGAGCGTGTGCTTTTTGCCTCTTGTGGCGGAATCGGGGCCCGCACACACTTTGCTCAGTGGAAAAACCGTAAGGAATACGCTGGGTTGTGCCGGTTCGAGCGACGTGCGCGCTGCCCGCTGAGGCCGGTACAAACGTCGGGAAGTGCGTAATTGTCCGCTAACTTCCTGTGTTTTCCGTGCAACGGGTTGCTCTCGTATTGCTTGCGCCAGGCTGACGAGAGTCCCTTGTGCATTACGGCGATGTTACACCTTCTGTCGGTTTGAATGGGCGGAAGGTAGCAAAATGGTCTTTCGAGGGGCGTTGGCAATTGCCCTAACGGTGGCCTTGGCGGGTTGCCTGCCGTCGAACGGACCGATGACGCGTAATATCGACACCGTCGACAGTCCGAACTACCCCAAGCCGCCCTACCTCGTGGTCAGTATCGACGAGAAAGTTTCCAACATCTCCGGCCAGTATCGGCCGCAGCCCTTCTCCTCATTCTTCAAGCTGGACGAAAGGCAACCGTCGATCCGTCTGGCGGTCGGCGACAAGATCGGCGTCAACATCTTCGAGGCCGGCGCGGACGGTCTGTTCTCGTCCTCCACCTCGAAAGCGACGCAGATCGAGGCCGTGATCGACGAGAGCGGCCAGATCTTCGTGCCTTATGTGGGCGCGGTTCAGGCGGCGGGCAGCACGCCGAGCAGCCTGCGGGCCACCATCGAAGCCGCTCTGGCCGACAAGGCGATCCAGCCGCAGGTGCAGGTCATCGTGGGCGAATCGCTGGCCAATTCGGTCACCGTCATCGGCCGCGTTACCACCCCGGGCAACTTGCCGGTCACCGTGGCCGGTGCGCGCATCCTCGACGTCATCGCGCTGGCCGGCGGCACCGCCATCGAGACCTATAATGCCCAGGTGACGCTGCGCCGCGGCAACACGGTCGCGACGGCCAACCTGGAAGACCTGTTCGACCACGCCGCCAACAACGTGCCGGTGCGTCCGGGCGACGTGGTGCTGGTCAGCGATCGGGCGGCGACCTTCACCGTGTTCGGCGCCGCCAACGCGCCGCAGGAGTTCAAGTTCGAGACGCGCCGCGTCACGCTGGCCGAGGGCCTCGCCCGTGCCGGTGGCCTCAACGACCTGACGGCCGATGCGCGCGGCGTCTTCCTGTTCCGCTTCGAGCCCGCCCATATCGCCAAGGCGATCGACGAGCGGGCCGTCACGGCGGCGGACGGATCGATGGTGCCGGTCATCTACCAGCTCAACATGAAGGATCCGAAGTCCTTCTTCCTGATGAAGCTGTTCGAACTGCGTGACGAGGACATCATCTTTGTCTCCGACCACCCGGCGGCCGAGCTGTCCAAGTTCCTCCAGATCCTGTCGCCTCTGGTGAACACGGCGGTCACGGTGTCCACGTTGACGGGCTTCACCGGCAAGAAATAAGCGAGGCGATCGCCGCCTCGCCGCGGCGATCCCATACTTCCATCGTCATGCGCCGCACGGATCCGTCCGTGCGGCGCATTGTCGTTTAAGGGCGCGCTGACCCGACGGGGCGAGCGGCAACCGTCGCGCCGGCCTGCAGGGGCGGCAGCGCAGCCAGGGCTCGTGGGTCAGGGGCGGTGGCGGGAGGCGGGCGGTATCAACCGGCCGGGTTGTCGATGTGGCGCCGCGCGGTCGCCACAACGTCATGGAACATCGCGTCGGTGAGGACGCCGGTGTTCACGTTGTAGCGCGACGGATGGTAGCTATCGACGAGGGTGATGCCGGCGACCTGATGCGAAACGCCATGCTTGAAGGGCACTTCGGCGAGGCGTGCGCCCAGCGTGCGCACGAGCGTGTCGTGGGAGATTCGGCCGAGGGCGAGGATGACGCGCAGGCGCGGCGTGGCCGCGATGGTGGCGCTGAGAAACTGGCGGCAGGTGTTGATTTCGGCGCCGACGGGTTTGTTCTGCGGCGGCACGCAACGCACCGCGTTGGTGACGGCGGCTTCACGCAGGGTCAGGCCGTCGTCGGGGCGGGCCTCGAAGGTTCCCTCGGCAAAGCCGTGCGCGATCAATGCGTTGTAGAGAAGCTGGCCGGCATAGTCGCCGGTGAAGGGGCGGCCGGTGCGGTTGGCACCGCCGACGCCGGGGGCCAGTCCGACCACCAGCAGCGCCGCGCTGTCGAGGGCGCCGAAGGTCGGCACCGGCGCGTTGTGCCAGGCGGGCTGCTTGGCCCGTTGCTCGTGCCGATAGGCGACAAGCCTCGGGCAGAGGCCGCACTCGTGCGGTGGGTCGGTGACACTCATGGGCAGGCCGCCGACCGTCTGTCGCCTGGTGGCGGCAGAGTTCAGTTGCTTGCCGGAATCCGC
>JAUIJH010000015.1 GCA_030431335.1 Alphaproteobacteria bacterium
CGCCGCACCATCCGCCCGGTGTCCGGCTGAGGCTCCGGCCTCGGCAAAGCGGGCCGCGCTCGAAGTCGGTTGCTGCGCAAGGGGCGTAACCCCAAGGCTTCCCGCCCCCGGCCAACCCATACCAATGTCTAGGTGCCGGTGCCGCGCGTATAATCGCGCCGCGCCGCACCATCGTTATGTTCTGGCAGCGGGTCGCAAGGCCGCCGAACAGGGCAATCCATGCCGTGCCGTTCGTCCCACGCCTGCCGTCGCGCCGCGACACCCTCGCGCAACGGGCTCGGGACGGATCGGCCCGTGGAGTGATGCCCGCACCGGCGGATCCGTTGCGGCATCAGGCATCCAGAACGGAGTGAGAGCATTGCCATTCGTAACGATTGCTGACGGGACGGAGATCTACTTCAAGGATTGGGGCCCGAAGGACGCGCAACCCATCGTCTTTCATCACGGCTGGCCGCTGTCGGCCGACGACTGGGACAGCCAGATGCTGTTCTTCCTCGACAAGGGCTATCGCGTCATCGCCCACGACCGGCGCGGCCACGGCCGCTCCACGCAGACCGACACCGGCAACGAAATGGACACCTACGCCGCCGATGTCGCAACGCTGACCGAAGCCCTGGATCTCACCGGCGCGATCCATATCGGCCACTCCACCGGCGGCGGCGAGGTGGCCCGCTACGTGGCGCGCGCCAAGCCCGGCCGCGTCGCCAAGGCGGTTCTCCTTTCGGCGGTGCCCCCTATCATGCTCAAGACCGCTGCCAACCCCGGCGGCCTGCCGCTCGAGGTGTTCGACGGCTTCCGCAAGGCGCTCGCCGACAACCGCGCCAACTTCTATCGCGAGATTGCCGCCGGTCCGTTCTACGGCTTCAACCGCGAGGGTGTGACGCCGCAGCAGGCGGTGATCGACAACTGGTGCCGCCAGGGCATGACGGGCGGCGCCAAAGCCCACTACGACTGCATCAAGGCGTTCTCGGAAACCGACTTCACCGACGACCTCAAGGCGATCACGGTGCCGACCCTCGTCATGCACGGCGACGACGATCAGGTCGTCCCCATCGCCGATTCCGCGCTGCTGTCGGTCAAGCTCCTCGAGAACGCCACGCTCAAGGTCTACGAAGGGTTCCCGCACGGCATGTTCGTGACCCACGCGGACGTGATCAATCCCGACCTCCTGGCCTTCATCCGGAGCTGATCGGGGCGTGCGGGGGCGGCGGCATCTGCGAACCGGCGCCCCCCTCGCACCGACCGGGGCGAAAGCGGCTTCCGCCGCCCGGCCATGCGTCCGCGATGTCTGACGCCATGGTCGCCCCCCCGCCCGATCTCGGTCGGCGCATCGCGGCGCTGCCGGCGACGTATGGGCTCAAGGTCGCGCTGGTGGCCGTGCTCACGCTCTACATCGCGTTCCTGTTCGACCTCGACCACACCTATTGGTCGCTCATCACGGTGCCGCTGATCGTACGGCCGGACGGGGGCACCACGGTCTGGCGCTCGCTGGAACGGCTGACGGGCACGCTGCTCGGCTGCGCGGCCGGCTTCGTGCTGGCCGCGACCTTTGGGCAGGAGCCGCGCACGATCATCCCGGCGCTGGCAATCTATCTCTTCATCGTCGGCTACCTGGCGCGCCGGCAGAGCGGGCTCGATGCCTATGGCTACGCGATCGCCGGCTTCGTCGCGCTATTGATCGCGCTCGACGCCGGGCCCCACATCGACACGGCCTTCCCGCTGGCCGTCACGCGCGCCACCGAGACGGCGATCCCCGTCATCGTGGCATTCGCGGTCATGCTCGTGGTGTTTCCGGTTTCGGTCGCGGACGAAGTGCGCGACAGCCTCGGCGCGGCGCGCGAGGCGACGCTTGCCGCGAGCGCCGCCGTCTTGGGGCGAAGCGGCGACGATTTGCGCTACGAGCGCACCGTGTTGCCGCGACTGGCGCTGGTCAACACGGCCCTGCGCGCGCTCTCCTTCGAGCGCAACCGGCGCCACCACATGCGCCACCGGCTGAACGCGGTGGCGGCCGCGCTCAACCGCGTCGCTCTGCGCGCCGAAGCCGTCCGCATCTCGCTGCGGCAGAACCTGCCCGGATGCACAGGCCCGGTCGTCGCGGCGGGCCTGCAACAGCTTGGCGACGCGCTCGAGCGGCTGCCGCCCCCGGCGGGTCCCGCACCGGCCCACCTCGCCTGCGCCGCGCAGTTGACGTCGATCGCCGACAGCCTGGCGCCCACCGGCCTCGCCGCCCCTCCCGGCGTTGAGGATTTCGCGCCCCGCGCCATGCTTTGGCGCCTCGAGAGCCTTGCGCGAAGTCTGTCGGACCTGATGGAGGCGGAAGCCACCCTGCTCGACCCGTCCCGCCCCGCCCCGAAAACCCGGCCAATCGTCCGCCGCTACGCCGACACGCTCGGCGCCATGCAGGGCGCGCTGCGGCCGGTGTTCACCTTTTCGGTGCTGAGCGCGATATGGCTCGTGAGCGGCTGGCCGGACGGCCTTGTCCTCACCATCCTCGGCTCGGCGCTCTCCCTGGTGATGCCGGTGATCGTGCCGCGCGCCTTGCGCGTCAAGGCGGCAATATCCATCGGCTTGGGCATCGTCGTCGGCAGCATCATCTCGCTCGTGCTGATGGTGGTGCTGGCGCAGATGGAAGGCTTCGGCGCATTCGCGCTGGTCTTCGGCGGCACATTCTTCGCGATCTTCGTCAACGCGTACCGGCTGCCCAACCTTCCTTTCGCCATCGGGGCGACAATCGCCATCTGCGTCGGGTTCCAGCCGCAGAACGCGCCGGTGTACGACCCGCTGGCGCTGTTCAACACCACCACGACGCTGTTGCTGCTGCCGCCGACGCTGGTCGCCGCCCTTACCATCGTGTTTCCCGAGAACGCGGACTGGATCAAAAACCACCTGGCGCGCGCGACCGACCATCTGCTGCGGCACAAGGCCATCGCAGCGCAGCTCTCGCGCGACGTCTACGCGGAAGAGTTTTTCGACGTCCTCAGCGAGTTCGATTTCGGCCCGGGCGAAGACCGCGAGGGGCAGCATCTGCGCCAGCGCGCCCGAGCCGCGCTGCTGGCGGGCGACGCGCTCCTGGCGATTGCCGAGGTCGAGGCCACCGGCCACCTGCCACGCTCGCTGGCGAGCCTGGCCCAACCCCTGCGCACGGCCGTCACGAGCGCCCTGCACGACGGGCAGGGATCCAGCACCGTCTTTACCCGGATCCACCAGGCGTTGCCGACCGCGCTCGCCGAGGGCGAGGAGGCGCAGCGGTCCGCCGCCATGTGCTTTGCGGCATCGGCGGAGCTCCTCGGCGCCATCGTCGCAGAGCGGTGGCTGTCGCGGAGGATGGCCGATGCATCATGAGATCGCCGTCTTCGGCGTCCTCTTTCCGAGCCTGCTGCCGTGTGCGCTCGTCGCCGGGCTCGTGTGGTTCGTCCTCGACGCCGCCATGCTGCGGGCCGGCGCCTGGTCGCTCGTCTACCATGCAGCCCTCGCCCGCCTCAGCCTCTACGTCGTCCTCCTCGGCGTGGTCGCCGCGGTGTGGCCGGATCCGTGAAATCCCATGATCGCATTGCGCCTTCTCCTTACCACCTTGTTCGCCATCGCGGCCGTCAGCGCCGGCATCTATCTGTGGGACGAAACGTTCAACGCGCCGTGGACGCGCGACGCGCACGTGCGGGCCACCATCGTGGAGGTGGCGCCGCGCATCTCCGGCGACGTCGTAACGGTGGCGGTGCGCAACAACCAGCGCGTCGCCAGTGGGGACCTCCTGTTCGAAATCGACGACCGGGACTATGTGCTCGCCCTGGAAAGCGCCGCCGCCGCGCGCGATCAGGCCGACGCCCAGTATCAACTCCAGCGCCAGCAATCGGACCGCTACGACGCGTTGAAGGCGCGCGGATCGCAGGCCGTGCCGGACGTCGAAATCGAGGCCGCCGACCTGCGCACGCAATCCGCCCGCGCCGCGCTGCAAGCCGCCGAAGCCGCGGTGAAGACGGCCGAGCTCAACCTCGAACGCACTTCCGTGCGCGCGCCGGTGGCCGGATGGATCGCCAACCTGTCGGTGGACGTCGGCGACATCGCGGCGGCGAACGAGGCCAACCTCGCCATCGTCGACGAGACGTCGTTTCGCATCGACGCGTTCTTCTTGGAGACGGCGTTGCCGCGGATTGCGATCGGCGCGCCCGCGCGCATCAAGCTGATGGCCGGCCCGGACACCCTCGCCGGCCGTGTCGTGGGCATTTCGGCCGGCATCGCTTTCGGCGAGGATTTTTCCCCAACGCTGTTGCAGGCGCCCGAGCCATCCTTCCGCTGGGTGCGCCTCGCCCAGCGCGTCCCCATCGAGATCGCGTTCGACAGCCGCTCGCAAACCGTCCCGCTCGTCAACGGCTTGACGGCGACCGTCATCGTCGAAACGGCGGCGCCGACCCTTTGGCAGAAGACGTCCGCCGCTATCGGCCGCTGGTGGGAGCGGACGCTCTGACTGGTTGATGGCGGGCGGCTTTCTGCTCCGGCGCGCTACTGCCGCGTCGTGCCGCGCATCACCAGTTCCACCGGGATCACCTGCTCGCGGAAGCGGAAGGCGCCGTCGGCGAGGCGGTGCAGCATCGCCTTGCCCACCGTCTCGCCCAGGCGATGGGCCGGCGACAGCACCGTCGTCAGCTCCGGCGTCACGTAGCGCGAGAAGGAGAGCCCGTTGAAGCCGAACACCTGCACGTCGTCGGGCACGCGCAGCCCGCTGCCCTGCAGGTACTTCATGCCAGCGATGGCCATCTGGTCGTTGCCGCCGATGAGAAGGTCGGGCGCGCCGTTTTCGGCCACGTAGGCGGCAAGGGCCGCCTGGCTGGCGTCGAGCCCTTCGTTCTCGCACACGAGCGTGTCGAGCGTGGCCGCGGAGCCTGCGTCGCGGAGGCCCTCGCGGATGCCGCGGGCGCGCCGGTGGATCGCCGGCCACTCCTGCGCGGGAACCAGCATCGCCACGCGCCGCACCGACGGCGAAGCGACGCGTGCGGCGATGGTGCGCGCCCCGCGCCGGTCGTCGAGGCAGACGGAGGCGGCGTCGGTGATGTCGTCCGGCACCGTTTCCTGGATGACGAGGATCGGCTGGCCGACGCTCGCCGCGCGGCGCATCATCAGCGCGCGCTGCGCGGGCGGGCCGGACAGGATGAGACAGATCCCGTCCGTCTCGTTGGAGCGCAGGAAGGGCGCCGATTCCACGTCTTTCGGCGCGATCCCCTGCAGCACGGTGCTGTAGTTCTCGGCGCTCAGCACCGCGGTGAGGCCGGCCAGCATCTCGGCCGTCAGCGGATCGGACAGGAAGGCGGGCGACGGGTCGACCAGCGCCACCGAGATCGCCATGTGGCGCCGGGTGCGCAGCCGCCGCGCCGACACGTGCGGGCGATAGCCGAGTTCGGCCGCGACGCGCCGCACCCGCTCGGACAGCTCCTCGCTCACCTCGCCGCGGCGGTTGTTGAGCACGTTGGAGACGGTCATCGAGGACGTGCCGGCGGCTTTCGCCACGTCGCGCAGCGTCACCGAACGGGCGCGCTCGCGGTTGGCGGCTGGTTTGTCCACGGCGTCCCTTCCCCAAGCTGGCCTTGCGGCCTTCGCGATCCGATCCACACGCGCTGTGGCTTTATCGTTAAGCCTTCTCCCTGCTCAACTTGCAACCACGGCTGCCGGCGAATTTAGCATAGCAGCCACTTGACAGTGTCGCGGCTTGCTTTCTAACATAGCTTTAACGTTAAAGCGATTTCGCTTCGGACGATACCAGCGAGGAATGAGCGCCGTGACCCAGCCCGAAGGACAAGGCATCGCCGACCTCGACGAGTGGCGCGACACCTTCTTCTGCTCGCTCCTGTCCGACGTGCTCGACAGCCTCGGCTACATGGACCAGGCGCTCCCCGCCCGCATCCGCCCGCTGGACGACGCGCTCACCATGGTCGGCCGCGCCCGCACGATGCTCTACGCCGACGTGCACGCCCAGCCCGCCGCCGACGAGAACCCCTATGCGCTCGAGATCGCGCTGGTCGACAGCCTCGCCCCCGGCGACATCGCCGTGTGTGCCTGCGGCGCGTCGGGCCGCATCGCGCCCTGGGGCGGGCTCCTGTCGACGGCCGCCAAGGTGCGCGGCGCCGCCGGCGCGCTGATGGACGGCATGGTGCGCGACATCCGCGAGATCCGCTCGCTCGGCTTTCCCGTCTTCCATGGCGGCATCGGGCCGCTCGATTCCAAGGGGCGCGGCGAAGTGGTGCGGATCGACGTGCCGGTGCGCGTGGGCGGCGTCCTCGTCCACCCCGGCGACATCCTGTTCGGCGACGCCGACGGCTGCGTGGTCATCCCCCACACCATCGAGGCCGAAGTCGTTGCCACGGCCCGCGAGAAATTGCGCGGCGAGAAGAAAACCAAGGAAGCGCTGACGGCCGGCCGCAAACTCGGCGACGTCTTCGCCGAATTCGGCGTCCTTTGAGCGGAGCGAGAGCGATGATCGTCGACTGCCACGTCAACCTTTGGAGGCCGGAGCATGTGCGCCCCGCCTTCGCCCGTTCCACCGCCTTCAGCCGCCCCGGCGCGGTGAGCCCCGAGGCCGATCCCGAGACCACATACAAGGCCATGGCCGAGGTGGACCGCGCCATCGTCTTTACCCTGCGCTACGGCGACAGCGCCGGCATCGACGGTGACGACGAGGTCACCATCGAGGCGGTGAAGGCCTACCCGGACAAGTTCGTCGGTTTCGCCGCCGTCGATCCGCGCCGCCCGGACGCGATGGCGCTGCTGGAAAAAGCCATCGAGGACGGCGGCCTCAAGGGGGTGAAGTTCGGCCCGATCTACAACGGCGTGTCGCTGCTCGACCCCCGCATGGAGCCGGTCTACCGCTACTGCGTGGCGAACAACCTGCCGCTCACCATGCACATGGGCACCACCTTCGCCGAGAACGCCCCCGTCAAGCTCGGCATGCCGACCGACGTCGACGAGATCGCCCAGCGCTACCCCGACCTCAAGATGATCATGGCCCACATGGCCCATCCGTGGTGCGAGGAGTGCATCGTCATCGCCCGCAAGCGCGAGAACGTCTACTGCGAGGTTTCCGCCCTCTTCTACCGCCCCTGGCAGTTCTGGAACACGCTGATCGCGGCGCAGGAATACCGCATCGCCGAGCGCGACAAGATCTTCTGGGGCACCGATTTCCCCTTCTCCAACGTGCGCGAGAGCATCGACGGGCTGCGCGCCATCAACGACCAGGTGGAAGGCACGCGCCTGCCGCGCGTGTCGACGGAGACCATCGAGGCCATCATCCACTCCAACCCGTTCGCGCACTGGTGGCACGGCGGGCTGCAACTCTGATCCCAACGACAATCGCAAGACCGCCGCAAGGCGACGACAACAGGGAAGACGACAATGGCTGCCAACCGATTACTGACGAGTTTCGCCGCAACCGTGTCCATCGCCGCCATGATGTCGGGCGCCCCGGCATTGGCGGCCGATGAGCCTTTCTCGTGCCCCATCAAGGGGGGCGAGCTGATTGTCGGGCTGGAAGGCGGCACGCCCACGCTCGACCAGATGGTGGCCACCTCGTCCGCCACGCGCAACGTCGCGATGAACATCTTCGAGACCCTCGTCATCCGCGACGAGAACATGAGCCCCGCGCCCGACCTCGCGAAAAGCATCGACGTCAGCGACGACGGCCTCACCTACACCTTCAACCTGCGCACCGGCGTCAAATTCCACAACGGCAAGCCGTTGACCTCCGCCGACGTGGTCGCCTCCTTCGACCGCTACAAGGAGATCGGCATCAACCGCTCCACGCTCGATATCGTGGCAAGCTGGTCGGCGCCGGATCAGGAGACGTTCGTCATCACGCTGGAGAAGGCGCAGCCGACCTTCCTGGAGAACCTGTCCTCCTACACCGTGCCCATCGTCATCATCCCGTCGGAGGAGGCGGCAAAGCCCGCCAACGAGATCGATCCGATCGGCACCGGGCCGTTCAAGTTCGTCGAGTTCGTGCCCGACAGCCACGTCAAGCTGGAAGCCTACGAAGACTATAAGCCCAACGACGCGCTGCCGGGCCTGTCCGGTTTCGCCGGCCACAAGGAAGCGTGCGTCGACACCGTCACCTTCCGCATGCTGACCGAGGCGGGCGCGCGCATGGCGGCGCTGGAGACGGGCGAGATCCACATCGCCGAGAACGTGCCCACCGTCTCCCAGCAGCGCCTCGCCGATACCGAAGGCGTCGAGATCGTGCGCCTCAAGGAATTTGCCCTCAACATGGGCTATCCCAACTGGTCCGCACCGCCCACGGACAACCTCAAGGTCCGCCAGGCCATGCTCGCCGCGCTCGACATGGAAGAGATCATGGAAGCGGCGACGGACGGCGCGTTCGAGCTCAACGCCTCGCTCCAGTTCCCCGGCACCGCCTATTACTCGGAGGCCGGCGGCCAGTACTACAACCAGGCCGACCCGGAAAAGGCGGCCGAGCTGCTGAAGGAGGCGGGCTACAACAACGAGCCCATCGTCCTCCTCACCAACCAGCAATTCCCCAACATGTACAACAGCGCGCTGGTGATGGCGGCGCAGCTGCAGGCCGCCGGCATGAACGCGGAGCTGCGCGTGCTCGACTGGCCCACCGCACTCGCCACCAGCGAGAAGGAAACGGAAGGCTGGAACTTCTTCTACACCTACTGGGCGACCGTCACCGCACAGGGCGGCCCCAACTCGCTGCGCAACCTCGCCGACCCCGCCAACGTCTTCAAGCCGAAGGACAACAAGGGGCCTGAGGACTTCAACGCCGCCTTCCAGGACGTTCAGTCCGGCGCCACCATCGAAGAGCGCAGCGCCGCCTTCGCCAAGGCGCAGGAGATCGTCTTCGAGGACGTGATGGCGATCCCCTTCGGCATCATGCAGAGCGCGCAGGGCATCCGCACCGACGTGGAGAACTACGAGCCCTTCTATAACATCCGCGTCTCGAACGTCTGGCTGAAACGCTAGCAAGGACCTGGGCCGGCCCCCTCGCCGGCCCACCGCGCAAAAGGACGCAAAGGTGTGATCGGCTACACTGTCAGCAGACTGCTCCAGACGATACCGATCCTCATCCTCGTCAGCCTGATCGCGTTCGGGATCATCTACCTGATCCCGGGCGACGCGGCGACCGTGATCGGCGGCCCCTCGGCGACCGCCGAAGACCTCGCCCGCATCCGCGCCAATCTCGGCCTCGACCAGCCGCTGCTCGCCCAGATCGGCCACTTCTACGTCAACCTCCTGCAGGGCGACCTCGGCCGATCGCTGATGCTCGGCATCCCCGTCACGGACGCCGTTATCGCCCGCTCGCCGATCACCATCTCCATCGCGCTCTATTCGCTGGTGCTCACCATCGTGCTGGGGCTTTCGACCGGCATCGTCGCCGCGCTCAACCACAACCGCTGGATCGACCAGGCAGCCACCGTGTTCGCGCTCATCGGGGTGTCGCTGCCCAATTTCTGGCTCGCGCTGGTGATGATCGTGCTGTTCTCGGTGCACCTCGGCTGGCTGCCCACCGGCGGCTATGTCCCCTTCACCACCGATCCCATCGGCTGGCTGCGCACCGCCACCCTGCCCGCCCTGTCGCTCGCCATGCTGCAGGCCGGCCTCCTCACCCGCATCACCCGCTCCACGATGCTGGAGGTGCTGCGCCAGGACTATATCCGCACCGCCCGCGCCAAGGGCGTGCCGGAATGGGTCGTCATCACCCGCCACGCGCTCGCCAACACGCTGATGCCGGTGGTCACGGTGCTCGGGCTCATCCTGTCCGTGCTCCTGTCGGGCTCCATCGTCATCGAGACGATCTTCAACGTGCCCGGCATCGGCTCGCTGCTCGGCAACGCCATCTCCAACCGGGACTACCCGATGATCCAGGGCGGGCTGTTGTTCGTCACCGCGGCGCTGCTCCTGCTCAACCTCGTCGTCGACATCCTCTACACGTGGCTCGATCCGCGCATCCGCGTCGGAGGCAGCGCCTGATGGCCGATACGCTTGTCATGGAGCGCGCCGCCAGGCCCGCCCGCCTGGCGCGCATGGGCGCCGGGTTGCGGCGGATCGGCAAGAGCCGCGCCTTCGTCATCGGGGCGGTGCTGTTCGCCTTCATCTGCCTCGCCGCCACCATCGGGCCGCTCTTCACCAGCGTCTCGCCCAACGCGCTCGCCATCCGCAGCCGCTTCCAGCCGCCCTCGATGGAATTCTGGCTCGGCACCGACAATCTCGGCCGCAGCGTGCTTTCGCGCGTTTTGTGGGGCGCGCGCCTCAGCCTCGGCATCGGCTTCGCGGTGGTGCTCATCAACGCCGCCTTCGGCGTCCTCCTCGGCGCGCTCGCCGGTTACTACCGCAAGCTCGACAACATCCTGATGCGCGTCGCCGATGCGTTGATGGCCTTCCCGGCGGTGCTGCTTGCCATCGGCATCGCCTCGGCCCTCGGCCCCTCGGCGGTCACCGCGATCGTGGCGCTGTCCGTCGTCTACGTGCCGCGCACCGCCCGTGTGGTGCGCGCGTCGGTCCTCGTGGTGCGCGAGCTCGACTATGTGCACGCCGCCCGCGCCTGCGGCGCCACCGACCGGCGCATCGTCATGAAACACATCCTGCCCAATTGCATGGCCCCGCTCATCGTCCAGCTCTCGTTCGTGTTCGCCTACGCCATCCTGTCGGAGGCGGTGCTGTCCTTCCTCGGCCTCGGCGCGCCGCCGACGGTGCCGAGCTGGGGCGTCCTCATCTCCGAAGGCCGCGCCTACATGCGCGAGGCCGCCTGGCTCACCATCGTGCCGGGCGCGGCCATCGCCATCACCGTGCTCGGCCTCAACCTCCTCGGTGACGGGCTGCGCGACGTGCTCGACCCGCGCATGAAGGTCGAACAGGGATGAGCCCGCTCCTCAGCCTCAGAAACGTCTCCGTCGCCTTCGGCGGCCAGCCCGTGGTGCGCGACGTGTCCTTCGATGTCGCCAGCCGCGAGATCGTCGGCCTCGTCGGCGAGAGCGGCTCGGGCAAGAGCGTCACCGCGCTCGCCATCCTCGGCCTCCTGCCGCCCACGGCCGAGATCACCGGCGAAATCGTCTTCGAAGGGCGCGACCTGCCCGCCCTCGGCCGGCGCCAGATGCGCCGACTGCGGGGCGCGGGCATCGGCATGATCTTCCAGGAGCCGATGAGCTCGCTCAACCCGGTGTTCACCGTCGGCGACCAGATCATCGAGGCGATCCGCGTGCATCAGCGCATCAGCCGGCGCGCCGCCGCGGACCGCGCCGTGGAGCTTCTGGAAAAGGTCGGCATCCCCGCGCCCCGCCGGCGCCTGGAGGACTACCCGCACCAGATGTCCGGCGGTATGCGCCAGCGCGTGATGATCGCCATCGCGCTGTCCTGCTCGCCGCGCCTTCTCATCGCCGACGAGCCGACCACCGCGCTCGACGTCACCATCCAGGCCCAGCTCCTCGATCTCCTGGCCGAGGTGCGCGAGGAGTTCGGCACCGCCGTCGTGCTCATCACCCACAACATGGGCGTCATCGCCGAGATCGCCGACCGCGTGGTCGTCATGTACGCGAGCCGCGTGGTGGAGGAGGCCGGCGTGTTCCCCCTCTTCGACCACCCGCGCCACCCCTACACCCGCGGCCTGATGGCGAGCACCCCGGCGATGGACATGGAGGCGCCGCGCCTCGTCACCATTCCCGGCGGCACGCCGACGCCCGGCAACCTGCCGCCCGGCTGCAACTTCGCCCCCCGCTGCGGATACGCCATCCCGCCTTGCGCCGAGGGCGTGCCGCCGATGGACGCCTTCGCCGACGGCCAGCGCGCCGCCTGCATCCGCGCGCGCGAACTCGGCCCGGCGGCGCCCCGATGACCGCCCCGCTGCTGGCCGTCGACGGCCTCGTCAAGCATTTCGCGCTCTCCTCGGAGAACTGGTTCCGCCGCGAGCGTCCCACCGTGCGCGCCGTCGACGGGGTCTCTTTCACGCTCGGTGCCGGCGAAACGCTCGGCCTCGTCGGCGAATCGGGCTGCGGCAAGTCCACCATCGGCAAGCTCGTCCTGCAGCTCATCCCCGCGACCGCCGGCGCCGTCCGCTTCGAGGGGCGCGATCTCGTCGACATTCCGGCCGCCGAGCTGCGCCGGTTGCGACGCGAGATCCAGGTGGTGTTCCAGGACCCGCAGGGCTCGCTCAACCCGCGCATGAGCGTCGCCGAGATCGTGCTGGAGCCCCTCGTCGCGCAGGGCGAAAAGCTCACCCCGGCGCTGCGCGAATACGCTGGCGATCTCCTGGAGCGCGTCGGCCTCACCCGCGCGCACGCCACGCGCCACCCGCACGAGTTTTCCGGCGGCCAGCGCCAGCGCATCGGCATCGCCCGCGCCATCGCCCCCAAGCCCAAGCTCATCATCTGCGACGAGGCGGTGTCCGCGCTCGACGTCTCCATCCAGGCCCAGGTGATCAACCTGTTGATGGACCTGCAGGACGAGATGGGCCTCAGCTACCTCTTCATCGGCCACGACCTCGCGGTGGTGCGCCACGTCGCCGACCGACTGGCGGTGATGTATCTCGGCCGCATCGTCGAGACCGGCCCGAAGCACACCGTCTATACCGCGCCGCGTCACCCCTATACGCAGGCGCTGCTCGCCTCCGTGCCCGTGTCGCACCCGCGCCAGCGGCGCGCGCGTGTGGGTGTGCGCGGCGAAATTCCGAGCCCGCTCGCCCCGCCGCCCGGCTGCCACTTCCACCCGCGCTGCCCCTTCGCGCAGGATATCTGCCGCAACGAGGCGCCGCCGCTGCGCGAGATCGCGGCCGACCACCGCGTCTCCTGCCACTTCGCCGAAACGATCGTCCCCGCCAAAGGCTGAAACCGATGCGTATCACCGAGGTCGAGCCCATCCTGTTGCGCGGCGCCGGCCACTACGGCTCGACCGCGGGTGCCGAGGAGGCGAGCGACAACGCCGACTGGCAGCTCCTCATCCGCGTCGCCACCGACGACGGCCTCGAAGGCTGGGCCGACGTCGAGACCCTCGCGCCCGCCGCCGTCGCCATCGTCGCCGGCAAGGGCATGCAGCTCCTCGGCTTCCGCACCCTTGCCGACCTCCTCGTCGGCCAGGACCCGATGGACGTCGAAGCCCTCTGGGACCGGCTCTATGTCGGCACCGCCTATTACGGCCGCCGCGGCATCGCGATGCACTGCATCTCCGCCGTCGACAACTGCCTGTGGTCGATCCGCGCCGAGGCGGCCGGCATCTCCCTCGCCAAGCTGCTCGGCGGGCGCCGGCGCGAGCGCGTGATGGCCTACGCCTCCACCTTGTTCCGCGACACGCCGGACGGCATGGCCGCCGCCGCCCGCGACTACGCCGGCAAGGGCTACCGCGCGGTGAAGTTCGGCTGGGGCGTGTTCGGCGCCGACGACGGGCGCGACCGCGAGCTGGTCGCCGCCGCCCGCGACGCCCTCGGCCCCGACCGGCACCTGATGGTCGACCCCGGCTGGTACCCCGCCGGGCGCGGCGAGACCGGCCCCCACCGTTCCCGCCGCGAGGCGATGGCGCTCTGCCAGTGGCTCGCCGACTACAACGTCACCTGGGTGGAGGATTTCATCCATCCCGAGCGCGTCGCCGACTATGCTGCCGTGCGCGCGGCGAGCCCCGTGCCCATCGCCGCCGGCGAGCAGCTCGCCACCGTCTGGGATTTCGAGCGCTACCTCGATGCGGGCTGTCTCGATTTCGTGCAGCCGGACCTGTCGCGCTGCGGCGGCCTGACGGTGGCGCGCCAGGTGGCCCAGATGGCCGAGCGCCACGGCCTCGACCTCGTGCCCCACTCCTGGCTCACCCACCTCCTGACGGGCTACAGCCTCCAGCTCCTCGCCACCATGGCGCGCGCGCCGTTCGTGGAGTTCAACGTGAGCCAGGGCGCCCTGACGCGCGGCATCACCCACGCCGCCTTCTCGCTCGACGCGGACGGCATGGTGGCGATCCCCGACACGCCCGGTATCGGCGTCACCGTGGACCGCGATTTCATCGCCGCCCACCGCGTGCCCAACGCGGAGATCCTATCATGACACGCGCCATCGTCCGCCCCGCCGAGCTCGATCTCGAAAGCCCCGGCCGGCGCGATTATTTCGTCGCCCTGGAGCACGATTCCATCTGGGGCGATCACCTGATCCCGCTGACCGTCGCCGTCGGGCCGGAGGCCGAAGCGGGGCGCGGCATGGTCGCCTTCGGCTCCACCCACGGCAACGAGTACGAGGGGCCGGTCGCCATCAAGCACATGATGGCCGACCTCGACATCGGCGCCGTGCGCGGGCGCCTCATCCTGGTGCCGGTGCTGAACCCGGCCGCTTTCCGCGCCGGCGCGCGCGATTCGATCACCGACGACGGCGTCAACCTCAACCGCGCCTTCGTGCCCGGCGCCGGCAAGCCGCCGCTCGGCGGCATCTCGCACCGCATTGCCGCCTTCGTGCGCGAAGCCATCTTCCCGCATGCCCACATCGTCCTCGACCTGCATGCCGGCGGCGAGGTGGGCCGCTTCGCCCCCGGCCCCAGCTACCACGCCTCCGACGACCCCGAGCAGGACCGCCTCACCGAACAGATCGCCCGCTGGTTCGGCACGAAGATCGTCATCGTCTACCAGAACGAGACGCCGGGCCTGCTCACCAGCGAGGCGGAGCGGCTCGGCAAGGTCACGCTGGGCGCGGAACTGGGCTGGGGCGCCGCCGTGGCCGCCACCGGCGTCGCCCACGCCAGGCAGGGCCTCCTCGCCGCCGCCGTCCTCGGCGACCAGATGGAAGGCACCCTCGCCCCCATCGCCCATCACCGCAGCGGCGACCAGGTGAAGGCCGAGATGATCGACCGCGCCTGCTTCACGCCCACGCCCATCAGCGGCCTGTTCGAGCCCCTGGTCGCCTGCGGGGCGCAGGTGCAGGCCGGCCAGATCGTCGGCCTGGTCCACGATTTCGAGCGTATCGACACGCCGCCCTGGCCGGCCCGCGCCGGCGTCGACGGTATCGTCATCTGTCAGGCGTGGGGCGCGCGGGTGCGCCAGGGCCAGCACGTCGTCGTCACGGGCCGCATCCGGCCGTTCAACCACTGAGGATTTCGCCATGAGCGAGGACGGCCCCGAGACGAAGCCCAAGCGGCGCAGCCAGGAATGGTTCGGCCGGCTCGATTCCTACGGCTTCATCTATCGCAGCTGGATGAAGAACCAGGGCCACACGGCCGACATGTTCGACGGCCGCCCGGTCATCGGCATCTGCAACACCTGGTCCGAGCTCACCCCCTGCAACGGACACCTGCGGGTGCTGGCCGAGCACGTGCGGCGCGGCGTCTACGCGGCCGGCGGGTTGCCGCTGGAGTTCCCCGTCACCTCGCTCGGCGAATCCAACATGCGCCCGACGACGATGCTCTACCGCAACCTCGCCTCGATGGATGTGGAAGCCTCGATCCGCGCCAACCCGCTCGACGGCGTGGTCCTGCTCGTCGGCTGCGACAAGACCACGCCCGCGCTGCTGATGGGCGCCGCCAGCGTCGACCTGCCCGCCATCGTCGTTTCGGGCGGCCCGATGCTGTCGGGCAGCTGGAAGGGCAAGAGGCTCGGCTCGGGCACCGACGTGATCCGCTTCAAGGAGGCGGTGCGCGCCGGCACCATGTCGGTGGAGGAGTTCATGGCCGCCGAAGCTGCCATGTCCCGCAGCGCCGGCTCCTGCAACACCATGGGCACCGCCTCGACCATGGCGAGCCTGTGCGAAGGGCTCGGCATCGCGCTGCCCGGCAATGGCGCCACCCCGGCCGTCGACGCCCGCCGCCAGGCCCTCGCCTTCGAGGCCGGCCGCCGCGCCGTCGCCATGGTGGAGGCGGACCTCAGGATGTCACACGTCCTGACGCGCCCGGCCTTCCTCAACGCGGTGCGCCTCAACGCGGCGCTGGGCGGGTCCACCAACGCGGTGGTGCACCTCCTCGCCCTCGCCGGCCGCCTCGGCGTCGACTTCTCGCTCGACGACTGGGACGCCGCCGGCCGCGACGTCCCCTGCCTCGTCAACCTGATGCCCTCCGGCCAGTATCTGATGGAAGACTTCTTCCACGCGGGCGGCGTCGGCGCCGTGCTGGCCGAGATCGCGCCGCTCCTGGACACCACGCTCCCCACCGTCACCGGCCGCCCGCTGTCGGCCGAGATCGCCGAGGCGGAGGCGTTCGATCGCGACGTGATCTTCCCCCTCGACGCGCCCTTCAAGCCCGCCGCCGGCATCGCGGTGTTGCGCGGCAACCTCGCCCCGCGCGGCGCGGTGATCAAACCCTCCGCCGCCACGCCCGCCCTGATGCGGCACACCGGCAAAGCCATCGTCTTCGACGGCCCGGACGACCTCAAGGCCCGCATCGATACCGTCGAGGCGAGCGCCGATTCCATCCTCGTTCTCAGGAATTGCGGGCCGAAGGGCTATCCGGGCATGGCCGAGATCGGCAACCTGCCGATCCCCCGCAACCTCCTTGAAGCGGGCATCACCGACGTGGTGCGCATCTCGGACGCACGCATGAGCGGCACCGCCTTCGGCACCGTGGTCCTCCACGTCGCGCCGGAAGCGGCCGACGGCGGCCCCCTCGCGCTGGTGGAGACCGGCGACACGATCACCCTCGACGTGCCGGCCCGCACGCTCCACCTCGACGTATCCGACACCGAGTTGGAGGCCCGCCGCGCCCGCCGCGCCGCGTTCGTGTCGCCCTACGCGCGGGGCTGGGAAAAGCTCTATGTCGAGCACGTCCAGCAGGCCGACACCGGCGCCGATCTGGACTTTCTCGTCGGCGGCAGCGGCGACGGCGTCCCACGCGTCAGCCACTGAGAAATGCGGCGCGGCACACCTGCCGCACCGCCATCGGCTGCGTCAGTCGTCCTTGCCGCGGCGGGCTGCCTCGAACAGGAACCACACGCGCTCCTCGCCCTGGTCGATGAGCTCTTCCAGGAGGCTCGCCGTTCCCACGTCGTTGTGCTCGTCGCACACGTCGTGCAGCGTGCGCATGCTGGCGACGAGGTTGTTGTTGTCGTCGCGCAGCTCGGCGAGCATGTCGAGCGGCGTCACGTAGTCGGCCTCGTTGTCGAGGATGCGCTGCTGCGCCGAGATCTGGCCGATGGAGCGCAGCGTCGTGCCACCGATCTTGCGCGCGCGCTCCGCGACGGCATCGGTCACGGCCAGGATCGCGGCGGCCTGCTCGTCGAACATCAGGTGGTCGCTGCGGAAGTGGGCCCCGGACACATGCCAGTGGAAATTCTTGGTCTTGAGATAAAGGGCGAACATATCCGCCAGCAGCGCATTCAGGCCGCCGGAGATGTCCCTCACCGCGTCCGGCGAGAAATGGGCCGGGGTGGCGAGGCGCGCCTTCTTCTTGGTGGCAACCGCACTCATTGAGCTCTCCTTCCAGCAATTGACAACGACCAACCGGCGGCCAGTCACCCGCAGGCATATAGGCCGCGATTCCAGGCTGGCGATTGGCAATCCGTCGCAATGTTTGGACGAACGGGGCTCGCGTTCAGGCCGGCTCGTCGGCCAGCGCCTGCGCCATCCGCACCAGATCGGCGACGGTGCGCGTTCCCATCTTCTTCAGCATGCTGGCGCGGTGCAGCTTGACCGTGATCTCGCTGAGGCCCAGCTCGCCGGCGATCTGCTTGTTCATCAGCCCGCGCACCACGAACGCCATGACTTCCCGCTCGCGCGGCGTCAGCGTCGCATAGCGCGCGCGCAAGGCGCCGCGCTCGCGCTCGACCGCACGCCGCTCGCGATGGCGCGACAGCGCGGTCTCCACCGCATCGAGCAGATCCTGCTCGCGCAACGGCTTGGTCAGGAAATCGGTCGCGCCCGCCTTCATCGCCCGCACGCTCATCGCCACGTCGCCATGGCCGGTGATGAAGACGATCGGCACGTTGCTGCCACGCTCGGCCAGCTTGGCCTGCAACTCGAGCCCGCTGAGCTGGGGCATGCGCACGTCGACCACGAAACAGCACGGCCCCTCCGGCAGCGCCGCATCCATCAACGCGCTCGCGGAGCCGAACAGCAGCGTTTCGAGCCCCACGGAGCGAAACAGGCTGTCCATCGCGGCGCGGACGTCGGCGTCGTCGTCCACGACCACCACCACGCCGTCGGCTTCCCGCGCATCGTCTTCACGGTTGCGCGGCGCACGCGTCATCTCATCGCTCCCTCCGGGCTTCGTGACGGCCGTCTAGGCGAGCGCGGCGCCCGCCTCGCCAGCTCCGAGGGCAATATACTACCGCGCAGTCCCCGTCAGCACCCGGCCCTGCCCCACGTAGTTGCCCACGGCGCGGTAGCGGTTGCTCTCGCCGCGCACGTCGAAGGTGCCGAGCACGCCCTGGGCCGGGCCGCGCGGCCCGCGCACGAAGGCACCCCGCGTGTTGCCGGAAAGGCCGCTGCCGGAAAGTTGGCCGCTGAACTGGTTGCTGACCCCGTCGCGAGCGACGCCGCCGGCCACCGTGCCGGAGAAATCGTGCCCGTCGAAATTGGTGATCGCCACCTGGCCGGTGCGGCTGCCGAAATTGTAGCTCACGCCGAGATCGCCCACCGCCACGTAGCGGTTGCGCGTACCGTCGGGCGTCTGCGACACCACCGACCCCACCGCGTGGCCCTCGTAGGAGCCAGTGCCGGTGGTGGGCAGATCCACGGCCCGCGTCACGTCGCCGGCGGCCCAGGTTCCGAGGTGCACGAAGTCCTTGCGCGATTTCTCGAGCTTCTTGTCGTCGAAATCGGTCGCCGTGCCCCACCAGCCCCATTCCATGAAGGCGCATTCGCACTCGGTAACGCCGGCGCTCTCGAACAGCTGCGGCTGCGGCACGGCATCGGACGAGATCATGTAGGTGTCCGGGTTGGTGCCGGTGTGGCGGATCACCTGGCCTTCGTCGGTGGTGATGGTGGTCTGGGGGCTGCCTGGCCGGCCGGCCGGGCCGGTGGCGACCGCCGCGAAGTTGTCGTCGTCCACATAGGTCGCGCGGGTGGAGGAGGACTTTCCGCCGAAGATGTCGGTCCCGAAGGCGAGCTGGTAGCTGCGCACCACGGGATCGGCCTCGGTGATGTCGGTGACGCGGATGATACCGCCGAGATTGCTCTCCTCGGCGTTGAAGCTGACGGTGAAGTCGCCGACGTCGGTGGAGCGGAACGGGCGGACCACCCGTGCCGTCGATTCCACCATGCCGCTGGCGAAGCCGGTCAACGTGCGGGTGCTGCGCGACAGTTCGCTCGCGGGGGTGTTGCCGGTGAGCTGGCCGGCGCTGGTGGCGGAGCTATAGAGCTGGTCCGGCTCGACCAGGATCCCGTCGCTGCGCTGGAGGTCGAAGAACAGGCGCTCGCCGTCCTCGCTGTTGGGCTGCTTTTCGAGCCCCGAGGTATAGACGAACGATTCCCCCTTGCGGCCGTAGAGGGACGATTCGCCCTCGCCGGGCACGTTCTCCATCGGCCCGGTCGGCCCGGTCATGACGGCGCTCGCCTGGTCGGCGGAGACCCGGTAGCTGCCGCGCCGGCGCCCCACCATCGCAAGGCCCTCCCCGTCGCCGACGACGAAGCCGCTGTCGACGTTGATGGCGGAACGCTGCTCGGAGCCCTGGCCGTCGATGAAGAGACCGCCATAGAGCGTCTGCGCCGTCCCGGCGGCACCGTCGCGCGTGACGATCAGGTACGGCGTCTCGGAGGCGCCTTCCAGCGCATCGCCGAACTCGCGCGCCACCAGCGGATTGAGCAGGCGCAGCTCGGAACGGATGCCGCGCGCCCGCTTCTGGAAGTCGTCGCTGAGATCGTAGGTGCGCACGGTGGCGGACGTTTCGGGATTGTTGGACAGGATCGCGCCGCGCTTGGTGGGATCGCCGGTGACGAGATAGAGCACGCGGTCCGGGTCGGCGCCGCCGGTGTCGGCCTCCTGCAGATAGTAGAGCGCGAAATCGTCCGGCCCGCGCACCACGGTCCCGCGCGCCCGCACGCCCACCAGGGTCTTGGAGTCGAACGGCGCGATCTCCGATTCGCCGAGCGTCGCCGGGAACGGCAGGCTGTCCTCGCCGATGACGAGCTCGGTCCCTTTGCTCGTCTCCACGAAGTGCGGATCGAACGGGGAGAGGTCGACCTTGTCGACGATGTCGGTCTCGCCCGGATTCTCGATCCGGACGCCGGACTGGGTGATGTAGGTTTCAGGCGTCGCGTAGCCGCCGACATTTTCGGTCGGCGGGGGCGGCGGCGGTGGGGGCGGCGGCGGCTCCTGGCTCGCCACGTCGGTGCGCACGTAGTCGGACTGGGCGCCTTCGGTCACCGTGTCGTCGATGACGTCGGTGGTGCGGGTGATGCCGGGCACGAACGGCTCGGGCGAATAGCGCGAGGTGAGGATCACGGGGCGCGGCCGCGGCAGCACCGTGATGGGCGCGCGGGCCGAGTTGATCTGGGGGACGCCGCTGCGCACCACGTTGGCGTCGGTCGGCACGTTGAGGCTGCCGCCATTGGCGCCCCGGCGCCCGGTGAGGCGCGCCTGCAGGGCCGATTGGTCCACTTCCGAGGTCGGCATGATCTCGACCTGGCCGCCGAAGAACACGAACGAATAGCCGGTCCTGTGGATGCGCCGGCTGCCCCCGCCCGGCAGGTCGAGCGTCAGCTCGTTGCCGAACACGAAGGAGGCCGTTTGGCTGGGGCAGCGTCCGTCCGGCAGGCAGCCCGGCTCGAGGTCGATATTGACGATGCCGCCGCGCACGCCGAGCGTGCCGCCGGGGGTGCGAAAGCGCACCGTGTTGCCGCGCTTGGACAGCTTGCCACCCACGAAGCGCAGCGCCCCGCTGGTCACTTCCGCCACCAGCGAGCCGCTGGAATCGGAGGGGTTATAGACGAACTCGTCGATCACCACGCGCGCCGTCGGCCCCACGGTGAACGTGGAGCCATCGACGAAGAGCACCTGCACCAGGCCGATATCGCCGGTCACGATGCGGTCGTTGAACAGCACGTTGTCGCCGATGACGATGGTGCGCACACCGCTGGAGCGTTCGAAACTCGACTGCGGGTTGACGGCGCCGGTGACGCCCACCCGCCCCTGCGCCAGCGCTCCGCCAGCGGAAACGGCGACGGTGAGCAGCGCCGCGCCGATGATCTTGAAAAGGAGGTTCATGCGAATTCCCATGATCAAAACCGCTTGGAGATGCCGACGGAGACGATGGCGTTGGTGTAGTCACGCGTCGCGTAGTTGGACGACTGGTCGCGGAACTGGCCGGTGAGAAAGGCGGAGAAGCCGCGCTGCAGCGGCGCCGAGATGCCGGCCTCGATCCACCACGCGCCGTCCTCCTCCGACTCGGTCAGATTGATGAGGGGGTCCGGCCCGTCGTAGCCGCGATAGAGGCCACCGCCGGCCAGGGACAGCGTCCACGGCGCGTCGTCGGCAAGCAGGCCCGCTTTGGGAAGATAGAAGAAGTATGTCGCGCGGGCCGAACCGCCGGCCTCGTCGTAGGCATTGAAGGAGGTGCGGGCGGACACGAAGCGCGCATAAGCGGTCGCCTGCAGCAGAAGCTGGGCGTTGACGCTCGCCGTCACGGTGTTGACGGTGCTGAATTCCTCGCCCGTCTGCAGGCGCACGGTCGGGTAGTTTTGCGAGTTGTTGTAGTTGACGACGCGGAACTCGTTGCGCGAATCGAACAGCACGCCATCCACGATGCGGCTCTGGAACAGCGCGCCCGCACCGTACTGGGTGCTGTAGAGCGCCGGGCCCAGCATCGTCGCGCCGGCGATGCCGTAGACGCCGAAGCGGGCGCCGTCGAACCCGAAGCGCCCCAGCCCGAAGCTCGGCCCAAGCTGCGTCTCGATGAGCTGCAGGTTGAGGCGCGAAATATCGGCATAGACGCTGTTGTAGGTGACGATGTTGGCTTCGATCGTGTCGTTCTGGTTCTTCAGATCGTAGACGAAGTGGACGTCGGCCAGCGCGAACAGGTTGACGTCCGCCTGCGAGCGGGCGTTGGAATCGAGCCGGATCGGCACGCCGTTGACGTCGATGATGCTCTGTTCGGGCGAGGCGTTGGCGTTGCTTTGGAAGCGGCCGCCGCCGTGCACGGAGCCGCTGATCGTCAGCGGGTTTGCCTGCGCGTCGACTTCGGCAAGGAAGGTGTCCACGCGCTGGCTCACCTCCGGCGGGGTGCCGGCCGCGCGGCGCGCCGCCTCCAGGTAGGCGCGCGACTCCTCGATGGCGCCGATGCGATAGTACAGAACGCCGAGCTCGAGCTGGATGCGCGGCAGGTTGGGCGCGTAGACCAGCATCCGCTCCAGCGTGGAGATCGCGGCTTCGTAGTCGCCCACCTGGGCCGACAGCATCGCGTATTCGAAGGCAACATCGAGGTTGGAGGGGTCGTTCAGCATCGACACGAACAGCGCTTCCCGCCGTGCCTCCACAGCGCCGGTCGCTTCGACCGCACCCTGCGCGTGGGCGGAGCCCATCGGTGCCATGCTCGCTGCAAGGCTAGCGAAGATAAGCGCTATCAAACCCTGCCGAAGAGCCCCAAACATATTAAACAACGCCTTGTGGACTAAGAGCTATCAGGGGCGAATAAGGTCAGTACTTGTCCCAATGGGCAAGCGACGAACCGTATTTTACGGTGATTTGAGTGACCCTGTTGCTGCTGCACAACACGGCGCCTATAAGGGCGGCCGCACAGTACAAAGGCTCGCCGCAGGGGCTATCCGGCGCGGCAACGGGAAGCCGGCGATGATGGTTCGGCCATGCTGAAAGTCGCGCAGAAGGCGAGCGCCCGCACGCAGCGCAAGCCGCGGCGCACGCGGCTGGGGCGGGTGCGCCAGCGGGTGGCCCGCGGTCTGCCGCTCGTCGTGCTCACGCTCCTTCTGCTGACGCTCGGCCTTGGGGTGCGCGTCAACGATCCGTCCGCCCTCGGCCAGCTGCGCAACATGGTGTTCGACGAGTACCAGCGCTTTCACCCGCTCGCCTACGACCCTGGTTCGCCCGTGCGAATCGTGGCCATCGACGAGACGTCGCTGGAAAAGTACGGCCAGTGGCCATGGCCGCGCGTGCGCCTCGCCGAGATGGTCGACAAGCTCACCGAGATGGGCGCGGCGGCCGTCGGGCTCGACGTCATCCTGGCCGAGCCCGACCGCATGTCGCCGGAAAATATCGCGACGCTGCTGCCCGCAGGCGCCAAGCGCCAGGCGTTGGAAGATGCGCTGGTGGACGCGCCGCGCAACGACTTCCTGCTCGCGAGCGCGCTCAGCTCCTCCCCCTCGGTGCTCGGCATCGCGCTGGACAAGGCCGCCCCCGATCCCGGGGTGGGCGACAAGAGCACCGCCGCCCGCGCCTTCGCCAACCCCAAGGCCGGCTTTGCCTTCGCCGGCGACGATCCGCACGAATTCCTGCCCGCCTTCTCCGATTTCACCCCGCCCTTGCCGATGCTGTCGCAGGCGGCGGCCGGGTTCGGCGCGCTCAACTGGCTCCCCGACCGCGACCGCGTGGTGCGCACGGTGCCGCTCCTGTTCCAGCTCGGCGACGGCACCTTCGTGCCGAGCTTCGGGGTGGAGCTCCTGCGCATCGCGCAAGGGGCCTCCACCATCACCATCCGCTCCTCCAACGCCTCCGGCCAGTCCGCCTTCGGCGAGAAGTCGGGCGTCAACATGGTCCGCGTCGGCGCGCTCGAGGTGCCGACTACCGCCGACGGCGCCATGCGGCTGCACTTCCATCCCAGCGACGCCGGCCGCAACATCCCGGCCTGGTGGGTGCTGGAGGGCATCGTGCCGCCGGACGAGGTCGCCGGGCGCATCGTCCTCATCGGCGCCACCGCGCCCGGCCTGCCCGACATCCAGGCAACGCCGCTGGAAGAGGCCGTGCCGGGGGTGGAGATCCACGCCCAGGCGATCGACCACATGGTCTTCGGCACCCACCTCAAGCGGCCCGACTGGGCGGCCGGGCTCGAGGCTGTGGTGTTCACCGTCCTCACCGTCGTGTTCGCCGTCGCGGCGGCCGCGCTGTCGCCGTTCAAGAACATCGTGCTCGGCGTCCTCCTGCTCGGCGGCGTCGCGGCGGGGAGCTATTTCCTGTTCGTGGACGAGAACCTGCTGGTCGATCCGTCCTTCGCGGTGCTGGGCGGGGCGGTCTCGCTGTTGGCCACCACAAGCTGGGTCGCCGTGCGGGAGGGGGCCGAGCGCCGCTTCGTGCGCAACGCCTTCGGCCGCTACGTCGCCGCCGATCTGGTGGAGGAGATCGCCGCCAACCACGACCGGCTCGGCCTCGGCGGCGAGATCAAGCCGATGACGATCCTGTTCACCGATATCCGCGGCTTCACCACCATCTCGGAGGGGATGGACGCCCAGCGCCTCACCACCTTCATCAACGACTTCCTCACCCCCCTCACCGACGTGATCCTCGCCCACCGCGGCACGGTGGACAAATATATGGGCGACGCGATCATGGCGTTCTGGAACGCCCCGCTCGACGATCCGCGCCACGCCGCCCACGCGGCCGAAACCGCGCTCGACATGCTGCTCGCGCTGGAACGCTTCAATCACGAATACTTCGAGGTCTACCCGCCGGTCTCGATCGGCATCGGCCTCAACACCGGCGAATGCTGCGTCGGCAACCTGGGCTCCAACGCCCGCTTCGACTATTCGGTGATCGGCGACGACGTGAACGTCGCCTCGCGCCTGGAAGGTCAGACGAAGACCTACGGGCTGCCGATCCTCGTCGGCCCGCGCACGGCGGCCGAGATCGCCCCGCACGGCTACCGCGTCATCTCGCTCGACAACATCCGCGTGAAGGGCAAGGAGATCCCGATCGAGATCTTCGCCCTCGTCGGCGGGCCCAACCACCCCGTCGCGCAGTCCATCGCGTCGGCCGAGCCTTCCATCGAAGCGCTGACGCGCGCCTTCCGCGCCAACGACCTCACGGCCATGGCCATCGCGCTGACGGCGCTGGAGACGGCCGATACCCCCGAACTGCGCCCGCTGGTCACCATCTACCGCGAGCGCTTCGACATCCTGACGCTGCCGTCCGCGGAAGCGGCCGCCGAACCCGAGGCGGTGCGCGCCCTGCGCGACGCGCGGATCACGACGGGCTAGAACCCTTTAGGCTCACGCGTGTTCGCCCAAACCGCTCCAGCTATTACGCTGGTCGCGTTCTTCCGAGTCGCTTGCCGATTCCGACAAGCTCGAAAACGCTTCAGCGCCGTCCAGGTTCACTCGTGTTCGCCCAAACCGCTCCAGCTTTTACTCTGGTCGCGTTCTTCCGAGTCGCTTGCCGATTCCGACAAGCTCGAAAACGCTTCAGCGCGCCTCCCAGCGGACCGCGGCGATGCGGGGATCGGCCGAAAACACGGCCGGGCTCAGCTCGATGCGCGAATCGGGAAATTGCGAGATCGCCTGGACGCCGGCGGCGCTGAGTCGAATCCGCCACGTCTGCCGGTCGATCGGCTTGGGTTCGCCGAACGCGGCACAATCGAAGACCGCGACGTTGGCGCGCCCGCCCGGGTCGCGCACCGACTGGTAGCGGATCAACGCCGTCTCCACCGCGCGCGCCCCGTCCGCGAGCGACTGGCACGGGCCGTAGTCGGTCGGATGCGTCCACAGCCGCTTGTCGCGGTCGAGCCGCGGCGCGGTCAGGTCGAGCGAGCGGGGCGCCGCGAGCGCCACGCAGAAGGCGGTGTGCTCGCCGAACGCGGCCGGGAACGGCGTGTCCGGCGATTCGGCAAAGAACAGAAGCTTGTGAAACGCGAACTCGGCCACCGCCGTCGCCACGTCCTCGCTTGCGTAGAAGACGCCCGCCGTCAGCCCCGCGCGGCGGAAGCGCGAGCCGTGCGGATAAGGGGTGCCGTACCGGAACGGCGTGAACAGGAGATAGTCGAGATGGCGGCACTCCCGGGGGACGACGGGCTTGGTCTCCTCCAGGATGCGCTCCAGCTCCTCCTGTTCGGCGAGGTTGTCGACCAGCGGAACGGTGGCGACCCGATGCTGGCTTTCCACCAGCCGCCAGGCCTGCTGCGCGTAAGGGCGCAGCTCACCCGACAGCGCGGCGGGCGTCCAGGTAGGCGATGACATCGACAAGCCCCGCGATGGTGGTGATCTTTTCCACCGGCCGCGCGCCGATGAGCGTATTCGTGTTGGTCATCCAGGCCTTCATGACCGCGCCGTCGCCGTCCACGATGGCGTCGAGCGAGCGGAAGAGCCGCACCACCAGCGCCGCGAGCTCGTAGGATTTGGCGTGCTCGGCCAGGCGATAGCGGCCCTTCTTCATCCGCGACACCGTCGCCTCGCTCACCCCGATGACGTCGGACAGTTGCGCGGCGGTCATCCCCAGCCGGTCCGCCGCCCGGATGCACGCCTTGGTCAGCACCGCGCCGCGGTCGACCGCCACCTGCTCGGATCGAACTGCAAGGCTCATGTTCTCCGCACTCCATTTCTATGGAAAGAAATAGTCCTTTTTTCCTCCCAAGGAAAGGGACACCCCTCGATGCGGCCTGTTTCGAGCCCTGCATACCCGCATATGCCGGGGCCGCGATGGCGTTGGCCCGGTTGCAAGGGAGCGCTATGGAGGGGCGTGCGCATTGGTGCGCGCTACCGCTGAAAGGCCCCCATGTTCGTACTTCCTCCGCCCGCCCAGGCCTCCGTCGCGGTCGCCGGCACCGCCGAGCGCTTCCCCGTGCGCCGCATCTACTGCGTGGGCCGCAACTACGCCGCCCACGCCCGCGAGATGGGCAACGATCCGAACCGCGAGCCGCCCTTTTTCTTCGACAAGCCCGCCGATTGCGTCGTCGACACCGACACCGTGGCGCCGTATCCGCCCGGCACCAGCAGCGTGCATCACGAGGTGGAGCTGGTGGTGGCCATCGGCAAAGCGGGCCGCGACATCGCCGTCGCCGATGCGCTCAACCACGTGTGGGGCGCGGCCGTGGGGGTCGACCTCACCCGCCGCGACCTGCAGGACGAGGCCAAGGCCACCCGGCGCCCCTGGGACCTGTCGAAGGGCTTCGACTACTCCGCGCCCATCGGTCCGCTCACGCCCGTCGCGGCGGTTCCGTCGCTGAGCGCGGGCCGCATCCACCTCACCGTCAACGGCGAGACGCGCCAGGACGCGGACCTCGCCGACATGATCTGGCCGGTTGCCGACACGATCGCCTACCTGTCGCGCTATATCGCGCTCGCCGCCGGCGACCTGATCATGACGGGCACGCCGGCCGGCGTCGCCGCCGTCGTCGAGGGTGACGTGCTGGAAGCGACCGTCGCCGGGCTCGTGCCGTTGAAAACCACCATGGGTCCGCCGCTCGGCTGAGCGTTACGGCCGCGCGAGGCGGAAGACACTCCGCCCCGCGCTGTCGTCGGCCTCAACGAGCGCCAACCTCGCGCCGGGCGCGAGGTCCTCGCCGAGGAAGGCGAGCACGACCGGCCCCGCGTCGAGCGCCACCGAGCCGATGGAGAGCGGCAGGTCCGCCGCGAATGCCGGATCCAGCGTCACATGCAGGCGCGTCGTGGCGAGAACGGTGCCATCGCCCGCCGCATCGGCCCATCCCATCGCGGCGGTGTCCGGCACATCGTGGCAGTGCGGGCATGCCTCGCGGGGGGGCCAGTGAAACCGGCCGCACGCGGCGCAGCGCGGCAGGCGGAGCGAGCCGCTCACCGCCGCCGCCCCGTCGCCAGAAGGGCCGCGACGGCGCACACGCCGCGGTCGAAATTGGCCATGCCGTAACCGGACACCAGCGCGGTTTGCGCGCCCTCCAGCGCCCACCCTGGCGCCGCGCCGCACACCTGGCGCAAGCCCTCCACCAACCCCAGATGCCCGCCGGCCGCCCCCGCCTGCCCCGCCGAGAGCTGGCCGCCGCTCGTGTTGTGCGCCAAGCTGCCGCCGCGCTCGAAGGTGTGCCCGCGCACCAGCTGCGGCCCCTCGCCCTTGCCGCAGAAGCCGAGATCCTCCAGCTGGATCAGCGACATCACCGGATAGTCGTCATAGGTCTCGACGCAATCGACGGACGCCGGAGCCATGGCGGCGCGGGCCCAGAATTCCTCCTGCTCCAGCGCCCAGCCGCCTCGCTCCTGCACCGGGTCGGCGGGGAAGGCGTTGTGGCGCTCCATCGTCGCCACGAGGTGCGCATAGGCGAGCCCGGCCGCCGCCGCATCCGCCTCGCGCATCACCAGAAGCCCCTCGCCCCCCGCCACCGGCATCACGCAATCGTAAAGGCCGAGCGGCTCGGCGATCGGGCGGGCGGCGAGGTAGTCCGCAAGGGTCAGCGGGCGATCCCGGAAGACGGCGTGCGGCACCCCTTGCGCATTCGCCCGCTGCGCCACGCACAGCTTGCCGAAATCGGCCCGCGTCGCGCCGTAGCGGGCCATGTAGTGCGCCGTGATCAGCGCGAACACCGCGTTCGGCCCGCCCGCGCCATAGGGCCAGACCGCGCGCTTCGCGAACACGGAAAAGTCTTCCACCAGCCGCGCGAAGCTCGCCCCGTCGTTGCGGTCCGCCCCCACCACGGCAACGGCCGCGACGTCGCCCGCCGCCACCATGCGCGCGGCCCGGCGGACCGCCGCGATGGCACTCGCCCCGCCCATCGGCGGCTGATCGAGATAGCGGCAGCCGAGCCCCAGATGCTCGCACATGCCGACCACGTTGTCGGGCGCGAGGGTGAAGCTCGCAAGGCTCAGCCCGTCCAGCTCGCCCGCCGGCAGGCCCGCCTCGGCGAGCACCCCGGCCAGCACCTCCGCCACCAGGCGCTGCGTGGTCTTGTCCGAGCGGCGCTGCGGCACCAGCGAGAAGGGCGCGGCGAGCACCACCCCCTCGTAGGACGCCGCGCTCACGGCCGGCGCGTCTTGAGGGCGCGCAGGTCGTGGCTCGCGCCCGCCGCCAGCGTGTCGGCCGCCAGCGTCTTCAGGGCCGCGCGCTGCAGCTTCTGCGTCGCCGTCAACGGCAGCGCCGGCACGAAGGCGATGTAGCCGGGCACCTTGTAGTAGGCCAACTCCTCGCGCGCCCACCGGGCGATGGCCTCCGCCTCGGCGGCCGCCGCCGCGCCGTCCACCACCAGGCACGCGAACACCTCTTCGCCGCGGATCGGATCGGCGACCGCGGCGACGCCGGCCGCCCGCACGGCCGGGTGCGCCGTGAGCACCGCCTCCACCTCCACCGCGGCGATGTTCTCGCCGGAGCGGCGGATGACGTTCTTCTTGCGATCGACGAAGACGAAATCGCCCCCTTCGCGGCGCACCACGTCGCCGGTGTGGAACCAGCCGCCTTGCCAGGCCGCCGCCGTCGCCGCCTCGTCCTTCTCGTAGCGGGTGAAAAACCCGCGGCGCGGATCGGGGCCGGCGCGGCGCACCAGAAGCTCGCCCGGCCCGTCGCCGGCGTCCGACCCGTCATCGGCCGCGATCATCGCCTCCACCGCGCCCTCCGGCCGGCCGAACGATTTGGCCCCCACCCGCCGCGGCTCGCGGTTCGCCGCGATCACCGCGCCGGCGCCCGTCTCCGTCATCGCCCACGCCTCGACCAGCGGAAAGCCGAAGCGCGCCTCGAACGGGGCGTGCAAATGCGGCTCCACGTTGGCGCCGAAGCCGAAGCGCACGGCGTGGCCGCGATCGGCCGGGCTCGGCGGCGCCTTCATCAGGATCGCCGGCATCACGCCGAGATAGTGGATCGCGTCCGCCTGCGCCGCCCGCACGCTGTCCCACCAGGTGGAGGGGTGGAAGCGGTCGAGCACCGTCAGCGCGCCGCCCACGCGCAGCATCGCCATCACCGAATAGGCGAGCGCGTTCATGTGAAAGAGCGGCAGCGGCGTCAGCATCCGCGCGCCGTCGGCGAGCGCGCACAGCCCGCCCGCCTCGGCGTACCAGCGGCCCGCCTCCAAAAAGTACTCGTTGGAGAGGACGCACCCCTTGGGCCCGCCCGTGGTGCCGGAGGTGTAGAGGAGCGCCGCCTCGCGCGCCGCATCGGGGGCCGGGCGCGCCCTTGCCGGACCGAGCGGCGGCAGCGCTTCGCCCTCGCAAAGCACCGGGAATTGGCCCCCGCTCGCCGCGGCGAGGTCCGCGCGCCGGTCCGCCGTCGCCACGGCCAGCACCGGCGCCGCGTGGCTCGCCATCGCGCCGAGCTCGGCCCGCCGCAGGTCCGGGTTCACCGGCACCAGCGATGCCCCCAACGCGTTGAGCGCGAGGAAATGGACGAGGAGTGCCGGCCGGTTCTCCAACAGCACCATCACGCGGTCGCCCTCGCCGACGCCGGCGCCCGCAAGGCGAGCGGCCAGCGCCTCCGCCTGCGCCGCGACCTCCGCGTACGCCATCGCGCCCGGCGCGATGGCGTAGACCGCCGCCGTCTCCGGCAGAACGTTGATGAACGGCCGCGCGCCCCACCGATCGGCCGCGGCCAGGAGCGCGGCGTGCACGCTCTGGCTCACGGCGCGCTTTCGTGGTGGCGCACCAGCTTGCGCAGGAGATCGCGCAGCAGCTCCACCTCCGTCGCGTCGAGTGCGCCCGTGGAGCGGCCCTCCTGGGCGGCCGCCTGGTTGAGAAGATCGCCCAGCCGGGTACGCCCCGCTTCGGTGATCGCCGCGATGGCATCGCGATCGGCGATCAGCCCCATCGCCAGAAGCGACGCGCGGGCATCGGCGAAGCTCGTCTGCGACAGCATGGTGCGCGTCAACAGCGTCTCGTCGTCGGTCGGCCCGCTCGCGGCCAGGATCGCGAGGATGCGCATCTGCGGCCCCGTCGCCTCCTCCGCCGCCAGCGTGTCGGAAAAGGCGCGGAAGAGGTGGTTGTAGGCGCGGTAGAGCAGCGGAACGAGAAAATCGTCGTAGGGGTGGCGCTCGCTCGCCTCGCGTGGCGGCGCGCCGACGGTGCCCGGATGGGGCGCCACCACGCCATAGCGCCCCTGGGAGAACACCAGCCCGCGCCGGTCGTGGCGCACGAAACGCTCCACCCGCCCCACGATGACGAGATGGTCGCCCCCATCGAAGGTGGCATGTTGCACGCATTCCAGGTGCGCGGCCGCGTCGGCGATGAGGGGCACCTTGCCCATCCCCTCCACGATGGCGACGCCGGTGAACTTTTCCGTGCCCGGCTTGGAGAAGCGGTTGGAATGGTCGGCCTGGTCCTGCGCCAGGATCGAGAAGGCGAACCGCTCGGCCGCCGCGAACGCGTCATAGGAGCGCGCCGAGCGATCCACCGACCACAACACCAGCGGCGGATCCAGCGAAACCGAGGCGAACGAGTTGGCCGTCATCCCCACCGGCTCGCCGTCCGCGGCGCGGCAGGTCACGACCGTCACCCCGGTGGCGAACTGGCCGAGCGTCTGGCGCAGCGCCCGGGGGTCGATTGACGCGGTCGCGCTCACGCCTCGGCCGGCTCGATGCGGAACGTGCACGCCGCGGCACCGTCGGCCGCGCATTCCACCTCCACCGCGCGGCACGGCACGCCGCGCACGAGCTCGCCCACCGAGCCCGCCATCCCCGCGATCGCGTGGCACACCGGCCCGGCGAAGCTGGCACCGGCCACAAAGGGGCTGTTCTCCACCCGCAGCGTCAGCCCCTCGTCCTCGCCGAAGCGCCAGATGCCCCAGCCAAGGTCTGGCGCGGTCGCCTCGATGGTGGCCAAAAGCGCGGCCGCCTCGCCCTTCACGTAGGTCTTGGAGGAGTGCTTGCCGCGCTCGGCGAGCGCCGCGCCCAGCGCCTCCAGCGCCGCCGCCCGCTCGGCTGGCGCCAGCCGCGCGAAGATGCCCATCAGCGCATCGGGGCGGATCATCATGTAGCGGATGGCGCCGTCATAGATCGCCCCCTCCGCCGCCTCGTAGCGCAACCGTTCGCGAAACCTCATCCGATCCCCGCCGCAAGATCCGCCTGTGGGCGGATGATCGCCCCGGCACTCTTCACACGATGGGTCTTGATAGAGCACAACAGGCCCATCGGCCAATGAGATAGGGGCACCCCTTGAGCGAGACCACGATGCCGGCGCCCGCGCCGACGCACGCAGCCGCCTTCGTCGAGACGCTGACCGCAGCGCTCGGCCCGGACACCGTTGCCACCGGCGGCGACCTTCTCGCCCGCCACAGCGGCGACTGGAGCGGCCTCGGTGCCGGCACGCCGCTGGCGCTGGTGCGCCCGCGCACCGTGGAGGCGGTGTCGCAGTGCCTCGCGCTGTGCCACGCGCACCACCGGCCGGTGGCCGTTCAGGGCGGGCTCACCGGGTTGTGCGGCAGCGCCTCGTGCGGCGACGGCGAGGTCGCGCTGTCGCTGGAGCGGCTCGACCGGGTGGAAAGCGTCGAGGGCGGCGCGATGCTGGTCGAGGCCGGCGTCACGGTCGCGGCGGCGCAGGCGGCCGCGCGCGAGGCCGGCGCCGAGCTCGGCATCGATTTCGGCGCGCGCGGGTCGGCCACCATCGGCGGCGCGATCTCCACCAACGCCGGCGGCCTCCACGTCATCGAAACGGGCATGACGCGTCCGCAGGTGCTGGGCCTGGAGGTGGTGCTCGCGGACGGGCGCGTCCTGTCGGAGCTGACCGCGATGGTGAAGGTCAACTCCGGCTTCGACCTCAAGCAGCTGTTCATCGGCGCGGAGGGGTCGCTCGGCGTCGTCACGCGCGCCTGCCTTGCGCTGCGGCCGCACCGGCCGGGCCTTGCCACCGCGCTCCTCGCCCTCGGAAGCCCCGCCGACGCGCCCGCCGCGCTCGATGCCGCCCGCGCCGCCCTCGGGCCGGACCTTTGCGCATTCGAGGCGATGTGGCCCGATTTCGTGACCACGATGAGCGCGCGCACCGCCTTCTCGCTGCCGCTCGCCGCGCCGCTGCTCATCCTCCTGGAAGCGCGCGCGCAAAGCGGCGAGGCAGCGGCCTCGCGCATGGAAACCTTCCTCGCCGACGCGATGGAGGCGGGCTGGCTCAAGGACGCCGTCATCGCCCAGTCGCAGTCGCAGGCCGGCGCGCTGTGGGCCCTGCGCGACGAGGGTCCCGCCCTCTACGGCCAGATCTTCGCCGACAGCGTGCCGTTCGACGTCTCCGTGCCGCTCGCGGCGCTGACCGAGGCGGCCGCCGAGATCGCCGCCCCCCACACTGCCGATGCGGGCCTTTTCCCCCTCACCTACGGCCACGTGGGCGACCAGAACCTGCACTACGTCGTCGGCGCCGACCGCGCCCTTTCGGACACCGAGCGAAAGGCGATCCAGGCCCACGTCTACGACACCGTCATCAAGCACGGCGGCGCCATCAGCGCCGAGCACGGCATCGGCCTGTTGAAGAAGGCCTACCTGCCACGCGCCCGCAGCCCCGTCGCCATCGCGCTGATGAAGGATCTGAAGCGCACCCTCGACCCGCACAACATCCTGAGCCGCGGCCGCATCTTCGATCTCTAGCGCGCGTCCGGTGCTACCGCCGCGAAGTGGAGCGCCGGCACGCCGGCCTCGTTCAGCGCGCATTGCGTCGCCACCTCGCCGGCCTCGAAGCGGCGCTGCGCCTCGGCGATGGCGCTCGCCTCGATCCATTCGCCCGCCTCGGGGTGGGTCATCGCCTCGGCCACCGGGCGGTAGTGGATGTAGCGCCAGCCGTAGCTCTTCTGGATCCGGCCGACGATGGAGAACCCGCTCTTCAGCAGGTTGCGCATCGAGGGCACGTTACCCGGCGAGGCCTTGGCGATCACCGCCTCCACGCCCAGCGCCCCCGCCCGCGCGGTCCTGAGGCCCACCAGGTGGCGCTGCAGCCCGCGCCCCCAATAGGTCGGCTTCACGGCCGAACCGTCGAGCACCCACAGCGAGCGGTGCGGCGCGAGCCACGCCTCCAGCGCCACGCGGTCCTTTTCGGCGGCGAGCTCCGGGCGCAGCACGCCGTAGCCCACCAGCCCCTCGCGCCCGTAGAGCCCGGTGATCTCGCCGCCGCAATCGAAGATGTCGTGGAAGAACGCCGGCTCGTCCGGACGCACCGCGCCAGGGTTGGGCAGCGCCGCGAACGTCTCGCGGTGCAGATCGTAGATGGCGTCGATATCGGCCAGCGACAGCTTGGCCGGCTCGAGCTCGGTTTCCAGGACGGCGGTCTCCACGCGGTGCGGCTCAATCGGTTAGAACGTTGGCGTAGCTCAGCATTCCCAGCGGCGGATAAAGCTCCAGCTTCTTCGCCAGCGGCATGTTGATGATCAGGGCGAAGCGCTGCAGCGTCTCGATGGGAATGTCCTGCGGCGGCACCTTGCCCACCAGGATCTGCTCGGCCTTGTAGCCGTTGAGCTGGCCCAGCGAATAATAGCGGCTGACGAGGCTGATCAGTGCGTCCTTCTGCAACAGCTCCACCGCCGAAAAGCCCGGCAGGCGCAGCGCCGTCGCCGCCGGCGCCACCTTGTCGATGTTCTGCGACAGGAACGTGTCCGGCAGGTAGTAGAGCCACTGCGCGCCCTGTTCGGCGAGCCCGGCCACCAGCTCCGGCGCCGTGTCGGCGTGGGGCTTGCCGTCGCCGTCGAGCGGGAACGTCGCCTCCACCAGCTTGAAGCCCATCACCGGGCCCAGTTCGCGCAGCTCCGCCACGATGGCCACCGAGTTCGGCTCCGTCGGCGTATAGAGGACGCCCAGCGTGTCGAACGCCTGGTAGGCCTGCATCGCGCGCAGCTGCGGCTCCGGCGGCACCACGTGCGAGGTGCCGGTGATGTTGCGCCCGGATGTGGCGCGCGTTTCCACCACGCCCGCCTTCTCCGGCGTCGACACCATGGTGAAGACGCCCGGAATGTCGGTGATGTGGGTGCCGTCGTCGGCGTCGTCGAAGCGGCCGAACGTGGCGAGGGTCACGGGGGTGCCCCAGGTGTAGACGAGGTCGGGCTTGGCCGCGCGCACCTCCTCCAGGATCGCCGGCACCCGCGAGGGGTCGAGGTCGGCGCTGCGGTGGATGATGTTCACCGGGATGCCGCGCTGGTCGAGATAGTCGCGAAAGCCGCGCTCCACGTCCGTCTCGCCGCGATAGGTGATCTCGAAGATGGTGAAGGGCTTGTCGGCCGCGCGCACGATATAGGGCGCGGTGAGGCTCGCCGCGCCGGCGGCGCCGGTGACCAGAAGCGTGCGCCGTGTGATCATCCCTGCGCCCCCCGCGCCGTGTGCTTCAGCCCGTCCGGCGCCACCCACCACGACAGCGCGAAGGTCAGCGCGCCGCAGGCGACCAGGAGCGCCGTCGCCACCATCGCCAGCTCCAGCGAGGCAAAGCTCCACACCAGCCCCACGAACAGCGGGCCGAGCGCCGTGCCCATCCGCTCCACCAGGCGGAACACGCCGTAGATCCCCCCCTCCGACAGGTCCGGCAGGATCTGCTTGCCGATCTCCCCCACCAGCGCCGATTGCGGCGTGGTGGAGATGCCCTGCGCGATGCCGATCTGCAGCACCATCAGCGCCGCGCCCCACGGCTGCGGCCAGATGAAGAAATGCGCGACCGACAGCGCCGAGGCAATCCCGCCCAGCACCACGAACGACATCCTCAGGCTCGCCTGGTCGCTCCAGCGCGACACCGCAGGCACGATGACGAGCATCGCGAGCCCGTACAGCATCAGCACCCGGCCGATCACCGCCGGCTCGAACTGGCCTGCGAGGCTCAGCGGCAGGATATAGAAGCACAGCCCGATCAGCAGCATCTTGGAGGGCAGCGCGCAGCCCACCAGCAGCGACACCATCAGCGGCTGGGCGAGCACGCGCCGCACGTCCGACATGCGCACCGACCGGCGCACCTCGCCCCCGCGCGGCCCGTCGCTCGGCAGCGCCACCAGCGCGCACACATAGGCGACCAGCGCCATCACCGCGCTCACCGTGAAGGCGGTCGCGTCGCCCAGCCGGTCCGCCACGATGCCGCCGATGGGCGGCCCGCACAGCATCGCCGCCATGATCGCCGACACGAACAGCCCGATGCCGCGCGCCCGGTGCGCCGGTGCGGTGCGGTCCACGATGAAGCCCTGCGCCGACACGAACACGATGGCGAAGCCCGTCGCGGTCAGGGTGCGGGCGGCGATCAGCTCCACCATCGATTCGGCGAACCCGGTGCCGAAATAGCCGAAGCAGGCCAGCAGCGCCCCCGTGCGCAGCGAGCGCGCGCGCCCCAGCCGCTCCGTCCACCCGTTCAGCGTCGGCTGCGTCAGCGCCACGATCGCCATGAAGATGATGATCGGCAGCGCGATGACCAGCTCCACCGACAGCCCCAGCATCGGCCGCGCATAGGTGGCGATGTAGGAGGGCAGGAACGGCCGCGTCATCTCCTCGGCGAAGAAGAACAGGAAGATCGGCGCGCGCACGGCCGCCAGGTTGACCGGCGGCAGCTCGCGGCGCTCGCTCAGCCGGTGGCGCGCGCTCAAGCGCTCCAGCGTCTCCAGCGCCTCCCGGTCGCCCGCTTCCTCGGCCCGCTCGCGCAGCGTGCGGTGCTCCTCGCGCATGCGCACGATCTCTTCATCCACCACCGTGACCTCTTCGGCCAGCGGTCCGCGTCCGGTCAGCTCCGGGTGCGGGCGCACGTCGCCCCGCCGCAGCGCCTCCAGCCGCTGCGTCAGCCCGCGCAGGATCAGCGCCGAGGGCAGCGTGAAGGCGAACGCGGTCAGCTCCAGCGTCACCAGCACCGACACCAGCAGAAGCACCGCCACGTCGATCCACAGGTCCCGCACCAGCCGCTCGCCCACCGCGCGCGGGGTGCCGATCATCGCGTCGCCCGCCAGCACGCCGCCCGCCTCGATCGGCGCCGACACCATGATGTAGTCGTCCTCGGTGGCGCCGTCGAAGCCGCCCGCGTTGCCGCGCGCCGCCTGGGCGATGATGTCGCCGTCCGCGTTGAAGATGGTGGCGAAGGCGAAGTCGCGGTTCTCGTCGAGCACCGCGCGCAGCACATCCTCGGCCTGCACGAAGCGGTCGACCGGGATGCCGTATTCCACCGCCTCCGATCCGAGCCCGGCGATGGAGCCGGCCACGCTCTGCGCCTTGCTGTCGAGCGCCGGCAGCAGCACCTCCTCGGCGCTGCGCACGGTGTGCCAGGAGATCAGCATCAGCCCCAGCACCAGGATCGCGGTGACGAAGCTGACGATGACAAGATCAAAGCGGCGCATGCATTCTCCCCTTGGCGCCGGCCCGGCCACCCATCGTCAGGACGCCCTCAGCCGGCGGCATGGCCGGCCCCCAGGCGCGTCGTCAGCGCATCGTGCGCGCTGTCCACCTCGTCGATGGTGGCCACCATCTCGGTCGGCACCATCCGGCCGCGCGCGGTGCGGCTCAGCGCCATCACGCGGCGCCCCATCGCCCGCACGCTGACGAGGATCAGCACGCCGATGGTCACCACCCCGAGCGCGAAGGCGATCAGCGTCACCTGCAGGATCTGGCGGAACAGCCGGTCCATCGCCGCCGCCACCACGTCGGGCGCGGCGTCCGTCACCACGGTGCCCTCCACGGTGCCGAACGGCGAGGCGATCGGCGCGTCGCGCTGCAGCGGCCCGTCCGGCGCCCGCTCGAAGCGGGTGCCCGTGCGGGCCGCGTCGGTGGAAAACAGGATGCGCCCGGTGGAGCCCACCACCTCGATGCGCGAGATGCCGGGGTCGGTCTCCTTCTCGCGCTCCAGCAGGCGCTCCAGCACCGTCTGCCCGCCCAGGGGCAGGCCCACGGACAGCGCCATCTGCGCGTCGGCGGCGATTCGGCGGGACACCGTCTCCACCCGGTCGCTGACGAGATCGAGATAGTTGGCGCGGACGGAGGCGAAGTTGAGGTAGGCGCCCAGGCACAGCGCGGCGGCCAGCAGCGGCACCATCGCCGACAGCAGCGTCACCGTCAGCACACGTAACGACTGGGCCGACCTGTCCATCTTTCGCGCTCCCCCCTCGGCCAAGGCATGCTCGTGCTTCGCCATCGCTGTCAATGTTTTGCCACATCGTAAAACAATCGCGCCACGACACACTGACGTGCTTGCGGCGGGGTGTTACACAAATGTCGATGGGACGGATCGCAAGTTCGATAATCGTGACGCTGATGACAGTGCTCGGCCTGACGGGGTTCGTGCTCATCGGCGCGCGCGTGCTGGAGCGCGCCGAAAGCGAGATCGCGGCGGCGCAGTTCGATTTCGTGCTCGCGCGCGCCAGCGAGGCGGTGGAGCGCTCGATGCAGCTCGGCCTGCCCCTCACCGAGATCGAGCAGACCGTGCCCGTCCTGGAGCGCATCCTCCTGCGCGCGGCGGCCGTGGAGGCGGCGGACGTGTTCTCCGTCGCCGGCAACACCGTCTTTTCCACCGATCGCGGCGCCGTCGGCGAGCCGGTGCCGCGCCCCTGGCATGCCGCGATCGCCGAGGCGCACGACAACACCTGGATCGCCGAGGATTCCAGCCGCCTCACCATCGGGCGCGCCATCAGCAACGATTTCGGCCAGGTCGAGGGATGGGCGGCCATCATCATCGACCGCGACGCGATCACCCCGCCGCTGTCGCTGTTCGGCCGGATGCTGCGCGCCTCGGCCGGGCTGATCGCGCTGTGCGGGCTGTTCGCCGCCATCTTCGTCGCGCTCGATGTCCTGGGCCTGTCGCGCCGCCGCAAGCGCCTGGAAGGCGCCATCGCCGCCGGGGAGGCCGAGGCGGTCACCGCGACCGATGCCTTCAGCCGCCTCAACGCGCGGGCGATCTGGCGCACCCGGCACACCGCCGCCACCCTCGCCGCCGCCACGACCGAAATGCACAAGCTCGATGCCGAAGTCTGAACCGGCGCCGCCCCCGGCGATCCCGCCGCGCCTGCGCGACCTCGGCGGCGCCAAGGCGAGCGACCGCCGCGTCCTCCTCATCGCCATCGTGCTGCTGGCCGTGTTTGCGGCCGCCACGCTGTGGATCGCGCGCGCCATCCTGGAAGAGCGCGTCGAGGACGTGGCCGTTCTCGCCGAAGAGGCGGCCGGCACGCTCGCCAACTCCGTCGCCGACGATTTCGGCGCCGCCGTCGCCCTCGGCATCCCGCTCGACAAGATGCGCGGCGTCGGGCCCTACCTGGAGAGCGCGCTGCGCTCCGATACGCTGGTGTCGGAGATCGCCATCCTCGGCCTCGACGAGACCGTGCTCTACCGCACCCCCGCCCACGCCAAGCTGCAGGGGCGCGTGCGCGTGCCCATCCTCGCCGAGGGCGTGCGCCAGGGCACTGTGATGGTCACCCCCTCCTCGCAGATCGTCGACATGGTGCGCGCGCACATCCGCCAGGTCGCCATCGCCAGCTCGCTCAACCTCGCCCTCGTCATCGCGGTGTTCCTGCGCCTCGTCACGCTGGAGCGCATCAATCTGCCCCAGGCGCGCATGGCGGCCAGCACTGCGGCGGCCGGGCGCGGCGTGTTCGCGGATTTCTCGCCGCCCGATGCCGGGCCGATCCGGCGCATCGGCCAGCGCGCCGCCCACCTCACCGGGCCGCTGCGGCGCAGCCACCGCCAGCTCATGGAGTTGACCGACGAGGTGCGCGCGCTCGACACCTCCGGCAGCCTCGCCGCGCGCATCGCCGCCGTCCTCGCGCCCCTGCGCGGGCTCGTCTTCGACCGACCGAAGGCCCCCACCACGCTGGCGCGCGGGCGGCTGTGGTGGCCGCTCGCGGCGCTGGCGGGCCTCCTGGCGACGCGCCCGCTGGTGGCCAGCTTCGCCGCCGACCGCGTGGGGCCCAACGAGCTTGCCCCGCTGTTCATCGCCGCCACCCTCGCCGCCTTCGCGGTGGGCGGGCTCCTCGGCCTCCTCCTGTCGCGCGCGCCCATCCTGCGCGGCTCCAAGTTCGTCAGCTTCCTGGGCATGCTGATCGCCGGCGGGGCCATCGGCGTGACCGTCGTGCTGCGCGACCCCTACGTGTTCATCGGAACCCAGTTCCTCGCCGGCCTGTTCGGCATCTGGGCCGTCGCGGCCTGCTTCGAGGTCGACGGCGCGATGCGGCGCCTGCCCTGGCGCGGGCCGCTGGTGCTGTTGGGCGCCCTCGCCGTCGGCATGCCCTCCGGGGCGCTGTTGGCCGAGACGGAGGGGCGCCGCCTCGCCTTCGCCACCATCGGCGGGCTGTGCCTTCTCGTCGCGTTCGCGGCCCTCCTGGGGCCGGCGCGGCGGGCGCGCCCGCCCGGCCCGCTCGCCGCAGTGCCGGCGGGGCTCCTGTTTGCGGCCGTCGCCGTCTCGCTCGCCTTGTCGAGCTTCCTGGAGATCGCGCTCAGCACGGCCGTGTTCCGCGAGAACTACGCCGGCCTCGCCCTTGCCGCGGCGCTGATCGGGGCGGGCGCGCTGCTGCCGGCCACCGTCCTCGCCCGCCGCTTCGGCGCGCTCGCGCCCGCAGGCGCGGCCCTCGCCACGGCCGCCCTCTTCGCCATCTTCGAGGGCGTGCCCGTCCAGGTGTGCGCCGCGGCGCTGGGGCTCGGCATCGGCGGCGTCGTCGCCGGGCTCGGCGCCCTCGCCCTCACCGGGCCGGCCGCGGCGGCCTGGCTCGGCGGCGCGCTCCTCGCGGCGCTGGTCAAGCTCGGGGCGAGCATGCTGGCGCTGCCCGGCCTTCCCGTCGCGGGCGCGGCCGCGGCCATCCTCACGGCCGGCGCCCTCGCCGCGTTCGTCCGGCGGCGGGTGGCCTGACCATGCTCCTTCGCACCCAGATCACCCTGCTCGTGACGGCCGCCATCCTGCTGATCGGCTTCGGCACCGTGGGCGTCGGCCTGCTCCAGCGCCACGTCGACGCGGACCGGCTGTCCAACATCGCCATCGCCCTGCAGCGCTCGCTGTGGGAAAACCTCGTCTCCGCGCGCGCCGACGGGCTCGACAATCTCGCCGCCAGCATCGCGGAGCGCCTCGCCAGCCGCGGCCCGCAGATCGAGCGCGACGAGGCCATCGCCGTGTTCGACGCCTCCGCCGACCTCATCAGCGACGACGTCACCGTCCAGATCGTCGACCTCGACGGCAACCTCATCGCCTCCAACACGCCGCTGCTGCGCTACCGGCCGCTGGTCGACCGGCGCATCGTCGCCGAGTTCAAGAAGGGGCGCACGTCGCTGGGGGGGCTGCGGCAGGAATCGCCGGAGCGCTTCGTGGTGGCGGCGATGCGGCCGCTCGAAATCAATGGCGAGCTGCAAGGGGCGATCAGCGTCGCCATCGACGCGCAGGAGCTCCTGTCCAACCTCGCCGAGGACATCGGCGAGCCCGCCTTCCTCCTGTCGCCGCGCGGCCGCCTCACCGCCGGCACCGACTACGAGCTGTGGGGCGAGGCCCAGTTCGTGCTGCCGCGCCGTCCCACCGAGGCCACCTTCGCGGACGTGCGCAACCAGACCTATTTCGTCGCCCCCATGGCGGTGCCCGACATCGCCGGCGGCACCGCCGGCACCCTCGTCACCCTGCGCGACGTGACGGCCGAGCGGCAGGCGGCGCGCGAGGTGGAGCGCTTCGGCCTCCTCGCCGTGGCGCTCGCCGGCCTCATCATCGTGCTGGGGCTCTATGCGCTCCTGCGCAACGCCTTCCTGCCGCTGGAGGACGCGGTCGGCGCGCTCGACGCCCTGTCCAAGGGCGACATGTCCCGCCCCATCGAGGGCGGCGGGGCGGGCGAGATCGCCCGCATCGCCGATGCCATCTCCGTGTTCCGCCGCAACACGCAGCGCCTGGTGGAGCAGGACGAGGGCATCGCCCGCCAGCGCCGCCGCCAGGAGCGCGTCATCCGGCGCGAGCTGGAGCGCCTCGCGGGCCTGCTCGACCCGGAAGGGCGCCGCGAGATCCTCGACGACCTCGCCGCCGTGCTGCCCGTGATCCCCACCAGCACCAACGCGCAGAACACCGAGCTCGCCACCCTCGCCCACCTCCTGGAGCGCATGTCGCAGCGCATCGCCGACCAGCACCACCGCCTCACCGCGCTGATCAAGGAGCTGCAGGACGCCATCGTCACCCGCGCCCGCCTCGCCGCGCTGGAGCAGGAGCTCGACATCGCGCGCGACCTCCAGCGCACCTTCCTGCCGCAGCCGCTCCCGCCCCAGCCCGAGTTCGAGGTGTTCGGCCTGATGGAGAGCGCCAAGGAAGTGGGCGGCGACTTCTTCGACACCTTCCTGATCGACGACAAGCGGCTCGGCATCGTCGTCGCGGACGTGTCGGGCAAGGGCGTGCCGGCGGCGCTGTTCATGGCCATCAGCCGCACCCTGATCAAGGCGACGGCGCTGTCCTCCTCCTCGCCCGCCCACACCGTGGCCGAGGTCAACAACTTCCTCGCCGCCGACAACGAGCAGATGATGTTCGTCACCCTGTTCCACGGCGTGATCGACATCACCACGGGCGCCTTCACCTACGTCAACGCCGGCCACAACCCGCCCTACCGCATCGGGCCGGACGGCACGCCCGTGCCGCTGGCGCGCGCCAGCGGGCCGGCCATCGCGGTGATGGAGGGGATCGACTACACGGAGGAAACCACGCAGCTTTCCCCCGGAGACACGCTGTTCCTCTATACCGACGGCGTGACGGAAGCCTTCAACCCGGCCGAGGTCGCGTTCGGCGAGGAGCGCCTCGAGACCGTCCTCGCCGAGGTCCACGCCCTGGCGGCCGAGCCGCTGTGCCGCGCCGTGCACGAGGCGGTGATCGCCTTCGAGGACGGCGCCGACCAGGCCGACGACATCACCTGCTTCGCCGTCAAGATCCGCAGCACCCCCGCCGCGTCCTGACGAGCGGGCAAGGGACGCGAGGGGGGCCCCCCTCGCCCGGTCAAACGCGCCGGCGCACCGCACCGTCCGCTTGTCGGAAGCCGAACGGCGCTAGATCAGCTTCACGGTTCCATGGTGAAACACGCCGTCCCACTCCTCCGTCGGCGGCTCGGCGGCGAGCGTTTCGGAGCGCGACAGCATCAATTTGGACGAGCGGTCCTCCGGCGCCTTTTCCACCAGCGCCGCGAAGCGCTCGTGCGCGGCGCAGAATTCGCGCGCGTGCAGCAGCGCCAGCGCGGCCTCGTACTCGGCCGCGTAGGCGAGCGTCGCCTCGCTCACCGCGCCCGCCGCCCCCAGCACCGCGAACACCCGCACCGGCTGCACCGAGCCGCGCACGGTGATGCGGTCGAGCTCGCGGTAGGCGAACGCGTCGCCGGCCCGGTTGCGCGTCTCCTCGGCCACCAGCACCCGCTGGCCGTAGATCTTGGCGACGTCCTGGAGCCGCGCCGCCAGGTTCACCGCGTTGCCGATGACGGTGAAGTTGCGGCTGGAGGGCGGGCCGATGTCGCCCGTCAGCACGTTGCCCGTCGCCACGCCCACCACCGCGTCGAGCCGCCCGGCACCGGGGAAGTCCCGGCCCATCAGCTCGGCCCGCAGCGCGTCGACGGCGGCCACCTGGCCCAGCGCCGCCCGGCACGCGTCGGCGGCCTGGGTGTCGGCGTTGGTGAAGGGGGGACCCCAGCAGGCCATCGCCGCGTCGCCGATATACTTGTCGGTGATGCCGCCCTCTTCGCCGATCGGCCGCGTCACCGCCGCCAGGAACTGGTTGAGGAGGTCGGTCAGTTCGCGCGCCGGCAGCCGCTCCGACCAGCCGGTGAAATCGCGCATGTCCACGAACGAGACGGTCATGTCCGCGCGCCGGCTCTCGGTATCCTCCCCGCGCGACAGGATCTGCTCCACGATGCGCGGATCGACATATTCGCCGAACAGCCGCTTCAGCTTGCGCCGCTTGCGCTGCTCGGTGACGTCGGAGAACACCACCACCACGCCGAAGCGCTGCTGCTCGCCGGCCTCGTCCACGTGGGTGAGGAAGCTGGAGGACATGGCAAGGTCGGTCCGCTCCTCGCCGTCGCGGATCACCACCTCGGTCGAGTGCACCACCTCCGCGTCGTACACCGCCTTCAGCACCAGCTCGTTGAAATCGTCGAACCGCTCGTCGAGCATGAATTCCTGGCCGAACGGGCGCCCCAGCACCTCCTTCGCGTCGCGGCCCAGGATCGCGCCGGCCGCCTCGTTGAACATGATGATCGTGCCGGACAGGTCGATCGCGATGACCCCGTCGCGCATCGACTGCAGGATGCGCTCCGAGACCAGGGCGTCGCGGTCGATGGTCATGTGCGCGCGCTCACGCCTGGAGCCCCCCGCTGTCGCGCAGGAAGGCGATCACCTCGGCCACGCCGTCCCCGGCCTTGAGGTTGGTCATCAGGAACGGGCGGTCGCCGCGCATGCGCGTCGCGTCCGTGCGCATCACCTCCAGCGAGGCGCCGACGAACGGCGCCAGGTCGATCTTGTTGATGATCAGGAGGTCGGAACGCGTGATGCCGGGGCCGCCCTTGCGCGGGATCTTCTCGCCCGCCGACACGTCGATGACGTAGATGGTGATGTCGGCGAGCTCCGGCGAGAACGTGGCGGCGAGGTTATCGCCCCCCGATTCCACCAGCACCAGGTCGCAGTTGGGGAACTTGGCCCGCATCTCCTTGATGGCGGCGAGGTTGATGGAGGCGTCCTCGCGGATCGCGGTGTGCGGGCAGCCGCCCGTCTCCACGCCCATGATGCGCTCTTCCTCCAGCGCCTCGGCGCGCGTCAGGATCAGCGCGTCCTCCTTGGTGTAGATGTCGTTGGTGATGGCGACGATGTCGACCGTGTCGCGCAGCGCCTTGCACAGCCGCTCCATCAGCATCGTCTTGCCGGAGCCGACCGGCCCGCCGATGCCGACCCTCAAAGGCCCATGGGCCGTACGCGTCATAAGATCCTCGCTGATCGCCACCCGCTTCACGATCGAAACAGGCGCACCTCCTGATACTCGTGGCGCATGGAGGCCACGTCCAGCCCCAATGCCATCCCGCCCACATCGGCGAGCGTCGCGGCCTGCGCCTCGCCGGCCACGGCGGCGGCAACGGGGGCGAGATCGCGCACCAGGCGCTGGCCGTCGGTCTGGCCGAGCGGCACCAGCCGCACCGCCGCCGACACCAGGTTGGCCGCGAACGCGGTGAGGTAGGCCGCCGCCAGCCGCTTCAGCGGCACCCCATGGGCCGCGCCCGCCGCCGCCACCGCGATCGGCAGCGCCGCCTCCGCGCCGCGCTCCACCATCGCCTGGCCCGGCCACACCGTGTCGGTGATCTCCAGAAAGGCCGTGCCCTGGCGCACCGCCTCCTCGGCCCGCTCGCGCGAGGGCTGCAACGCCATCGCGAGCGCCGCCGCCTCGTCGAAGCCCGCGCGGTCGCCCGCCGCCGCCGCCCGGTAGGCCGCCGCGAGCAGCACCGCGTCCGACCAGCCGCTGCCGGTACGCAGCGCGGCCGCGATCACCCCTTGCGCGCTCGCCCGGTCGCTCAGCGCCCCGTCCTCGCACAGCCGCTCCAGCCCGTGCGAATAGGAGAACGCCCCGATCGGCAGCGCCGGCGAGAACCACGCCAGGAGCAGCGCCAGCACCCGCTCGTCCTCCCGCTCCCCCGCCTCGCTCATGGCACGCGACGCCCGGCCCCGGCGCCGTCACGGGCGCCCGCCGGCAAGGCGCCCGCCGGCAAGGAGCCCGAGGCGCCCGCAACCGACGAAGTCGGCGCGGCGCACCGCCCCGCCGCGGCGGCCCTTTCAGTCGTGGTGGTGATGGGAATGCCCCCCGCCGTCGTGATAGGCGCCCACCTCCGGGTCGAACGGCGCCTCCGTCCGCACCACGCGCGCGCCCAGGCGCTCGGCCATCGCCTCCAGCACGTGGTCGCGCAGGATGCGCAGCCGGTCCGCCAGCACCGCCGTCGGGGTGTGGCGGTTGCCCAGATGCCAGGCAAGTTGCGCCAGATTCGCCCCCTCGCCGGGAAAGATCTCCGCCACCTCCTCCGCCTCGGCCTCGATCAGCAGGATGCGCCCGTCCTCCAGCGCCACCTTGTCGCCGTCGCGCAGCCGCGTCGCCTCCGGCAGGTCGAGCAGCACCCGCTCGCCATTGTCGGCCGTCACCGTCAGGCGGCGGCGGTGGCGCAGATCGTAGGCGAGGCGCGCGCTCAGCACCGCCCCATCGGCCGGCGCGGCGTCGGTCAAGGCATGCGCCCGGATCATTGCGCCCCCTCCGGCCCCAGCACCTCTTCCACCCAGTCCGCCACCATCTCGGCCCACTCCGCATCCGGCGGCTCATGGCCGCCCGCCCACAACGCCAACTCCAGCGCCGAACCCGCCTGGCACGACGTCCAGCGCCGCTTCCAGAAGCGCCCGTCGGTGTCGAACACATCGGCACGCAACAGTTCGCACCCGTTGGCGGCGCGCCAGGTCTGCAGCCCCTCGAAGATGTCGCCCTGATAGATGGCGCCCGCGCGCAGCGGCCGTCCCTCCAGCGGCACCGTCTGGTCGCGCCATCCATGCGTATGCAAGAGCTTGACCGGCCCGGCGCAACGCGTGGGCTGCGGCCGCCAGAAGCCGCCCGCATAGGGCGCGTAGGCCGCCGCCAGATGCGCGTCGCGGCACGCGAGATACCACACCAGCGAGCCGCCGATGGAGTAGCCCGTCAGCACGATGCGCGAGGGGTCGAGGTCGAACCGCGCCACCGCGTCCTCGATCATCTCATGGGTGAAGGCCATCTCGTCGCGCTGGGGCGGGCTCTCGGGGCGGAAGCTCCAGCCGGGGCCGAAGCGCGCGCCCGGCCGCTGCAGCCCGTTGGGCAGGATCACCGCATAGCCGCGCGCGGCCAGCGCCTTGGCGAAGGGCGCCTGCGCGCTGGTGCGCCCGCTCCCCCCCGCGCCGTGGAAATAGACGAAGGCCGGCGCCTTGCGCCCCTCGCGCGCCTCCGGCAGCACCACGTGGTAGTCGCCGAGGGGGACCTGACACGCATCGTCCACCCCGCCGCACGCCGCCGCCGGGGCGGCCCCGCCAGCAGCCGGAGCGGCCACACCAGCAGCCGGAGCGGCCACACCAGCCGGAGCGGCCACGCCAGTTGGAGCGGCCCCTGCGGCCACGGCGGCATGGGCAAAGGCGGCAAGGGCGACGATGGCGAGCGCCATTCGCAACAAAAGGCTGGCCATCGCGTCGGCTCCTGTGGGCGGGAGGATTACCCTGTCGCCGCCTCGATGCGCCGTCAACGCAGCAAACCGTGAGGCCCGATCAAAAATCGAACGACAGGTTTTCAGGCGCCGCCACGCGCGCCTTCTTCGTCTCGGTGCCCAGCAGGCGCTTCAGCTCGGCGAGCCGGTCCGCCTCGCGCGGCGGCTTGTCCCAGCGCAGCCGCGAAATGCGCGGGAACCGCATCGCCACCCCCGAGCGATGGCGCGTGGAGCGCTGCAATCCCTCGAACGCCACCTCCAGCACCAGCCCCTTGTCGGGGCCGTGCACCACCTCGCGCACCGGCCCGAAGCGCGACAGCGTGTTGTTGCGCACGAACTTGTCGAGCTCCTTCAGCTCCGCGTCGGTGAAGCCGCAATAGGCCTTGCCCACCGGCACCAGCTCGCCCTTCTCGTCCCACACCCCGAAGGTGTAGTCCGAATAGAACGAGGAGCGTTTGCCCGAGCCGCGCTGGGCGTACATCATCACCGCGTCGATGGTGAAGGGATCGCGCTTCCACTTGTACCAGGGGCCCTTCGGCCGGCCCGCCACATAGGCGCTGTCGAGGCGCTTCAGCATCACCCCCTCCACCGCCGCCGCGTCCGCGCCCGCGCCCGCCGCGAGCGGATCGGCCCGCGCCGCCGCCACGTCCGCCCACGAGGCGAAGGCGATGGTGCGCGACACGTCGAACATCGCCGGAAGCCGCGCCGCGAACGCCTCCAGCCGCGCCCGCCGCTCGGCGAACGGCAGGGGGCGCAGATCCTCCTCACCCTCCGCCAACAGGTCGTAGAGGCGCACCCTGGGCGGAAAATCGCGCAGCAGCTTCGCGCTCACCGTCCGCCGGTTGAGCCGCTGCTGCAACACGTTGAACGGCTGCACCACCCCGCCGCGCACGATCAGGAGCTCCCCGTCCACCGCGCCGGCGAAATCGGCCGCCTCGCACACCTCCGGGAAGGCGGCACCGATCTCCTCGCCCGAGCGCGAATAAAGCCGCACCACATGGCGCCCCGCCTTGTCGCGCCCGGCCGCGATCTCGATGCGGATGCCGTCCCACTTCCATTCCGCGCTGAAGGCGGCCGGATCCTCGTTGCGCGTCAATTCGTCGAGGTCGATGGGGTGGGCCAGCATCGGCGGGCGGAAGGGGGCGGGGTCGTCGCTCTCGGGTGCCTCGCCGCGCCCTTCGAGCCAGGCGAACAGCGCCTCGTAGGGCGGGGCGAGGCCGTGCCACACCTCCTCCACCTCGTCGACCGGCACCGGCGCGAGGCGCGCCACCGCGGTCTTGGCGAGGCGCGCGCTCACGCCCACCCGCAGCGCCCCGGTGATCAGCTTCAACAGCGCCCACCGGCCCACCTCGTCGAGGTGGTCGAGCCAGTCGGCGAGCTGGCCCGCGAGCCCCGCCTTGCCCGTGGTCGTCAGCCCCTCGATCACCTCCGACAGCAGCGGGCTGTCGGGCGGCCGGTTGTGGCCCAGCCCCCCTGCCGCTCCCGCCGCTCCCGGCGCCGCCTCGGGGCGCGGCTTGGCCGGCCACATCAGCGCCACCGTCTCGGACAGGTCGCCCACATAGTCGCGCGACAGGGCGAACAGCACCGGGTCGGTGCGCTCGCCGATCAGCGCCCGGATCAGGCCCGGCTTGGCGTTGTGGAAATAGAGTTCGTCCGTCAGCGCCGCCAGCGCGAAGCCGCGCTCGGGGTCGGGCGTCTGGCGGAAATACGCCTCCATCAGCGCCAGCTTGCCGTTGCGGCGCGGCTCGTAGCTCAGACGGTCGAGAAGGTTGGCAAACGCCTGCATTCCCCCAATTTAGGGCGTCGGCGGCCGCTGTGCACCGGCCGCCGCATGCGATCGGCCGACGCTACTGCGCCGGCGTCGGCGCGGGCGCATCCCCGGCGGGAGCCGGCGCGGGCGGGCTGTCGGCCTCGCGCTTCGTGGCGAGGGCCGCATCGATCTCCTCCAGCAGCGCATCGCGCTGGCCGCGCCACATCTCGATGCTGCGGCGCAGCTCGCTGATCTCGTTCTCCAGCGTCGCCTTGCGCCCGCCGAGCTCGGCCTCCATCGTGGCGAGCTGGCGGCGCAGATCGTTGAGCTCGCCCTCGTTGTTGGCCACGCGCCGCGTCGTCTCTTCGTAGCGCTCCTCCAGCGTATCGTAGGCGCCCTGGCGCTTGTCGATCTCGCCCTGCAGCGCCTCCAGGCGCGCTTCGGCGGCGGCGCGGTCCGACTGCGCCGCATCGGCGGCCTCGCGCTGGCGCGCCTCCTCCGCCGTCAGGCTCGCCACGGCGGCCTCCAGCTTGGCCTCCTCCTCCGACAGGGTGTCGATCTGCGCCTTCAGCGCGTCGCGCCGCTCGGCGGCCTGGGCGGCCTCCGCGGACGCCGCCTGGGCGCTCGCGCGCGTCTCGGCCAGGGCGGCGGCCGCGGCCGTCTGCGCCTGCGCCGTCTCGGCCTGCTCGGCCTTGATGCGGCTCACCGCCGCCTCGGCATCGGCCTGCTCGCGCGTCAATGCGGCCACGCGCGCGGCGATGGCGTCGCGCTCCGTCGCGGCGGCGCGGGCGGCCTCGGCGGCCTCGTCGCGCTGGGCCTGCAAACCCTCGCGCGCGGTCTTGAGGCCGCTCACGCTGTCGTCGAGCTCGGCCTGGCGCTGCGTCAGCTCGTCGACCTTGGCGGCGATCGCGTCGCGCTGGTCGCCGAGGTCGGCGATCTCCTTGCGCAGCGCCTCGGCCTCGTCGGCGCGCTGCTGCGCGTCGGCCGCCTTCCCCTCCAGGGTGGACACGCTCTCGCGCAGCGTGTCGCGCTTGTCGGTCAGGGAGGCGATCTCGGTCTTGAGCCGGGCCGCCGCGTCGGCCGCCTGCTGGCGCTGCGCCACGGCCTCGGCCAGCCCGTCGCGCGTCTTCGTCAGCCGCGCGATCTCGTCCTCCAGCCCCGACACGGCGGCGGCGGCCTTGCGGGCCTCGCCCACCGCGTCGCCGAGATTGTCGCGCTCGCCCTGCAAGGACGCGAACTCGGCCTTCGCCCGCTCCAGCTGCGCGCTCACCCCGTCGAGCTCGGACTTGTCGGAGCGCAGCGCCGCGACGTCGGCGGTCAGCTGCTCGCTCTCGGCCTTGAGCTGCGCCACGTCGGCCCGCAGGCGGTCGCGCTCGCTCGCGGCATCGCTCACCTTGGCGCGGGCATCGGCGAGGCGCGCCTCCACGTCGGCCAGGCTCTTGCGGGCCTCCTCGGTTTCCGCGCGCAGCCGCGTCAGCCGGTTCTCGCCCTGTTCGGCGTCGGTCCGCTGGCGCTGCAACTGGCCGCGCACGTCCGCCAGCGCCGCCTCGGCGCTCGCATGGGCCTTGCGCACCGAATCGAGCGCCGCGCTCGCCTCGGCGGCCTCGGACTTGGCCTTGGCGGCGGCGCTCTCGGCCTCGGCCTGTTCGGCGCGGGCGGCCTCGGCCTTCTTCTGCGCGGCGGCCTCGGCGGCTTCGGCCTGCTGCTGCGCGGCCTCGGCATTCTGGCTCGCGGCGGTGGCGTCCTTGAGGGCGCCCTCCTCGCGCTCGCGCTGGGTTTCGGCCTCCTCGGCGGCGGCCTTGGCCGCGTCGCGCTGGGCGTTCAGCCGGGCGAGCTCGTTCTTCGCGGCGGCGGCCTCGGTCTTGGCCTGGCTGGCGGCGGCCTCGGCGGCACGGCGATCGGCCTCGGCCGCGCTGCGCGCCGCAACGGCCTCGCTGCGCTTGGCGTCGGCCTCGGCGGCGGCCTCGCTCGCGGCCTGGCGGCGCGTTTCGGCCTCGGTCGCGGCCTGGTCGGCCTCGGCGCGGGACTGGGCGGCGTCGGCGGCGGCCGATTCGGCCGCCTCGCGGTCGCTGTTGGCCTTGTCCACGGCCAGCTTCTGCTGCGCGACGGTCGCTTCCAGCGCGCGCACCTGGGCCTGCGCCTCGCTCGCCTTCGCCGACAGATCGTTGTGCTGGGTGTGCAGCGCGTCGAGCTGCGCCTTCACCGTGGCGACCTCGCTGGCGAGCCCGTCGCGCGTCGTCGTCGCGTTGGCGATCGTCGCCTCGAGCTGCTTGTTCTGGATGGTGAGCTTGTCCTGTTGCGCCTCCAGCGCCTCGAGCGCCTTGCGCGCCGCGTCGGTCTTCGCCTCGGCGGCCTTTTGCGCCGCCTCAGCGGCTTCGCGCTCGGCGGTGGCGGTGCGGGCGGCCTCGTTCACCTCCGCCTGCGCCGCGCTCGCCTTGTCGAGCGCCGCGCGCGCCTCGTCGAGGCTCTTGCGCAGCTCCGACAGGCTGGAGTTGGCGCTGTCCGATTCGCCCGTCAGCTTGGCGACGTCGCGATCCAAATTCTGCCGCTGCTGGTCCGCCTGGGCGATCGCATCCTGCAGCGACAGCAGCGCCCCCTCCATGTCGCCGCGCCTTGCGGTGAGGGTGTCGAGCTCCTTGTTCAGCCCGTCGCGCTTTTCGGTCGCGGCCGCGATCGCCGTGTTGATGTCGGCCAGCTTGCCGGCCGCCGCCTCCTGCTTCGCCAGATCAGCCTTCAGCGCCTCTTCCTGATTCTGCGCTTTGGTGATCGTATCGGCCAGTTGTGCCGTGAGTGCCTGGCGTTCCTGATGGAAATAGGCAGCCGCCGCCAAGGCAGCCAGCATGACGAGAACGAGCAAAGTCGTGATGATCCGGCTGGACATTGAGCAGCTTGCTCCTTTTTTGACCCACGGCGCGGCTCCTCTTGTATGACCATCCGCCCGTTCATTGTCGATACGGCGCGGCCCGCGGGGCCGAATTTCACCCCATTGTCATCAGTTCGCGCACCGATGCCCGCGCCATCGGTCCCGCCGCGGCGCATCGCCCGTTTTGGCCGCGGCGCGGCTGCACTACATTGGCCCCGTGCCCGACACGCCTACCTCGCTGCGCTCCGATCTTCTGCCCCAGCCCTTCGCCGGCTGGTTCGGCGAGCGCGGCTGGTCGCCCCGGCCCCACCAGCTCGACCTCATCGAAAAAGCCCAGGCCGGCCGCTCCGCCCTCCTCATCGCCCCCACCGGGGCGGGCAAGACGCTGGCGGGCTTCCTGCCCAGCCTCATCTCCCTCGCCCGGCGCAATCGCGGCCGCAACGCCAAGGCGCGCGAGGGGCCGCACACCCTCTATATCTCCCCCCTCAAGGCGCTGGCGGTGGATATTGCGCGCAACCTCGCCACCCCCATCGCCGAGATGGACCTTGCCATCACCATCGAAACGCGCACCGGCGACACCCCCCAGAACCGCCGCCGCCGCCAGAAGGAGAACCCGCCCGACATCCTCCTCACCACCGCCGAGCAGGTCGCCCTCCTCATCAGCCAGGGCGACGCGGCGCGCTTCTTTTCAGAACTCGAGGTGGTGATCGTCGACGAGCTGCACGCCCTCGTCACCTCCAAGCGCGGCGATCTCCTGTCGCTCGGCCTCGCGCGGCTGCGCCAGCACGCGCCGGGCCTGCGCACCGTGGGGCTGTCGGCCACCGTCGCCCACCCGCAGGACCTGTGCGCCTACCTCGTCGGCCAGGGCCAGCCCGACATCGCCCGCGCCGACCTCATCGAGGTGACCGGCGGCGCCAAGCCCGACATCACCATCCTGAAATCCGACGCCCGCGTCCCCTGGTCCGGCCACATGACGCGCTGGGCGCTCGGCGACATCTACGCCCTCATCAAGGCGCACCGCACCAGCCTCGTCTTCGTCAACACGCGCTCCCAGGCGGAGATGCTGTTCCACGAGCTGTGGCGCATCAACGAGGACACGCTTCCCATCGCGCTGCACCACGGCTCGCTCGACACCGCCCAGCGCCGCAAGGTGGAGGCGGCCATGGCCCAGAACCGCCTGCGCGCCGTGGTCTGCACCTCCACGCTCGACCTCGGCATCGACTGGGGCGACGTCGACTTGGTGATTCATGTCGGCGCACCGAAAGGGGCCTCCCGCCTCGCCCAGCGCATCGGCCGCTCCAACCACCGCATGGACGAGCCGTCCAAGGCCGTGCTCGTCCCCTCCAACCGCTTCGAGGTGCTGGAGTGCCAGGCCGCGCTCGACGGCTCGTATCTCGGCCACCAGGACACCCCGCCCATCCGCGACGGCGGGCTCGACGTCCTCGCCCAGCACGTCCTCGGCATGGCCGTCGCCGCCCCCTTCGACGCGGTCGCCCTCTACGACGAGATCGTCTCCGCCTACCCCTATCGCGCGCTCGATTGGGAGACCTTCGAGCGCGTCGTCGATTTCGTCGCCACCGGCGGCTATGCCCTGCGCGCCTACGAGCGCTACGCCAAGATCCGCCGCCGCAAGGACGGGCTGTGGCGCATGTCCCACCCCTCGATCGCGCAGCAATACCGGCTCAACATCGGCACCATCGTGGAGGTGCCCTACCTCACCGTCCGTCTCGTCTCCAAGCGCGGCAAGAGCCCCGCGCGCGGCGGGCGTGTCCTCGGCCAGGTGGAGGAATATTTCGTCAACACCCTCGCGCCGGGCGACACGTTCCTGTTCTCCGGCGAGGTGCTGCGCCTGGAGGGCGTGCGCGACAACGAGGTCCTCGTCACCCGCTCCAAGACCAACGAGCCGAAAATTCCCTATTACGGCGGCTCCAAGTTCCCCCTCACCACCTACCTCGCGGCCGGCGTGCGCGCGATGCTGGCCGACCCGGAGGCGCGCGCCATGCTGCCCGCCCAGGTGCGCGAGTGGATCGACCTGCAGGGCGAGCGCTCGCGCCTGCCCACCCGCACCGAGCTCCTGGTCGAGACGTTTCCGCGCGGCAAGCGGCACTATCTCGTCGCCTACCCCTTCGAGGGGCGCCTCGCGCACCAGACATTGGGCATGCTGATCACGCGCCGCCTGGAGCGCATGGGCCTCCACCCCATCGGCTACATCGCGTCCGACTACGCCCTCGCCGTGTGGGGGCTCGGCGACTACACGGCCGCCTTCGCCGGTCCCGAGCGCACCATGGCCGACCTCTTCTGCGAGGATCTCCTCGGCGACGATCTCGACGAGTGGCTCGCCCAGTCCATCCTCATGAAGCGCACCTTCCGCGCCTGCGCCGAGATCGCCCAGCTCATCGAGCGCCGCCACCCGGGCAAGGAGAAGACCGGCCGCCAGGTCACCGTGTCCACCGACCTCGTCTACGACGTGCTCAGGAGCCACGAGCCGGACCACATCCTGCTGCGCGCCACCTGGTCGGACGCGGCCACCGGCCTCCTCGACATCCGCCGCCTCGGCGACATGCTGGCCCGCGTCAAGAGCCACATAGTACACCAGCCGTTAACCAGGATATCCCCACTTGCGGTCCCCATCATGCTCGAAATCGGCAAGGAGATCGTCCATGGTGAGGCGTCCGAGGCGCTGCTGCAGGAAGCGGCCGACCTGCTGGTCTCGGAGGCTATGGGCAGCGCGGCCGGAAGCGCGGCGGAAAGCGCTGGGGGATCGGCAGCGAGAGGATCGGAGGCCGGATCCGAGGGGATGGGCTCCGAATCGGTGGGCTCGGAGGTAGCGGGTTGAGTTTGCGTAACGAGGCGCCCTACGGCATGGCCGCGATGGGCGCGTTCTCCCTGCCCGGTCCGCGC
>JAUIJH010000016.1 GCA_030431335.1 Alphaproteobacteria bacterium
CGGCCGGCGACGACCAGTTCGAAGACCGCATGTCCCGCCTCTACGGCGTGATGACCAACAAGCAACTCGGTCGCACCCGGCGCGGTCGGTTCACCATCGGCTTCATGGTCTCGATCGGGGTCGTGCTCATCGTGACCCTGGTCGGGGTGTACCTGACGATCCAAGCCCTGAAAGAAGGCCCGGTCGTGGTCGTCACGCAGCGGCCCGTCGCCGCCCCGACCGAGACGCCGGTCGAGGCCGACCCCCAGACCGCGGTCGGCGCGGCCCGGGCCCAGGTGGCCGACCCGGACGTGATCTGGGAGCCGGCCGCCTCGGCGATGCTCGCGCCCACGCCGCCGGCTTCGGTCCAGGTCGACACCGACTGGGCCGACATGGGCCGGCGACACGCGTTTACCGTCGCGGTCGACCCGCCGGCTTCGGGGGCCGACGGGATCCAGGTCTTGCTCTACCGCGCCGACGCCGCCGAACCACGCTTTGTCCAGGTCGACCGGTTGACCCGGCCGACCGAGATCGGTTCGGAGGGGCGGCAGGTCTTCGCGCTCAATGACACGTCGTTCGACAGCGTCAAGGGCAATACGGCCAGCTATCGCATCAGCGGGTTCGACGCACGGGGCCGCCGGGTGTTCGACGCGCCGCCGGTCGAACTGCCGATCGTGCCGCGTCCCGTGCTCGACCGAAACCGGTTGACGTGGCGGCCGCACGGCCCGGAGGCCGACGCCCCCCATGTAGCCGTGCGCGTCTACCTCGACGCCCCGGGCTGGGAGCAGGTCTTGATCGGTCGGGTCGAGCAGGCCGGCACGGTCGATGTGACCCTGCCGGTGTCCCCGATGCGGGCACCGCTGCGCACGGTGTTGGCGACGGTCTGGCCCACGCGCCTGGTACTCGACGAGCAGGGACAGGGGCAATGGGCCAACGCCCTGGTCGAACACGAGATCGCCACCGTCGACGCCGACGAGCCGGTCGCCGAGATCCCCGGCATCGTTCCAGTTGTCGATGAGCAAGGCGGGTTCGATTTCCGCATGCTCCCGTCGGAGCGGGCGTTCACCGATGTGACGCGGCGGGACGAGGCGTTGCCCGGCATGCCGAAGACGCGGTCGGTGGCGTTCCGGTTGCGGGACGACTCGGCGGTGCAACTGCTCTCGTCGCCCGGCACGCCGCGGCTGACGAACGTCAGCGCAGTGCCTTTCGATCGCTCGGTGCGATTGTCGTGGAACAACACGGTGGCGCTGCGTCACCGCGGGCGATTCGTGCAGCCGGTGGCCATCGCTGTCACCCGCCAAACGCAAGACGACGCGGGTCACCTTGGCGAGCCGGAGCTGATCGCGACGCTGCCGCTGGAAGAGACCGGCTACACCGACCGCGATGCGCCCAACGGCCGGGCGTTGGTGTACACGGTGTCGATCACGTCGGCGGCGGCGCCCGGCTCTTCGCCGCTGGTGACCGCCGAGGCCTGGGCGGCGGGGGTCGGCGAGGTGCCGGTCATGCTCAAGGCCTCGCCCCGTTCGGTGTTGCCGCCGATCGCCGCCGATGCCCGGCTGGCGCGGTTACACGTTGCACTCGCGCTGCCGGAGCTGGCGTATGAAGGCACCGACCGGGCCGTGATCGACGCGACCGATGCGCTGATCACGGCGTTGCAAGCCAACCCGGATGTCGACGTGATCGACCGCGGGGCGCTGGAATTGGCTTCCGATGGCGAAAGGCTGCCCGGCGAACCGGCGCACGTGGAGTTGCGCTTTGTCGACGCCGCAGCGCCGGCCGGGGTCGAGGCGCGCCTCTGGGCGACGGACCTGGTGACCGGGCAGGCCACCGACTTGGGCGCGGCCTCCGACCCCCGCGCCTTGCTCGAGTCGGTGTCGGCCTACCTGCAACCGCGCTACCGCGACCGCCGCGTCGCCGGGCTGGGCTACCGCGACGCGCCGCAGACCATCGTGCTCGGTGCGATCCTGCCCGCCGATCAGATGTGGATGCACCACGGCTTCGACGAGTTGCGTGACGCACTGGCCGAGGCGCTGCAGACGCGGTTGGACGACCGTCGCGTCGTCGTTGATGGCGACGCACTGGAATACGACGGCGTCGGCGGTGTGTTGCTCACCGGCCGCACTTGGATCGGCGACGACCGGGCGCTACCCACCAACCCGCGCTGGCGTGAGGTCCGCGACGTGATCTACGAGGAGATCATGACGAAGGGCTGGGATCCGGAGAACGAGATCTTCGTCCAGCACTACGGCAGCCGGACGCTCGATGCCTCCAACCTAACGATGATCATCACCTCGTTCCTGTCGCCGGCCGAGACGCGCGCCAAGAAGCTCCTCAAGGCCGTCATGCGGTCGCCGGAGGAAGGCGGGCTGCTGTCGAACAGTCTCGTATACCGCTACAACGTTCAGGAGACGCACGACGGGCTCGACGGCGAGGAGGGTACCTTCAACCTGTGCACCTTCTGGCTCGTGAACGCGCTCGCCCGAACGGGGCGGTTCGATGAAGAGCTCCTCGACGAGGCGCAGCTGATCTTCGAGCGGATGCTGGGCTTTGCCAACCACGTCGGCCTCTATGCGGAGGAGACGGGGCCGAGCGGCGAGGGGCTCGGCAACTTCCCCCAGGCCTTCACCCATCTCGGTCTCATCACCGCCGCGATCAACCTCGACCGGGCGCTGGAGCGGCGCGGCAAGTAGGCCGCGCGGCGGGCCGCCTATTCGGCGGCGCTGGCGGCGAACTTCGAAAGGTTTGGGTAGTCCGAAACCAGGAGCCGCCAGGCCGCCACGTCCTCCTCCACCTCGGCGAAGCGGGCGATCGGCTCTGCGAACCAGTTATCCTTGTTGTCGTCGTTGACGGTGGAGACCTCGCCGATCAGGACGTCGCCGCCCTCGCCCCAGAAGGCGTGCCAGATGCCGGGTACCAGCGTGATGCTCTCGCCCGGCTCCAGCGACACCCGCGTGCCGGGCGTGAAGGTGCGCTCCACCCCGTCCATCGGCACGGTGAAGGAGGCCTCGCGGTCGACGAAGCCGTCCGCGTCGGGGCCGTAGAGCTCCAGCACCAGCTTGGCGCCGCCGCGGTTGATGATGTCCTCGGTCTTGAAATAGTGGCGGTGCATCGGCGAGATCTGGTCCTGCCGCGAGATCATGATCTTTTCCGCGTAGGTGATGCCCTTGCCCGCGGCGAGGTTCTCCGGCTTGCCGTTGCGCGCGGTGAACAGAAACAGGCCCATCTCGTCGAAGGTGCCGAGGCCGTAGTCGGTCACGTCCCAGCCCAGATTGTTGGCGATGACGTCGCTGCCGGCGATGGCCGCGAGCTCATGCGGGGCAAGGTGGGCGAAGGGCGGCAGCTTGATCGAGAATTTGTCGAAGAACGCCTGCGCGTCTTTCAGGATGGCGTTGATCTCAGAGCGGCGCATGGCAGTTCGTCTCCCGTTTTTCGGCCCTCGTACGCCGCCTTGGCGACGCACGCAAGGCGACGTCGCGTGCCGGGTGGGGGCGGGACCGGAAGGTCCCGGCGGCCGGGCGCCCCCGCCTATTCGGCGGGAGCGGGGGTCGGGGAGGCGGTGCCCTCATGGCCGTGTTCGGCGGGGTGCTGGTCCGGCGTGCCGCCCACCTTGTCGCCCAGCCACTGGAACATGACGTAGAGGCCCGGGATGAACAGGATGCCGACGAAGGTGGCCGCCACCATGCCGCCGAGCACCGTGTAGCCGAGCGACACGCGCGAGGCGGCGCCGGCACCGGAGGCCACCACCATCGGCACCACGCCGAGGATGAAGGCGGTCGCCGTCATCAACACGGCGCGGAAACGCATGTGTCCGGCTTCGACACCCGCGTCCAGCCGCGTCTTGCCCATCTCCCGCTGCTCCTTGGCGAACTCCACGATGAGGATCGCGTTCTTGGCCGCGAGACCCACCAGCAGGATGAGGCCGATCTGGAAATAGAGGTGGTTGGAGAAGACGTTGTTGGTGGTTTGGGTGTCCGGTATTCGCAAGATGTTGAATGTGGCCACCGCGCCTAGCAGCGCGACCGCGACCGAGGTGAGCACCGCCAGCGGATTGACCCAGCTTTCGTAGAGGGCAACCAGGAAGAGGTAGCCGAACAGGAAGGACAGCGCGAGCAGGAAGCCGAGGTTTCCGCTCTGGGTCTGCTCCTGGTAGGAGGTGCTCGACCACGAGTAGGAGTAGCCGTCGGGCAGCGTCTTCTTCGACACTTCCTCCATCGCGGCCATGGCCTGGCCGGTGGAGTAGCCCTGTCCGGCGGCACCGGTGATGGGGGCCGAGGCGAACTGGTTGTAGAGGAACATCAGGTCGGGGCCGAGCTGGTATTCCACCGTCGCCAGCGTCGACAGGGGGACCATCGCGCCGGTCCTCGACTTGATGTAGATGCGCGAGAGGTCAGACACCGACGAGCGGTATTGCGCATCGGCCTGCAGGTTGACCTTGAAGATGCGGCCTTCGTACGTGAAGTTGTTCACGTAGTATGAACCGGTTTCGGTCTGCAGGGCCTGGTAGACATCGGAGATCGCGACGTTGAGGCTTTCGGCCTTTTCGCGATTGATGTTGAGGTAGATCTGCGGCGTGTCGGCCGAGTACGTCGTATAGGCGCGGCCGATACGCGGATCCTGGTTCGCCGCGACGATCAGGCCGTTGGTGACGGACGCGAGATCTTCCGCGCTCTGCCCGGCGAGGGCCTGCAGGCGATAGTCGAAGCCGGCCGCGTTGCCGAGGCCCGGAATGGGCGGCGGCGGGAAGGCGAAGATGTTGGCTTCCGGGATCGTCGCGAGCTTGGCGTTGATCGCGCTGTAGATGCCCAGCAGCGAGGTTTCCTTGGTGGTGCGCTCGCCCCACGGATCGAGCACGATCACCATCAGGCCGGAGTTGGACGCCGACGCGCCGGTGAGGAGGCTGTAGCCGGCCACCGAGATGATATTGGCAACGCCCGGCACGGAGCGCGCCAAGGTCGTCGCCTCCGCCAGCACGCGTTCGGTTCGCGGCATCGCCGCGCCGCTCGGCAGCGAGGCGTCGACGAACAGCACGCCCTGGTCTTCGTTGGGCAGGAAGCCGGGCGGCAGGCGGCCCAGCAGCATGGATGCGGCGGCGGCGGCGATCGCGATGGCGATGCCGGCGATCAGCGAGCGGCGGCAGATGGCGCGCACGATGCCGGTATAGCCGTTGCGCACCTTGTCGAGCCCATGGTCGAACCAGCCGAGCGGACCTCGCTTCGCCTTTTGCGGACGCAGCATCAGCGAGCACAGCGCCGGCGACAGGGTGAGGGCGTTGATGGAGGAGATCAGCACCGCCGCCGAGATGGTGACGGCGAACTGGCGGAACAGTTCGCCGGTGATGCCCGGGAAGAAGGCGACCGGTCCGAACACGGCGAACAGGACCAGCGTGGTGGAGATGATCGGCCCCTGCACCTGGCGCATGGCCTTGATGGTGGCGGTCTTCTGGTCGACCCCATCCTCTTCCATCACGCGGAAGACGTTCTCCACTACCACGATCGCGTCGTCGACGACGAGGCCGATGGCGAGCACGATGGCGAACATGGTGATGGTGTTAGCGTCAAAACCCATACTCAGCAGGATGCCGAAGACGCCGATGAGGCAGACCGGGATCGTGGCCGCCGGAATGATCGTCGCCCGCAGATTGCCCAGGAAGATGAAGACCACCAGGATGACGATCACCGAGGTGATGCCGAGCGTGAAGACGATCTCCTCGATGGAGGCGGACACGAACAGCGTCGCGTCGTAGACGACATCGACGGTGAGGTCGTCCGGCAGGCGCAGTTTCATGCGCTCCAGCTCGGCCTTGGCCGCTTCCATGACGTCGAGCGCGTTGGCGCCGGGTGCCTGGTAGAGGGCGATGGCGGTGGCCGGCGCGTTGTTGAGGCGCGAGATGCTGCTGTAGGTCTGGGCACCGAGCTCGACGCGGGCGATATCGCGAATGCGCACGATGGCGCCGTCCTCACCGGTGAGGACGATGATGTCCTCGAACTGCTTGGGATCCGAGAACTGGCCCTGGGTGAGAATGGTGAGCTGCTGCTCCTGCTCGTCGAGGGCGGGCGGGCCGCCGATCTGGCCGAGCGAGGCCTGCACGTTCTGCGCCTTGATGGCGGTGATGACCTGGCTCGAGGACAGGTTGAGGCCGGCGAGCTTGATCGGATCGAGCCAGATGCGGATCGCGTAGTCGAGGCCGCCGAGGAGGTTGGCCTGGCCCATGCCCGTAACGCGGGCGAGGGGATCCTGGATGTTGATGGTGGCGTAGTTGGACACGAACACGGGGTCGTACGTGCCGTTGGGCGAATAGACGTTGACGACGCCCAGCATGTCCGTGGACGCCGCCTGCACGATCACGCCGAATGCCTGCACCTCCTGCGGCAACAGCGCGAGGGCCTGGGAGACGCGGTTCTGGGTGTTGACCTGGGCAATGTCGGGGTCGGTGCCGACCGCGAAGGTGACGGACAGCGAATAGGTGCCGGCCGAGGAGATGGTGGAAGCCATGTAGATCATGTCTTCCACGCCGTTGACCTGGTTTTCGATCGGCGCGCCAACGGTGGTGGCGATGGTCTCGGCATCGGCGCCGGGATAGGTGGCGGTGACGGTGACCACCGGCGGCACGATGTTGGGGTACTGCGCCACCGGGATGACGTAGAGGCACAACAGGCCGGCGATGGTGATGACCAGCGATATGACGACCGCGAGGCGCGGGCGGTGGACGCATAATTCGGGGATCATCGGCTAGTTCCCGCTGGCCGAAGGCTGAGGGGCGGTGCCTTGGTCGCCGGGCCGTTGGAGTGGCACGGCATTGTAGAGCGGCGCGTTGGATTGGGCGCCCTGGCCGCGCACTGCGGCTGGCGTGTCGCTGGCGGCGGCGGGGGACGAATCGGCGAGATCGTCGGTGCCCGCGTCGGCTGTCGCCTGGGTGGGGGCTGCCGCGCTGTCCGCGGGGGCGTCGGCCGCCGGGGCGCTGGCATCGGGCGACGATGCGGTGGCGGTCGCTGCGGCGTCGGCTGGGGGCGCGGCGGTTGCGCTGGCGCTGTCGTCCGCGCTCGCCGGCGCGGCGGGGGTGCTGGCGCCTGCATCCGGCGTGGCGGTCGTGGCGCTGGCGCCGTCTGCGCTCGGTGCGGCGGCGGGGGTGCTGGCGCTGGCCTCGGCGCTCGGCGCGGGGGCGGGCGCGCTGGCGGCGGGCGCGGGCGCCGCGGTGCTCGCGCTGTCGCCGGTTGGGGGCGTGGCGGGCGTGGCGGCGGGGGCGCTGCTTGCGCCATCGGCCGGGGGCGCGGTCGCCGGGCTCGCGGGGGCGGGCGCGCTGCTCGAATCGCTGGATGCGGCGCCGCCTGAGCTTGCAGCAGGAGTGGCGCCGGCGGGCGGGGCGGCGGCGTCGGACGATGCGCCGTTGCTGCCGCTCGGCGCCGGAGCCGGAGCCGGTGCGCTGGGCGCCGCGGAAGAGCCGGACGCGGGCGCGCTCGCGTCGCCTGTCGTGGGCGCTCCCATGCCAGTCGGCACGTTGGCCGGGCTGACGGTGGATGTGGGATCGTCGGAGGAAACCAGCGGCGTCTTCGCGTCGGCGGCGGCGTCCGATTTCAGCGGGGTGGGCGTCACCTTCTGGCCCGGGCGGATCTTCTGGATGCCCTGCACCACGATGGTCTCCCCCTCCGACAGGCCTTCCGTGACGGCCACTTCGGAGGCGGTGCGGCGGCCGAGCGTCACGCGGCGCGTTTCGACCACGTCGTCCTTGTTGAGGACGAACACGTAGTCGCCCTGGCGGTCCTGCATCACGGCCGCAGCGGAGATGACCGGCTCGTCGGTGGAGCGCGCCTGTTCGACCTTGACCACGACGAAGGTGCCCGGCAGCAGCACCCCGGTCGGGTTGGCGAAGTCGGCGTAGACGGTGATCGTGCCGGTCGACGCGTCGACGACGTTGCTGGCGAAGGTGATCTGGCCGGGCTCGGCGTACATCTTGCCGTTGGGCAGCTGCAGCGACGGGGTGAACAGGGCGCCCGGCTTCTGGCCCGGCTGCACCTGCGTGTTCTCCACCAGCGTCGTATAGAGCGTGTCGGGCACGGAGAAGGCGACGCGGATGGGGTTGAGCTGCACCAGGGTGGCCATGGTGCCGGACGCCTGCGAGACGAGGTTGCCGATGGTCACGTTGGTGCGGCCGAGGCGGCCGTCGATCGGCGCCTTGATGGTGGTGTAGTCGAGGTTGAGCTGGGCGCTCTGGATCTGCGCCTGGGCGTTCTGGATCGCGGCGTTGGCTGCCTCGACGTCGGCCTTGGCCGCGTCGCGCTTGGCGACGGCATCGTCCACCACGGCCTGGGAGACGGTGTCGCGCTGCACGAGGGTCTGCTGGCGCTGCAGGTTGATTTCGGCGTTGTTGAGGTTGGCCTGGGCGGAAGAGAGCTGGGCGTGGGCGGAGGCAAGCTGCGCCTGCGCCTGCGCCATCGTCGCCAGATAGGGGCCTTGCTCGATCTGATAGAGCAGGTCGCCGGTCTTGACGGTTGCGCCTTCCTGGAAGGCGACCTGCTGCAGGTAGCCCTCCACGCGGGCCTGCAGATCCACGCTCTGGATCGCCTGGATGCGGCCGGTAAACTGCTCTTCCTCGGCCACCGCCTTGGAGACCACGGGGGCGACGACGACGCTGGGCGGCGGCGCGTCGCCGGCCGCGTTCTGCGCTTGCAGTCCAGGCGTCACCGCCGGATTGGTCAACATCGCGATGGCGAGCGCGGTCACAGCGGTGAGCCGCAGGATGTCCGTCAGGCGACGGATCGCTCGCGCTTTCAACCGCCGGCCAACCCGGTGTCCGGTTCGCGTGGGCACATCCAGCTGGCTAGCCATAGGCCTTGGACCTTTCTTGTCGACGCGCACGCCATACCACATCTTAGCCTCGGCCATGGCTCACAATGCGCGGCAGCTCAAGCGCTGAAATCGCTTAAACACAGCGTTTGTAAGCTTATTTGGCGCTCAAGCGGGTGCGGAAGTCACACAGTGGTCGCCCTGATCGAACAGGTGGATGTTGTCGCGCCGCATCTTGAGCCCCAGCCTGTCGCCGGGCTTGGCGGTGTGGTCGCCCGGCGCGCGCACCGTCACTTCGCCGATTTCCGGCACGTCGACATAGTAGAAGCTGTCGCCGCCCAGATGCTCCGCGACCACGATGGGACCGGCGAAATCCGCCTCCGCCTCGGCGGCGATGGCGATGTCTTCCGGTCGGATGCCGAGCTGGGTGGGCACGGCGCCCGCGGCGAGATGTCGCTCGCTCGTCACCGTGATGCCGCCGACCGCCACCTGCCCGCCGCCGCCCTGGGGCTTGCAGGGCAGGATGTTCATGGTGGGCGAGCCGATGAAGGTGGCGACGAAGATGTTGGAGGGATTGCGGTAGAGCTCCAGCGGCGCGCCGATCTGCTCGATCTGGCCGGCCGAGAAGACGACGATCCGGTCCGCCAGCGTCATCGCCTCCACCTGATCGTGGGTGACGTAGATCATGGTGGCGTTGAGGCGCGAGCGCAGGCGCGCGATCTCGATGCGCATCTGCACGCGCAGCGCCGCGTCGAGGTTGGAGAGCGGCTCGTCGAACAGGAAGGCGGCCGGGGCGCGCACGATGGCACGGCCGATGGCGACGCGCTGCCGCTGGCCGCCCGAAAGGTCCTTCGGCTTGCGGTCGAGCAGCGGCTCGAGGCGCAGAACGGCGGCCGCCTCGTCCACCGCCCGCGCCGTCTCCGCCTTGGTGGCGCCGGCCACCGACAGGGGGAAAGCCATGTTGTCGCGCACCGAAAGATGCGGGTAGAGCGCATAGGACTGGAACACCATCGACAGGCCGCGCTCTGGGGCGGCAAGCGCGGTCACGTCCCTGTCGTCGATGGCGATGGTGCCGCTCGACACGTCTTCCAGCCCGGCGATGAGGCGCAGCATCGTCGACTTGCCGCACCCGGACGGGCCGACGAAGACCACGAACTCCTTGTCCTCGATTTCGAGATCGACGCCCTTGATGACCTCAACCGCGCCGAACGATTTGCGGATCGCGGACAGTTTGATTTCAGCCATCGTTACCTCGTACGAAATCGAGCCAGGCCGCGGCGGTCCACGTGAAGGTGCCACCCCCCAGCGCTGCTCCCGAAAGAGCGCTGTAATATTCGTAGAAGCCGCCCTCGAGGACGAGCGCCTCGCTGTCGGCGCGGATGCGCTCGGCGCGGGCCTCGTCGCCGGCGGCGGCAAGGCCCATCGCGATCAGCCAGTTGACCACGAGCCAGACCGGGCCGCGCCAGTAGCGCGCTTCGTCGAAGGCGTCGGAGGCGGGATCGTAGCTGGGCACCATGTAGCGGCAGCGCTCCGCCATGCGGTCGAAGTGGGCGGCAAGGCGGGCGGCGCGGTCGGCCGGCAACAGCCCCGGCGCGAGGCCGAGGAAGGACATGGACGACACGTTGCGCCCGCGTCCGCCGGTGCGCACGTCGCGCGTGGTGGGCGCGCCGATCTCGTCCGACCAGAGCGCCGCGAAGCCGGCGCACAGGTGCTCCTCGCGCTGCCGGGCGGCGGCGGCGAGGTCCTCGCGGCCCGCCCTGGCGGCGGCCTCCGCCAGGGCGCGCTCGGCGAGGATGAGGATCCCCGTCATCCCCGGGTCCGCGACGAAGAAGGGCGAGGTCTCGCACAGGCGCACCTGGTCCCAGCCGACGCTGATGCCGAACTCCACCAGCGCGATGTAGCGCCTGTATTGTTCGTCGGTGGGGCGCATGGCGGCATCGACGTGGCCGGTGTCGCGCCGCTTGAAGGGGCGCACGTGGTCGGCCGAGACGGCGGCGAGCGCATCGTCCCAATCGGGCATGTTGTCCCGTCCCGATTCCCACGGATGGACGACGCCGATGGCCCCCGTTTCGGTGTCCTGCCGCGCCCGCAGGAACCATGCGTGCCAACGGTCCGCGGCTTCCAGGATCGCTTCGAGGCGCGGGCCGGACAGGTGGCCGGCGGCCGCGAGGCGGGCGGCGGCGATGGCCAGCACCGGCGGCTGGGTGATGCCGGACGTGGGCGGGCTTTCGGCCGTCGCCCACACCTCGGGGCCGGGGAAGTAGCCTTCGTCGGGGCGGTGGAAGACGATGTGCGGGATCATCCCGTCGGCCCATTGCGCACCGGCGAGCGTCTCCAGCTCCGCCACGGCGCGGGCCGGGTCGAGGTGGGCATAGCCGAGCGCGGCGAAGGCCGAATCCCAATTCCACTGGAAGGGGTAGAGGCCGGCGGCGGGGACCGAGAAGCCGCCGCGATCGTTGGCGCGCAGGATCTCGGCCGCCTCGTCGTCGCGCTCTTGAAGGGTCGCGCTCATCCTTTCACGCCTCCCGCGGTAAGGCCCTTGACCATGAAGCGTTCGGCCAGGAGGAACAGGAACAGGATCGGGATTGTCGTCACCACGGCGCCTGCCATCAGGTATTGGCGCGGCACCTCGGATGAATTGAGCGAGACCACCGCGCGGGAGAGCGTGAAGATTTTCGGATCGTCCAGGAACATGAAGGCGAACAGAAACTCGTTCCACGCGATCATGAAGACGTAGAGGCCGACGGAGGCGAGCGCGGGCAGCGACAGCGGCAGCGTGATCCGGCGCACCACGCCGAGCCGCGACAGGCCGTCCATCAGCCCGGCTTCCTCCAGTTCGTGCGGCACGCCGCGGAAGTAGCCCGACAGCATGTAGATGGCCACCGGCAGCGTCGTCGCCGGATAGACGATGATGAGGCCGAGCACGGTGTTCCGGAGGCCGAGCTGGGAGAACACGGCGTAGAGCGGGATCACCAGCACGATGGCGGGCACCAGGTAGATGAGGAGCACCGAGCGCGACAGGATCTGCCGGCCGGGGAAGTTGAGCCGCGCCACCGCGTAGGCGCCGGGCACCGCGAAGGCGAGGCACACGATCACCGTGAGGGTGGAGACGGTGAACGATATCAGCATGTAGCGGCCGAAATCGTAGGTGGTGAACAGCTCCACATAGGAGCTGAACAGGTTGCCGATCCCCTGGGAGAGGTCCACCGACAGGTCGAGCGGGTTGGCCATCAGCGCCTGTTGGGTTTTGAGGCTCGTCATCAGGAGCACGTAGAACGGCAGGATGACGATGACGGCGAAGAAGAGGTGCCCGAAGACGCCCAGCGAGGCGGCCAGCGTGTGCTCGACGGAGCGGCGCGACTGGCGGCCGAAGGCGAGGGTGCGCATGGTGCCGGTCAGCGTCGCCACCAGCGCGACGGCGGTGAGCACGAGCGCCAGCGCCTGCCACAGCGTCGCCGTCTCCAGGGGCTGCGAGTAGGGCGCGCCGAACGCCACCGCGAGCGTCACCGCGATCCACAGCACCGCGAGGATGGCGCGGAAGGTGCCCGAGCGCAGCGCCGGCTCGCGCCAGGCGACGGCAACGCCCGCCACCGCCCCGCCGACCGCCGCGGCGCCGAGCGCGGGCGCCATCGGCACGCCGGTGATGAGCGTTACCGCGACGCCGCCGACGAGGTGCAGCACCGCCCCCCACAGGAAGCCGAGCACGCCCGCGATGACGGCGCCCGGGTAGGGGCGCGGCGGGTCGATGGAGCGATGGGGGCTCGGGATCGCCGTGCTCACAGGCCTTCTCCCTTGGGCATGGCGCGGAAGTAGAGGAGGGCGAAGATGAGCAGCATCACGAAGATGACGACGGCGACGGCCGCGCCCGCCCCCAGATTGCCGATGGCGAAGCCCTGGTAGTAGACGTCGACCGTCAGGGTGCGCGTGCCGGCCGCGCCGCCGGTGAGCAGGAAGATGTCGTCGAACTTGTTGAACGTCCAGATGAAGCGCAGCAGGAACAGGACGGCGATGATCCCCATGATCTGCGGCAGCGACAGGCGGAAGAATTTCTGGAACGGTGTCGCCCCGTCCATGTCGGCGGCCTCGTACATGTCGGTGGGGATGGACTGCATGCGCGCCAGGATGAACAGGAACGACAGCGGGAAGTAGCGCCACGCCTCGAAAGCGATGACCATGGCGAGCGCCAGCGGGAAGCCGAACTCGAAGCCGAACAGGTTCACCGGCAACATGCGCTCGCCGAAGAAGTTGATCGGCTCGCCGGCGACGTCCATGCGCTGAAGCATGGTGTTGATGGCGCCCGAGAACGGATCGAACAGGACGAGCCAGGTGAAGGCCATCGCGATCACCGGCGCCACGTAGGGGAAGAGGTAGAGCCCGCGCAGGATCGAGCGGCCGCGGAACTCGCGGTTGAGGAGCTGGGCGGCGAAGACGCCGAGCACGATGGCGCCGAGCGTGCCGAACAGGGTGTAGACGATGGTCACCCACAGAACCGTCAGGAACTCTTCCGAATCGAAGACGGCGTGGAAATTGTCCAGCGTGAAGGACAGGCTGGTGAGGATGCTCGGCGCGCTGGCGTCGGTGAACGCCTCCGAGTCGCGCGGGTTGACCGGGTTCGCGATGTAGGCCTCGCCCGCGCGCACCGGGATGACGATTTCGCCGCGCGCGCCGGGCTCGATATCGCCCAGGTCGCAGGCGAGTTTGCGGCCCTCCACCGTGCAGCGCGGGTCGACGCCGAACGGTTCGAGCCCGTCGGGCAGGGTGTCGGTCAGCGTGGCCGAGCCGAGGCCCGTGTCACGTGAGGAGTTGCGCAGGCGGTACTGGATTTCCGCCTCGTCGCCGGTGGCGACGAGATCGCCGCGCAGGCGCTCGTTGGCCAGAAGGGCCGGCGGGCGCAGATCGGCGATCTCGACCGGCTTGAAGCTGATCCAGATGTTGGCGATCAGCGGCAGCAGCACGATCGACATGACGATCGCCACGGTGGGGAGCAGCATCGAATAGGCGAGACGCGTCTCGCGCCGAGCAATCGGACCAACCGTGTTGGATGCCACCCGCCCCTCCATTCAATCGGTGGCCGGCGGCATTGTGCCGCCGGCCAGGTTGATCGGTCAGATCTTCGACAGGGTGTCGTTCATGGCGGCGACGGTGTCCGCGGCGTCGCGCTCACCGTCGAGATACTGGCGCACCAGGCGGTTGATCTCCTGGCTGTTGATCATCTTCGAGGCCAGAGCCAGCTGACCCTCCGCGACGCCCCAGCGGGCGGCGCTGTCGAGACCCGACACGATGCTTTCGATGGTGGCGGGGTCGTAGAGCTCGGTGAGCGGAGCCTTGCGGTCGACGCCGACCGGCAGCGCGCGCCATGCCTCGACGTATTTCTGCGGGTCGTCCGCATCGCCGCGGCGAACGGGGAACTTGCCTTCCGGGGCGATGGACAGCACCGATTCATAGCCCTCGTCCATGGAGAACAGGACGAACGCCTTGGCGACATCGGTGTTGGCATCGGCGGTCACGCCGAGATAGCGCACGTCGCCCCAGGCGGCGCCGTCCGGGTTGGAGGGGCCGGAAAAGCGGGTGACGATGCCTGTCTTGTCGGCGAGGTCGCGGCTGGTGGGGTCGTCGTTGATGGTCACGGGCGCCGCGTCGCGCAGGCCGGCGAGCTCGTCGAGGATGAACGGCGACCAGATGATCATCGCCGCCTTGCCCGCGAAATAGAGTTCGCGCGACTGCTGCCAGTAGAGGTCGCCCGGAGGCGAGGCGTCGGCGAGGGCCTTGTAGAATTCGAGCACCTCGGTGGTCTTCGCCTCGTCAAGCGGGGCGAACCCGTCCGCGCCCACGGGCGAGACGCCGTTGGCGAGGAACACATGCTCCAGCACCTGGCTCATGAAGTTCTCGTCCACCTTGGTGGCGGCGACGAAGCCGTACATGTCGGGCGGGCTGTGCAGCGCCTCGATGGCGGCGACGACGTTCGCGTAGGTGTCGGGCGCGGCGAGGCCTTTTTCCGCGAACAGGTCCTTGCGGTAGACGATCATCTGCGTCCAGCCGTCGACGGGAACGGCGGCGACCAGGCCGTCGAAATCGGCCATCTCGAGCGCGGCGGGGGCGAAGGAGTCGCGGCCGAGTTCCTCGACGATCTCGTCATTGGTCTCGACGTCGAGGATGCCGTCCTCGGCCCAGGGCAGCACGTACTGCAAGGTGTGGTAGATCACGTCCGGCAGGTCGCCGGCGGCGAAGGCCGCTGTCGCGCGGGTTCCAAGGTCCGATTCGCTGACCGGGATGACCTCGACGCTGTCGCCGGTCTTTTCCTCGAACGCCTTGGCCATCTCCTCCTGTTTGGCGAGGCGCTCGGGCTGTTCTTCGGTGGTCCAGTAGCGGATCGTGTCGGCTTGGGCGGCCCCTGCGAGGGCGCACAGCGCGACGCCGGCCATAAGGCCTCGCGCGACACTGCGTTCGAATTTCACCATAGGTCGTGATCCTCCAAATGAGTCGTCGGCGCAGCGTTGCAGCGCGTGTCGGATGACAGTGAAGACTGGATGACGCCACTCTTGGGTGGCACTTGCCGCTCGTCCTCCCCAAGCAGGGTAAAACCCTGCCAACGTTTTGCGTTTCGTTGGGGCGCCGTGAGACGCCAATTTGATGGGAGTGTTGGCGCCGGCGCCCGTCTTGTCAACGCGCGCGCCCGCCGGCCCGCTCAGGAGGCGTGGACGGTGATGCGTTCGCCGACCTCGTCGAGGATGGCGCGCAGCGTGTCGTAATCAGGGTGGCGCAGGCGCATCCAGGCGTTGGCCATGTAGCCGGCGGCGACGGGCTGGGTGGGCGTTCCGGGCTCGGGAAAATGGGAGCCGACGACGAGATCGCCGTACTTGCCGAAGATCGCGTCGGTGCCCTCGTATCCGGCGATGTGGCCGTCCCTCGTGGGGCGCAGCGCGATGATCCCGCACGAATAGCGCCGGGAGAGCGCGGAGCCGGTGCGGTTGTGGCAGACCGCCAGCGCCCATTCGCGATAAAGGTTGACCTCGTCCGCCGCGCAGTAGGAATCCCACTGGCCGACGCCGGGCGGCCGGCAGCCGATTTCCGAAAAGCGCAGCCCCTTCGGGCCCATGAACCACTCCATGTGGGTGGCGCTGGTCCAGATGCCGAGCGCCTCGATGACGCGCCGGCCCATGGCGCGCAGCTCCTGGTAGAACGGAGCGTCCATGCGGTTGGTGGCGACGATCTGCGGCGAGATCCAGCGGGTGCGCATCGCCTCCAGCACGTTGGGATAATAGTGGCTGGCGAAATCGTGCACCACGTGACCCTCGACGGCGAGGGTGTCGTAAAAACCCTCGTGGCCCTCGACGAACTCCTCGATGGCGGCCGGGAGCCCGTCGGCGAGGCCGCTCTCGGCGGCGACCGCGTCGAGCTCTTGGGGCGAGTTGGCGCGGAAGGTGCCGGCTGCCCCGGCGGCCGCGCGCGGCTTAATAATGACGGGGTAGCCGTGCTCGGCCGCGAACGCGCGTGCCTCGGCGAGGGAGGCGATGCCGGCGGAGGCGGCGGTGGGAACGCCGGCCCTGCGCAGGACCTCCTTCATGGCCACCTTGTCGCGGCACAGATAGGCGGTGCGCGAGGTGGTGCCGGGGATGCCGGTGCGCTCGCGCACATGGGCGGCGGGCAGGATGTGGGCCTCGACGGTCGCCTCCAGGCGGTCGATCCACATCTGCTGCTGCGCCTCGCGCACCGCCGCTTCCAGAGCGCCCTCGTCGGTGACGCTGGAGATCTGCTGGTAGCCGCCCAGATGGGAGCGCGTTTCGGGGTCGATCCACTCGTAGGGGCGCTCGCCGATGCCCAGCACATACGCGCCGCTGCTGGCGAGCGCGCGCACGAAGTCCCGCTGGTTGGCAGGGAAGGCGGGCTCGATGAAGAGGACGTTCATGGGGGCCTCGTGCGTTGATCGACGGCGGGCAAGCAAAAGCCCGTGACCTCGCAAAAGGTCACGGGCTTGCCATTTAAGCCGCGATGGCGATCAGGCCACCGTCGGGGCGCGATTTACCCCTTGTAGACGTACAGAACCTGGCGCGTGCCCGGCTCGACGATGACACGCTGGCCGTTGACGTAGGTGTATTCGTAGTCGGAATTGGGAACGCGGTAGACGCGCACCTCCTGGGGCAGCGTGGTGCCGACGGCGACGTCGCCCTGCATGTAGACCGGCTCGACGGGGTTCTGGTCGACGTAGACGGTCACCTCGTCGTCGGGGGTGAAGGCGTCGACGGTGGCGTCGGCGACGCCCGTCACCGCGCTGCCCACCGCTTCCACGGCACCGCCGACCACCTTGATGGGCGCGCCGACGATGGTGCCGATCAGCGAGGGCTCCTCCGACACGACCACGGTGCGCGAGCCCTGCGTCACGGTGAGGTAGCGCGCGGCGGCGTAGCCCGAAATGCTGCCGTAGGTCACGCGGCACCAGTTGCCGCCCTCCACGCAGCCGTCGATCTCCACGGGCGCCCCGTTCGGCACGGTGTCGAGCGCCTGGTAGTTGGTGCCGGGACCGGCACGCAGGTTGAGGTCGGTGGTGACGGCGCCGGGGGCGGCGATGGCGGCGGCGGGCAACACGACGGCCCCAACGGCCGCGATGCGGACGATGTTCCTCAGCATTGGGATATCTCCTATGATGATATGCCCATCAACGTGGCAGCAAGGGTGATTGTTCCGCAGGCAGCGCGAGCGGGCCGCATGCGCGCCGCCGCTGCGGCACCGCGCCTGGGCGGTGCCCGTCCAATCGGGCCGGCAGGCCGATGAACGGGCCCAATGGCCGGTCCGCCTAGCCGCCGCCGGCCAATTCCTCCAGGTAGCCCGGCAGCATGGCGTGCCAGGTGGGCCAGTCGTGGTCCCATTCCTTGCCCCAGGTGTCGACGCGGTTGGGCACGGACTTCGCGCCGAGGATCTGGGCCATGCGCCAGGCCTCCGACGGGTCCTCCCAGCGGCCCTCGCCGCCCGCCATCAGGATGAAGCGGGTGCGCAGCGCGGCGAGCGGCGGGCCTTCCAGGTTGGGCAGGAAGGCGAGCGGCGAGGCGTAGTAGAAATGGTTGTCGCCGGTGAAGCCGAACAGAGCCTCCAGGTCGTAGGTGCCGCTGAGGCCGATGGCGGCACGGAAGAGGTTCGGGTAGCGGCAGGTCACCGCCAGCGCCTTGAAGGCGCCGATGGAGGCGCCGGCGGCGATGACGGGAATGGGCTGGTTGGCGCAGTCGGCGTGGATCGCCGGGATCACCTCGTGCGCCACGTATTCCTCGAAGCGGTCGAGGAGCCAGCAGCGGTGCGCCTGCGACCCCACCTTGGCCGCGAGGGCGCGGCCCGCGACGCTGTCGCAGGAATAGATCTTGACCCGTCCCGTCTCGATCAGCGGCCACAGCGCGCCGATGAGGCCCATTCGCTCGATCTCGTGCGCATCGCCGCCGGCGGTGGGGAAAACCAGGACCGGATCGCCCCAGTGCCCCCAGCGGGCGAAGGCGACCTCCTGGTCGAGACGCGGGGAGAACCAGCTAGAAGCCGTCTTGATCGCCATGGCGGCCTTCTTCTTCGCGCCACTTTTGGACCCGGCTGAAGAACAGCTCGGTGAATTCCTCCACCTCGTGCGGGGGGAAGAGGGCGGCGACCTTCTGGTGCACAGCGTCGCGCATCGTCGGCGAACCGAAGAACTCGTAGGCGAGCTCGTCGAGATGGCCGAGGTGGGTGCGGCAGAAGTCGCGGAAACGCTCGGTCTCGAAGCGTTCGTGGGCGATGGCGGCGTAGGCCTCCAGGCGGTCCGGCAGCGACAGGTCGCGGTCGGCGACGGCGTAGAAGGGATCCCAGTCAAGCGTCTTGCGCATCTTCTTGTCGGTGGCCGCGACGAACAGCGACCACCTGAGGTTCGCCTTGATCAGCCACGGAAAGTGGTAGTGCAGCGACGTCACCTGGCTGTCGGGGCAGGCGTTGGCGAAGTCGATCGGATGCCAGATGCCGTCGCGCAGCAGCGCCTCGCAGGAGTTGAAGTCCCAGCCGAAGAAGGCGTTGATGGTGAGCGTGGTGTCCTCCAGCACCTTGGCGTCCGCGGGGGTGAGGAAGTCGCGGTCCATGCGGTAGCGGTCGTGCAGGGGGGCGCCGGGGTCGTAGTTCACCTTGCGCGTCTGCGGCCCGAGGCCGACGCAGCGCACGAAACGCTCATAGGGCAGCACGGCGGCCTGCAGGTTCATCACCTCGGTGCCGGACGCGTCGTAGGCGCGCTGGAGCGCCTCAGCGTCGTCGATCTTGGTGACGCCCTTCCACCCGCCGCCGTGGTAGGGCTTCATGAAAGCGGGATAGCCGATCTTGTCGCCGATCTCCGGCAGCGAGAACAGGCGCGCATACTGGCGCAGCGTCGCCTCCAGATCGTCGGTGACGTCGTAGGATTTGGGCGGCAGCATGAAGGTTTCGGGGATGGGCAGGCCCAGGCGCATCATGGCGCAGTAGGACGTGTGCTTCTCGTTCGACTGCAGCGACCACGGGTTGTTGTAGACGTAGAGGTCGTTGAGGACGATGGCCTTTTTGATCCACTCGCGGCTGGTGGAATACCAGTGGGTGAGGCGGTCGATGACCACGTCGTACTTGACCGGCTGGCGCAGGTTGAACGGCTCGATGGTGACGCGTTCGCAATGCACCTCGACGCGGCGCCCGTCATAGTGGAGGTCGCGCGTCAGCGCCGCGAGCAGGCTTTCGTAGCAGATCGGCCAGCAGATATCGGCGCCGAGCGAAAGTCCGATATTGACCTTGCGTGCATCCATGATTCCCCCCGGGCGTCGCCGCCGTGGGGCGCGCTCTCCTGGCTATTTATGGGTCCGATCAAACACCCACATCAAGCCGTCCCGCAGCTGGTCGCGCCAGTTGTGCCAGTGGTGGCCGTCCCACGAGCTTTGGAAGCGCACCGCGACGCCATGGCGCTCCAGGAAGGTGGCGAGGGCGCGGTTTTCCCCCGCGAGACCCTCCAGCTCGCCGGTGGAGACGAAGGCGCGCGTGTCCTTGAGGTCGGGCGCGCGCTTCAGCGCTTTGACGAGGCGGGCGATGCGGTGGAACACCGGATGCTCGCGCTGGCGCAGCTGCCGCTCGTCCAGAATGAACGAGCCCGATTGCAGGACGAGCCCGCCGAACACGCCCGGAAAGCGGAAGGCGGTGGCGAGCGAGGCGACGGCGCCGAGGCTGGCACCCAGGAGCACGCGCCGGGCCGGCTCGGCGGCGAGGGCGTAGCGCGCGTCGAGCGCCGGCAGCAACTCGCGCACCAGATAGCGCGCGTGGCGGCGCCCGCGCGGGTATTCGCCCATGCGGTCGCGCGTCTGCACCAGGGCGGCGACGAGGGGCGGGATGTCGCCGGCGGCGATGAGGTTGTCCAGCGACAGCGCGAGGTCGGCATAGGTCACGAAATCGTCGCCGTCGTGGATGACGACGAGGGGGAACGGTCCCGTGCCGGTCTGCGCGGGCGGCAGGTAGACGTGCTCCTCGCGCTCCTCCTGGAAGGTGGGGCTGAAGAGGCTCACGGTCTCGATGCGGCCGGCCGGCGCGTTCTGCGGCAGCGTCCAGGCGGGGCGCTCGTAGCCGAAGGTGGTGCAGACGGAATTCTCGCCGAACGGGTCGCGCGCGAGGTTGGGATTGTGGGGGTCGAGGATCCATTCCTCGTGGCTGTCGCGGCCGAGGGCGAGCTTGTACTCGAAGCGGCCGCCGTCCTCCACGGGCATGGACAGGAGCCACAGATCGCTCCCCGGCACCGGCAGGAACGGCACGCGGTCGATGCCGGAGTGGATCCAGCGCACCAGCTCGACCCGCGTCGCGACGCCGCGGAAGGCGAACAGCGCGCGCCCGGGCGCCACGATGGGGAAGGCGTGACCCTCGACGAAAGCCGTGACCGCCGCTTCGGACGGCACTTCGCCGGCAAGGAGGGCGCGCACGGCCAACGGCAGGTCCGCGTCGCGCGCCAGGGCGGCACGGGTCGCGTCGTCAAGGGCGGGGGGCGTCGTCATCGACGGGTCTCCTCGAGCGGTCCGGCGTCCGCGGCGCTTCACCATGGCGGGGCGCTTCGGGCGCACGGCGGCGCTCCGTGCGGGCGGCGGAGATAGGGCGCGCCGGGACAGGATGCAACGGCCGGCTTTGGCGGGGCTGATGCCGGTATCATGCGTTCCGGGCGGCCAGGGCCTCCGCCGTGGGCACCGTTTCGGCGACGAGCCAGTCCACCACCTGGACCTGCGCCTCCTCGTGGCTGGCGCCGGCGGCGATGGCGTCGTTGAAGATCCTGAGCTGGTGGTCGGCGCTGGTGCCGCGGCGCACGATGGTGCGGGCATGCTCCACTTCGGCAAGGCAGCCGAGCGCTTCCGCGTGGGGCGCGAGGAGGGCGATCATCTCCTCGATCAGCTCGGCGATGGGGACGGTCTCGCGGCGGCCGAAATCGCCCAGCTCCGCCTCGATGCCGTAGCGCTGGGCGCGCCACTTGTTCTCCAGCACGAGGATCCGCCGGTACTGGCGCCAGCGCTGGTTGTTCTTGCGCAGATAAAGCAGGAAGCCGAGCACCGACTGGTAGAGCGCGGCGATCGTAAGGCCATCCTCGATGAACGTGCAGATGTCGCAGATCCGCAGCTCCAGCGTCGGATGGCGCGAGGAGGGGCGCACGTCCCACCAGATTTTGGAGGGATCGGTGACCATCTTGGTGGCGGCGAGGTCGTCGAGCAGCTCCTGCCAGTCGTTCCAGCTCTCGAAGGTCTCGGGCATGCCCGAGCGCGGCAGATCGCCGATGATGATGGGGCGGAACGCCTTGAGGCCGGTATCGTGCCCCTCCCAGAAGGGAGAGGAGGTGGACAGCGCCAGCAGGTGCGGCATGAAATAGCAGACTTGGCCCATCAGATCGACGCGCAGGTTCTCGTCCGAGACCCCGGCGTGCACATGCATGCCGCAGATCGACATGCGCCGGGCGAGGGTGCGGTGCTCGGCGCCGATGATGCGGTAGCGCTCCAGGTCGACGGGCTCCTGCTCGGCCCAGTGCGCCCACGGGTGGGTCGAGGCGGCGATGATTTCCATGCCGTGCTCGCGCGCCGCATCCGAGACGCCCTGACGCAGCGCCATCAATTCGTCGCGCGCATCGGCGATGGTGGCACACACGCCGGTGCCGATTTCCACCTGGCTCTGTAGGAATTCGTGCGTAACCTTGGGGCCCAGAATTTCCTTGCAGCGGGCCATGAACGAGGACGGCGGCCGGGCCGCGAGAGCGCGCGTTTCGGGATCGATGAGGAGATATTCCTCCTCGATCCCGAGGGTCAGCTTTTCGTCGAAGGCGGCCATCGTCGTTCTCCCCGGCGCGTTCTTTGCGTAACCTTGCGGTGAGGTCGTGGATTGGGCAATGCACCCGGTGACAAATCGCGGCATGGGCCGGGCGCGGGATGTCTGCGCCAGTGCGGCGTCGCTTGCCGGCGACATTGGGGGACCAACGATGGCCGAGCTGACCCTTTATACCAACCCGCGGTCGCGCGGGCGGATCGCACGCTGGATGCTGGAGGAGGTGGGCGTACCCTACGAGACGGTGGTCCTCGGCTATGGCGAGGGGATGAAGTCTCCGGAATATCTGGCGCTCAACCCGATGGGGAAGGTCCCGACGGTGCGCCACGGCGACACCGTGGTGACGGAGTGCGCGGCCATTTGCGCCTACCTCGCCGACGCATTTCCCGCGGCGGGGCTTGCGCCGGAACCGGCCGCGCGCGGCGCCTATTATCGCTGGATGTTCTTTGCCGCGGGGCCATTGGAGTCGGCGATCCTGGCGCGCGCGCTCGGTCTCGAGCCGCCGGCCGAAAAGGCGGCTGCGGTCGGCTACGGCTCGGTGGACCTTGCCTTCGCCACCCTGGAAAAAGTGCTGAGCGGCCGGGAATACGTGGCGGGCGACCGTTTCACCGCCGCCGACGTCTATGTCGGCGCGCAGGTGGCCTACGGCATGATGTTCGGGCCGCTGCCCAAGCGCCCCGTCTTCGAGGCCTACGTGGCCCGGCTGCGGGAGCGCGAGGCCTACAAGCGCGCCGCAGCGATCGACGACGCCGCGGCAGCGGCCTGAGAGGCGGCGCGGGATGGACTGGACCCAGCAGATCGACATCTACTGCGAGCGGCACGGGCCGGCCTTCTGGGCCGAGCCGGCCAACGCGATCAGCAACATCGCGTTCGTGCTGGTTCCGGTGGCGGGGTATCTGCTGGCGCGGCGGCGGGCGGCGGTGGATTGGCCGATCACCGCCCTCGTCGCCCTGGCGCTCCTGATCGCGCTCGCATCCTTCCTCAACCACACCGTCGCCGAGGTCTGGGCGGGCGCGGCGGACGCCGGTTCGATCCAGCTCTTCATCGTGTTCTATTTTCTGTTCGCGATGCGCCGTTTCGCCGGCTTCGCGTGGTGGCTGGCCGGGCTCGCGACGGCCGCGTTCATGGCGTTTTCGATTGTCGGCGGGGGCGAGTTGTCATCGCTGGTCGGCGATGCGCTCAACGGCTCGGAGGGCTATCTGCCCCCGCTCGCCGCGCTGATCGTGATCGGGCTCGCCCTGGTGGCCTCGGGACGGCGGGAGGCGGGCTGGTCGCTCGCCGGCGGCGGGGTGCTGTTCGGCGTCTCGCTGTTCTTCCGCGCCATCGACATGCCGCTTTGCGCCGAGTTTCCGCTCGGCACGCACTTCATGTGGCACATCCTCAACGGGGTGCTGCTCGGCTTCCTCATCTATGCGCTGGCCGCGTTCGGGGTGCGGATCAGGGCAGCGTGACCACCGTCTTGGCGTAGCCCGCGCCGCTCTCGGCGAAGGTGTGGGCGGCGGCGGTCTCGGCGAGCGGGAAGGCCTTGATCGGCGGGTGGGTGAGTTTGCCCTCCCGCATCAGCGCGGTGATCGCTTCGAGCCCCGCGCTTCGCACGGCCGGCGGCAGGATGTAGGCCTGCACGAAGTGCACCGTGACGCCTTTATAGGCGAGCGGGTAGTAGGGCAGCACCGGCTCCGGGACGGCGGTGGACGAATAGCTCGCGATGATGCCGTTGGGCGCGATCATCGCGACGTCGGCGGCGATGTTGGCCCCGAAATCCACCTCCACGATGCGCGGAACGCCCGCGCCGCCCGTCTCGGCGAGCACGCGCGCCACCACATCCTCGCCGTGTCGGTCGATGACGACATGCGCGCCGGCGGCGCGGGCGAGGGTGCCGCCCTCGGCGCTGCCGACGGTCGCGACGACGCGCGCGCCGGCAAGCGCCGCGAAGGCGACCGCGTAGCGCCCCACGGCGCCGGCACCGCCCTGGACGAGGATCGTCTCCCCCTCGACCGGGCCGTCGCCCATCACGGCGAAATAGGCGGTCTGCGCCGGCACGCCGAGCGCCGCGCCCTCCTCGAAGGAGGCGCAATCGGGCAGCGGCACCGCCTGTTCGGCCGGCAGAACGGTAAACTCGGCGCAGGCGCCGTAGGGCGTCTTGCGGCCGGTGTTGTAGAGGAAGACGCGCTCGCCGATGCGCGTTTCGGGCACGCCCGCGCCGACCGCCTCGACGATGCCCGCCCCGTCCGCGTGCGGGATCACGAAGGGGTGGTCCATCCCCATCCCGCGCCAGCCCGCCCGGCGCTTGGTATCGGACGGGTTGATGCCGGAGGCGCGCACCGCGACGCGCACCTCGCCGGCGGCCGGAGCGGGGGTCTCCACCTCGCCGATCTCGATCACCGCCGCGGCGGGGCCGGTGCGGCGGTAGAAGGCGGCGCGCATGGCTCTACGCGGCGCCGGCGCGGGCAAGCCGCTCGGCGGCCTCCTCCAGCGCCGCGATGAGGCGGTTCTGGCCCCGCACCAGCTGGGCCTTGGCGAAGCCGAGCGTATCGGGCCCGTACTGGGAGAGCCGCAGCGCCGGTTCGATGACGGGAAGCTGCGGCGTGTTGAGCGCCGGATCGTGCGTGAAGCGCTGACCGCGCACGAAGTTGATCGGCACCAGGATGCGGGCGACGGCGGTCATCGCCTCGTTGGCGGCGGCGGCGGGGATCGCGCCGCTATCGACCGCGGCATGAAACGCCTCGCACACCTTGGCGAAGGAGGCGACGGCCTCGGCGGCGGGGCCAAGGTCGAACGCCTCGCCGGCCGCCGCATCGTAGCGCGCGACGGTGGCGGCGAACTCGGCCGCCGTGGCGCGCCAGTCGATGGGCAGCACATCGGCGGACGCGAAGTGGCGAGCGGCCTCGGTGTAGAGTTCGATGTCGCGGCCGAGGACCTCGCGGTCGGCCACCTCCATCTGGTCGAACTCGGTGTGCCAGGCGATGTTGCCGCCGCAGCCGCCCACCACGTACCAGCCGTGCTTCTGCCGCGTCTCCTCGGTGATCATCGAAGAGGCGGAGAAGCACCCGGAGATACCGATGTTGGAGAAGGTGTAGTCGCTGTTGCGCTGCGGGCGCTTGCCCTTGGTCTCCTGGCCGGTGACGGTGCGCACGATCTGCTTGACCGCGCTTTCGGTCTCGGCGGTGAGGCTGATCGAGGAGTAGTCCACCGCGTCGCGGCAGCCGGGGCTGTCGCAGTTCATGTGGACGACGCAGTTGCGGTTGAGGTCGAGCGCGAAGTGGTCGGCGAACCAGGCGCTGCCGCCGTAGCGGCCGAGCGAATGGCCGGGCCACCAGGCGAGCCGCACGCTGCGCTTGAGGCTGCCGCGCATCCCCCACAGGCGCCGCGCGACGCCCAGCATGCAGGCGTTGCCCGTGCCGTTGTCCCCCACGCCCACGTCCCACGCGTCGTGGTGGCCGTGGATGAGCACGAACTTTTCCGGGCTCTCGGTGCCGGGAATTTCCACCACGGGCAATTTTTGCGGCGCCCAGCCGGTTTCCAGCTCCGTGACGACCGTGGCGCTGCCGCCCTCGCGGGCCATGGCGATGAGCGCGTCGCCGGAGGCGCGGTTGACGGCGGCGGACGGGATCTTGGGCAGCCGGGCGAGGTCTTCCGGCTCGGGCGTGCCCCAGATGGTGCTGACGGTGCCCCAGTGGATGCGATCCCCCGGGTTGATGGCGATGACGCCGACGGCCCCCGCCGCCTCGAGCCCGGCGGTGAAGTTGGGCAGCGCGAAGCCCTCGATGAGGCAGATCTTGCCGGCGACATCGGGCAGCGCGCTGGCGTTGTTGGGGTTGCGGTCGAGCGGGGTGCCGCCGCCCGCTTCGGGCAGATAGATCAGCGGGGCGGTGACGCCGTCCGGCCGGCTGGCGCAGAAGGCGGGCGGCTTGGCGCGGAAGGTCTCGCCGCCGGCGCGCACCTCGGCGTGGATCGGGGCGCTGAGATAAAGCTCGAACTCGTAGACGGTGACCGGCAGCCCCGCGCTTTCGAGGTGGCGCACGATGAGATCGACGCCGTCGTTCGCGTCCTGGGGCTTCTCGCGCGGCTGTGTCGAGAGCGCTTCGACGAGCGCCCACGCGGCGTCCGCGTCGCGGGCCGGATCGGCCACGCCGGTGTCGAAATTGTCCATGGAGAAGCTCCGGGCTCGGTGGGTCGCGAATGGGATTGAATACCAATATTGGCACCGGGGGCAATTTCGAGGCCAAGGTTTTTCGCGCCCTCTGCGGAACGACACTTGCACGCGAACCAGCTATACAACCCTTGCGACCTTGTCGGATCCGCAGGGTGGGGCGCAATCTAGCCTCCCAACTCGCGTGCCGACCTGCCCGAACACTGGAGCTGAAGACAATGGATCTCGAACCGGATCTTCTCGACACCGTTTCGATCGATGCGCCGTGGGAGCTGGTCGAAGCCTTTTCGACCACGCCGCGGTGGAAGCCGAGCGATGTGGCCAAGAGCTGCGGCATGATCGTCGAGCGGCTCAAGGCGCACGGCGTCCCGGTCACGGTGCACCGGCCCAAGCTCTATCTCAGCATCCCGTTCTCGGCGGAGGTACGCGCGGGCGGGCGCACGATGAAGGCCAAGCCCCCGGCTTACAGCACCGATTGCCGCGACGGCCTCGAGGCCGAGCTGGTCTACGTGCCGGCCGCGATCTCGCAGTCGATCTCGACCCTGTTCGACAAGAGCCAGGATCCGGAGCTGTCCTCCGCCGAGCGCATCCGCGGCAAGATCGTCATTTCGGAGGGCTTCTCGTTCCCCGGCAAGATCCTGGAGTTCGAGCAGAAGGGCGCCGTGGGCGTCATCGCCGTGAATCCCGGCAAGGATGCGCACTGGGGCATCTGCACCTCCATCTGGGGCACGCCCGAGCTCGACGATCTGCCGCGCAAGCCCGGCATCCCCGTCGCCGCCGTGCCCAAGGCGGACGGCGAGGCGCTGATCGCCATGGCCGAGAAGGGCGAGAAGGCGACCCTGTTCACCACCATGGAGGAGGGCTGGTACGAGCAGCCCGTCCCCGAGGTGACCATCGAGGGCACGGACGGCACCGGCGATTTCGTGCTGCTGCACGGCCACTACGACAGCTGGGACGTCGGTGTCGGCGACAACGCGACGGGCGATGCGACGCTGCTGGAAGTGGCGCGGGTGCTGGCCGCCAAGCCCGGTGCGCTGAAGCGCGGCGTCAAGATCGTGTGGTGGCCGGGCCATTCCACGGGGCGCTACGCCGGATCCACCTGGTATGCCGATCACTTCGCCATCGAGCTCGACGAGCATTGCGTGGCGCAGGTGAACTGCGATTCGCCCGGCTGCCGCTGGGCCTCCATGTTCAAGGACGTCTCGTGGATGTCCGAGACCGAGGGCTACTGCCAGGACGTGATCAAGGCCGTGGCCGACCTGCCGGCGGAGGGCGAGCGGCCGCACCGGGCGGGCGACTACTCGTTCAACAACATCGGCCTGTCGAGCTTCTTCATGCTGTCCTCCACGATGCCGGACGAGCTGCGCGCCGAGAAGGGCTACTACGTGGTGGGCGGCTGCGGCGGCAACATCGCCTGGCACACCGAGCACGACCTGATGGAGATCGCCGACAGGGACAACCTCCTGCGCGACATCAAGGTCTACCTCGCGGCCGTGGTGGGGATCGCCAATGCCAAGGTGCTGCCGTTCGACTGGCGGGCGACGGCGGCCGATTTCGCCGCGACCCTGGCGCGCTACCAGACGGCGGCGGGTGGGCACTTCGAGCTGACGCGCGCGAACGAGGCGCTGGCAAGCTTCGCGGCGGCGCTCGACGGTTTTTACGGCGCGCTCGACAGCCTCGCGCCGGAGCGGTCTAACGCGGTCATCATGCGTCTGGCGCGGATCCTGGTGCCGATCAATTTTACCCGCGGGCCGCGCTTCCGGCACGATCCGGCGCTGCCGATCCCGCCGCTGCCCGACCTTGCGCTCTGCACTGAGCTCGGCGGTCTCGACGAATGGTCGCGCGGGTTTGCGCAGAACCAGCTCGTGCGCGGGCAGAACCGCGTCGTGGCGGCGCTGCGCGAGGCGACCCGCCTCGTCGAAGCCGCGCGGGCCTGACGGTGGGGGGCACCCGCGAGGGCGCCATCGCGCGGGCGGTGGCACACTTCGAGTCCGGCGCCTTCTTCGAGGATCTGAAGCGGCGTATCGCGATCCCCACCGAGAGCCAGGAGCCGAGCCGTTGGGCCGACCTGCGGCGCTATCTCGACGAGGAGATCGTGCCCTGGCTCGCGCCCTATGGCTACCGGGCCGAGGTGTTCGACAACCCCGATCCGCGCGGCGGCCCGTTCCTGATCGCCTCCCGGCACGAGGGGGACGACCTGCCGACGCTCCTCACCTATGGCCACGGCGACGTGGTGCGCGCCATTCCCGAGCAGTGGCGCGAGGGGCTCGAACCCTTCACGCTGAAGAAGGAAGGCGAGCGCTGGTACGGGCGCGGCAGCGTCGACAACAAGGGCCAGCATTCCGTGGTGATGGCCGCGCTGGTGCAGGTCCTGGAGGAGCGCGGCGCGCACGGCTTCAACTCCAAGCTCCTGATCGAGACCAGCGAGGAAATCGGCTCGCCGGGGCTGGAGGAGTTCGTCGCGGCCGAGCACGAGCGCCTCGCGGCGGACGTGTTCATCGCCTCCGACGGGCCGCGGCTGAAGCCGGAGGCGGCCGACCTCAAGCTCGGCAACCGCGGCGCGCTCGCCTTCGACCTCGCCATCGATCTGCGCGAGGGGAGCCGCCATTCGGGGCACTGGGGCGGCGTGCTGGAGGATCCGGGCGTGATCCTGTCCCACGCCATCGCCGCCATCGTCACCAAGCGCGGCAAGATCCTGGTGCCCGAATGGCTGCCGCAGAATGTGCCGCAAAAGGTGACGGACACCCTGCGCGGCTATGAGATCGACCCGGCCGATCCCTCGCTGGTGATCAAGCAGGACTGGGGCGAAGCCTCGCTGACGACGCCGGAAAAGATGTTCGCCTGGACGAGCTTCATCGTGCTGTCGTTCCTGTGCGGGCGGCCGGAGAACCCGGTGAACGGCGTGCAGCCCAACGCGCGGGCGCGCTGCCAGATCCGCTTCACGGCCGATGTCGATCCGGACGTGTTCATCCCCGCGCTGCGGCGCCATCTCGACCGGGAGGGGTTCGAGATGGTGGCGATCGAGCCGTCGGGGCAGCCGGTGTTTCCGGCATGGCGCACCGATCCCGACAATCCGTGGGTGGCGTGGACGGAAGCCTCCATGGCCAAGACGCTGGGGCGGGCGCCGACCGTTGTGCCCAATTCCTCGGGCGGCCTGCCGAGCGCCATCTTCGGCAATCACCTGGGCTGCCCGATCCTGTGGATTCCGCATTCCTACAGCGGTTGCCGCCAGCACGGCCCGGACGAGCACGCGCTGGAGCCCATTCTGAAAGAGGGACTGACGATCATGACGGGCGTGTTCTGGGATCTGGGCGAGACGAAAGGCCCCGCGGCATGAGCACCAGCGAAGAGCTGCTGGAGGGCATTCGCGCCTGGGTCGAGATCGAGAGCCACACGCCGGACGTGGCGGGCGTGCAGCGCCTGGTGGAGCTGGTGGAGGCGGAATATCGCGCGCTGGGCGCCGAAACCGAGCATGTGCCGGCCGAGGGGCATGGCGACCACCTCATCGTGCGCGCGCCGTGGAACGACGGGCGGCGCGGCGTGCTGATCCTCAGCCACCTCGACACGGTGCACCCGAAGGGCTCGCTCGCCGACATGCCCTTCCGCGTCGAGGGCGACAGCGCCTTCGGGCCTGGCATCTACGACATGAAGGGCGGCGCCTACGTGGCCCGCCACGCCCTGGGCCGTATCCTGAAGGAGGAGCGGGAGATCCCGGTGACGCACCTTTTCGTCAGCGACGAGGAGGTGGGCAGCCCCACCTCGCGCCCGTTGATCGAGAAGCTGGCGCACGAGGCGGACCTGGTGCTCGTCACCGAGCCGGCGCGCGAGGGCGGGCGCATCGTGACCGCGCGCAAGGGCGTCGCGCGCTACGTGGTCGAGGCCAAGGGGCGTCCGGCCCATTCCGGCTCGCGCCACGAGGACGGGCGCAGCGCCATCCGCGAGCTGGCGCGCCAGCTCCTGAAGCTCGACGCGCTGACGGACTATTCGCGCGGGCTCACCGTGAATGTTGGCACCTTCAACGGCGGCACCGGCGTCAACGTGGTGCCGGCCTTCGCCAGGATCGAGGTGGAGGCGCGGGTGCCGACGGTCGCGATCTCCGACGAGGTGCAGGCGGTGATGGACGGGCTGACGCCGTTCGACCCGGACGTGTCGCTGACGGTCACGGGCGGCCTCAACCGGCCGCCTTACGAGAAGTCGGAGGCGATCGCAGCGGTGTTCGAGGCGGCGAAGGGGTTTGCCAGCGAGATCGGCTTCGAGTTGAAGGATCTCGCGACCGGCGGCTGTTCGGACGGCAACTTCACGGCGCCGATCGCCACGACGCTGGACGGCCTCGGCGTCGACGGCAAGGGCGGCCATACCGACTACGAGCAGCTCTATGTCTCCTCCCTCGTCCCCCGCGAGGCGCTGCTCTACCGCTTGATCCAGTACGGCGGCGAGCGCGCCTGACCATGGCGTGTATGGCGTGTGCCCGACCGCAGGCCCGCCGGGAGCGGCGCCATGCCGGCCCTGCCACGCGCGACACCTTGACGAAAAGCGAACCCTAGCGTGCTCAGAATTGGTTGCGATATCGGTGGCACCTTCACCGATTTTCTACTCTACGACGCCGCGACGGGGGCCTTCGAGACCCTCAAGGTTCCCACCACCCCGGACGATCCCTCGCGGGCGGTGGCCGAGGGCCTGGCCCGGCTCGGTGCCGGCGACCCCACGCTGGTCGGCCGGATCGACACCCTGATCCACGGCACGACGCTGGTGATCAACGCCGTCATCGAGCGCAAGGGGGCGCCGACGGCGCTGCTCGCGACGGCGGGCTTTCCGGACATCCTGCAGATGCGCCGGGAGATCCGCTACGACATCTACGACATCCGCCAGACCTTTCCCGAGCCGCTGGTGCCGCGGCGCTGGCGGCGCGAGGCGCCGGAGCGGGTGTTGGCGGACGGCACCGCCGAAACGCCGCTCGACGAGGCGGCCGTCGCCGCGACGGTGCGCGCGCTGGCGGACGAGGGTGTCACCTCGCTCGGCGTCTGTTTCCTGCATTCCTACGCCAACCCGGCGCACGAGGCGCGGGCGCGCGAGGTGATCCGCGCCGCCGTGCCCGAGATGGACGTGACCATCTCGAGCGAGGTGCTGCCGGAGATCCGCGAGTTCGAGCGCACCGCGACGACGGCCGTCAACGCCTACGTGCGCCCGGTGGTGAAGGCTTATCTCGCGGAGCTGGAGGATCGGCTCGCGGCGATGGGCGTCAAGGCGGCGATCACCCTGATGCTGTCGGGGGGCGGCATCTGCGGGTTGGCCGCGGGCCGGCAGGCGCCGGTTCGGCTCGTGGAATCGGGGCCCGTGGGCGGGGTGATCGCGGCGGCCGAGCTCGGCGCCCAGGCGGGGGCGGGCGAGGTGCTCGGCTTCGACATGGGCGGGACCACGGCCAAGCTCTGCCTCATCGCCGGCGGGCGATTGCCGATGACGCGTGAATACGAGGTCGACCGCGTGCACCGCTTCAAGCGCGGCTCGGGCACGCCGGTCGCCGTGCCGACGGTGGATCTGGTGGAGATCGGCGCGGGCGGCGGCAGCATCGCCTCGGTGGGGGCGATGGGGCTGATTTCGGTGGGGCCGCATTCGGCCGGCGCCGTGCCGGGGCCGATCTGCTACGGCGGCGGCGGAACGGAGCCCACGGTGACGGACGCCGACCTGGTGCTCGGCTGGCTCGATCCGGAGGCGATGAAGCCCAACGGCGTCCCGCTCGACCGCGAGGGTGCCGCGGCGGGGCTCGTGCGCGAGATCGGCGCGCCGCTGGGGCTCGATGCGGTGGAAGCCGCCGCCGCCGTGGTGGCGGTGGTGGAGGAGGCGATGGCAGGCGCGGCGCGGATGCACGGGGTGGAGCGCGGCAGCGACGCGGGCGCGGCCACCATGGTCGCCTATGGCGGCGCGGGGCCGCTCCACGCCGACGGGGTGGCGCGGCGCATCGGGGCGCGGCACATCCTGGTGCCACTGGCGGCGGGGGTGTTTTCCGCGCTCGGCTTCCTCGTCTCGCCGGTGCGCTACGAGGCGGCGAAGAGCCGGCTGACGCGGCTCGACCGGGCGGACGGGCCGGAGAGCGCCGCCGTCGATGCCGTGTTCGCCGAACTCACCGCGGAGGCGGAGGCGGCCGTGAAGAGCGCGGCCGGCGACACGCCGATCACCGTGGAGCTGTTGGCGGACATGGCCTATCACGGCCAGGGCCACACCCTGCGCGTGCCGCTTCGCGAGGGCCCGTTCGATCCCGCCGACGCGGCGCGGCGTTTCGCCAAAGGCTACGCCGATGCCTACGGCTACGCCTACGACGACATGGTGGCGCAGATCGTGACCCTGCGCGTGGTCGCGACGGCCGAGACGCCGGCCGCGCCGGTGGCCGAGCCGCCGGCGCCGGACGGTGGAGCCCGCCGCGAGCGCATGGCCTACGATCCGGCCGACAAGGCGTTCGTGCCGCATTCGGTCGTGTCGATCCCGAGCCTCGCCGCCGGGGAGCGCGTCGACGGGCCGGCGCTGATCGAGGCGGACGGCACCACCATCCGCATCGGCCGGGGCGCATTCGCCACCATGAGCGACGCCGGCTACGTGCGGATCACCATCGAGGAGATGCTCCTGTGAGCGTGATCGATCCCGTAACCTTGCAGCTGCGCTGGTCGCGCCTCGTCAACATCGCGGACCAGATGGCGGCGACGCTGGTGAAGACGGCGTTCTCGCTGGTGGTGCGCGACAACCACGACTACGCCTGCGGGCTCTACGATTCGCACGGGCGCATGCTGGTCCAGTCGAACCAATGCACGCCCGGCCAGATCGGCTCGACGCCCACCGTGGTGCGCGAGATGCTGGCCGAATATCCGCCCGAGACGCTGGAGCCGGGCGACATCCTGATCGCTAACGACCCCTGGATCGGGGCGGGCCATGCGCCGGACGTGTTCCTCGCGCAGCCCATTTTCCAAGGTGGCAAGCTGGTGGGGTTCGGCTGCAATTGCGCCCATCACATCGATTTCGGCGGGCGGCTCGCGGCGGTCGACGCGCGCGACGTCTACGAGGAAGGGCTGATCATCCCGGTCTCGAAGCTTTATCGCGCGGGCAAGCCCAACGATGAGCTGATCCGCCTGATCCGCCGCAATGTGCGCGAGAACGAGAAGGTGGTGGGGGACCTTCGCGCGCAGATCGCCTCGTTGCACGTGGCGGCCGAGGGCGTGGTGGAGATGTTGCGCCAGTTCGGCCTCGACGGTCTCGACGACCTCACCGATGCGATCTGCGACCGCAGCGAGGCCGCCCTGCGCGCCGCCATCGCCCAATTGCCGGACGGCGAGGCCGAGCATTCGGTGCGCCACGAAGCGCGCGGGCCGGACGGCGAGAACCTGATGCTGCGCCTCAAACTCAAGATCGCGGGCGACGAGGCGATCCTCGACTTTACCGGCACGGCCGGGCAGATCGAGCGGCCGATCAACGCCGTCCTCAACATCACGCGGGCCTATGTGGTGTTCCCCTTCCTGGCCGCGCTGACGCCGCAGACGCCGATGAACGACGGCTGCTTCCGGCCGCTGTCGCTCGATGTGCCGGAGGGGAGCGTGCTCAACTCCACCTTCCCGGCGGCGGGGATGTATCGCTCTCTGCTCAGCTACTACACGGTGGAACTGGTGTTCGGCGCGCTGGCGAAGATCGCGCCGGAGCGGGTGATGGCGCCGTCCGGCACCTATCCGCTGTGGATCGAGAAGTTCGCCGGCCAGTTCGACGGCGGGGAGAGCTTCGTCTCCCACTACAACGCGCAGGGCGGGCAGGGCGCCTTCCACGACCGCGACGGCAACTCGGCCGTGGTGTTTCCGGGCAACGTCGCGAACAGCTCCATCGAGCTGTTCGAGGCCGACACGCCGCTGGTGGTGGAGAAGAAGCGCTTCCGCATCGACAGCGGCGGGCCGGGCCGGTTCCGCGGCGGCTGCGGCCAGGAGACGATGATCCGCTCGCGCGCCGACGCGCCGGTGACGACGGCGCTGTCCGGCGGCCGCTTCGATACCGGGCCGCTGGGGCTCGGAGGCGGGCGCCAGGGCGCCAAGGGCGAGATCCGCACCGCCGATGCGGCCGGCGCCGAGCGCGAGCCGTTCCCGCGCCCCACCCGCACCTCGATCACCCGCGGCGAACGCGCCGTGCTGCGCCAGCCGGGCGGCGGCGGCTTCGGCGACCCCTTCGCCCGCGACCCCGCGGCGGTGCTCGCCGACGTGCGCGACGGGCTGGTGTCGGTGGAGGGCGCGGCGCGGGACTATGGCGTCGCCATCGCGCCCGGGCCCGAAGTGGACCAAGCGGCGACGGCGGCGTTGCGGGCCTGCTGACGCCCCATGCCGGCCGCGCTGGCCTGGGGCCGTCGCCGGCCGGATTTGGCTCAGCTCGCCTCGCGCAGCTCGGCGCCCAAAAATTCGCGCTTGCGGGGGTTGGGGTAGCTCGCCTTGCTGTGGGAGAGGCGGGCGCGCACCAAGGTTTCCGCCACGCCGATGCTGACGGGCGCCGGGTTCACCACCGGGATGCCGAGCATTTGCTGAAGATCTTCCGCGACGTCGTGGAAGGCCATCGACATGCAGCCCAGGATGAGGGCCTCGGCGCCGTCTTCCTCGATGGCGCGGCGGGCGGCGGCCTTGGCTCGCTCCAGGCAGCCGGCGCGGTCGCGGGCGAGCTCCATCACCGACAGGCCGATGCCGCGTGAGGAGGCGAAGAAATCGCCCAGCCCGTGGCGGCGGGCGAGTTCGCGCGAGCGGGCGCCGCCGTCGTTGGGCGACAGCACCGAAAAGCGCGGGGCGAGCATCGCGGCGACGTGCATGGCGCACAGGCTCGAACCGAGAACGGGGATCGACAGGAGCTCGCGTCCGGGCTCCAGGCCCGGATCGCTGAAGCAGCTGATGATCACCGCGTCGAAACCGCCGCGCTCGGCGGTCTCGACGGATTTGAGCAGCTTGGGGATGGCGAGCGCCGCATCGTAGTCGCTCTCGATGGAGCCGGGGCCGACGGCAGGCGTCGCCACCGACACCTCCACGTCGGGCGCCGCGCGCGCCTGCAGGTAGGCGCGGCGGCGTTCCACCTCGGCCTGGCCGAGGTCGGTGCGCTGCTTGGCGGTGGCGAACTGGTAGAGGATGCGGATCATTGGAGCGCTCCATCGATGACGCGGCCCGCCTCGCGCAGGGCCGACAGGTACCGGTTCATGCCGCGCGTGAGCTGCACCTTGGCCGCGTTGAGCTGGCCGGCGGCGGCGTGGTCGTCCAGTTCCGTGGCGACGCTGAGCGTCGGCAGCGGCGGGCGCGAATAGGCTGGATCGTGCCGGAAACGGGCCTCGCGGGTGAAGTTGATCGGCACCAGGATGCGGGCGAGGCGCATCAGCGCGTCGTTGGCCTTGCCGGCGTCGACGGAGCCCGACTGGATCCGGCCGTAGAGCGTCGCGAGCGCCTGCTGCAGCGCGGCGGTCGCCTCGCGGGCGGGGGTGAGGTCGAAGTGGCTGCCCGCGGCTGCCTGGTAGCGCTCCACCGTCGCCAGGAATTCGGCCGCCGTCTCGCGCCAGTCCAGCGGCAGGTATTCTTCGGTGGCGTGGGCGAGCACGGAGCGCAGGTAGATCTCGATATCGCGGGCCAGCACCTCGCGGTCGGCGATCTCCAGCGTGTCGTTCTCGGTGTGCCAGGCGATGTTGCCGCCGCAGCCGGACACCGCGTAGTAGCCCTTTTCCGCGCGTAGCTCGTCCGGCATCGTCGAGGACAGCATGAAATGGCTCGACAGGCCGATGTTGTCGAACGAGTAGTCGCCGGCCTGGTTGGGGCGCTTGAACTTCGGCGGCGTGCCGGTGACGGCCTCGATCACCTTGGAGACCAGCGGGCGCGTCTCGGCCATCGCGGTGGTCTGGTGGTAGCTGGTTGCCCAGCGACAGCCGGGACTGTCGCAGTTGATCTGCGCGACGCACATCTCGTCGAGATCGGCGGCGAAGGCGTCGGCGAACCAGGTGGAGCCGGCATACCGGCCGGTGGAATGGCCGGGCCACCAGGCGATGCGCACCGAGCGGCGCAGGTTCGCCCGCCCGTCCCACAACACGCGCGCAAGCTCTAGCAGCACCGCATCGCCTGTGGCATTGTCCCCGACTCCGACGTCCCAGCTGTCGAGGTGGCCGTGCACCAGGACGAAGCGATCCGGCTCAACCGCGCCCGGGATCGTCACCACGGGGATTTTTTGCTCGAACCATCCCTCCTGGAGTTCGGTGCGCACGCGCGCACGGCCGCCTTCCTTGGCGAGCGCGATGAGTTTCTCCCCGTCGGGCGCGTTGACCGCGACGACGGGGATTTTCGGCTTGCGCGGCAGGTCGTCGAGGTCGGGCGAGCCCCAGATGGTGGTGCAGGTGCCCCAGTGGATGTCGACCCCCGGGTTGACCGCGATCAATGCCACCGCGCCCCATTCCTCGGCAAACTGGGTGAGGGCGGGATTGCCGAAGCCCTCGGTGACGAGGATGCGCCCCTCCAGCATGGCGCGTGCCTCCTGGGCGCTCGACACGCTGTCGCCGAAGAGGTCCCGGATGTTCTTGGAGTAGGAGCGCAGGTTCGCCTTGTCGGCGGCGAGATAGACGAGCGGCGCCTCGACGCCGTCCGGAACGTTCGCCGCGTTGCTGGGCGGCTTGGCGCGGTAGCGCACGCCACCGGCCTCGACGGACGCGTCGAGCGGGATCGAGAGGCAGATCTCCGGCGCATGGATGTTGACCGGGATACCGAGCGCCTGCAGCCGCTGGGCGAGGTTGTCCATCGCCGCATTCACGTCCTCGGGCCGCCAGCGGGGCGTGCCCGCGAAGTGCTCCACGAGAGCCCAGGCATGGTCGGTCGTCAGGCCTTCGACGAAGGCCTCGTGGTTGGGTTGCATCGGTGTTCTCCGAAATTTGACGCCTCAAATGTGTGCAAGGTGCCAAGAGAAAGTGATTGAGTGAGGGCAAGCCATCGGCTTAGCTTTTCAAAGACCGAACAAGATTCCAAGAGGAGCAACTCAATGCGCGACTTCGTTAAACAAACACGACGCGCGTTCTTAAGTAGCGTCGCGGCGACAGCAGTTCTTGCGCCGGGCGTGGTGCTCGCACAAGAAGCCGGCGAGCCGATCCGCGACATCGTCATCTGGGCCCGCACCCAGGCCGCCAATCCGCAAGCCTATACTGCCGCGCAGCTGATCGCGCAGGCGTGGGAAGGATTGGGGCTCAATGTCGAGATCCGCGGCGTGCCGCGGCCGCAGCAATCCGACGTGGTTTGGTACAATCGGGACAGCTGGGACACCACCATGTGGCAGATGGTCGGCCGCCCGGAACGCAGCGACCCGGATGAACTGGTCTACAACCTCTTCCATTCCACGACGGCCGAGTCCGGCTACAATTTCGTCGGCTACAACAACCCCAAGTTCGACGCCGTCGCCGAGGCGCAGCGTATCGAGACCGACGACAACAAGCGTCAGGCGCTGATCAAGGAAGCGCAGGAGATCCTGGCCGCCGACCAGCCCTACATGATGCTCGTTCACCCCAACAAGGTGTTCGCCTACAACAAGACCGTCTGGGATCCGGCCTCGATCGTCGAGCAGCCCGGCCTCGGCATCAAGAATTTCTGGACCTTCGTCGGCGCCACGCCGGTGGGCGACCAGAAGGACATGATCATCAACTCGTCCGACGAGTTGAACGCCATCAACCCGCTCTACATCTCCGGCGCGACCGACAGCTGGATCACCGAGCTGATCTGGGACCGCCTGATGCGCATCGGCCCGGACGGGCTGCCGCAGCCATGGGCCGCGGAGAGCTACAAGTGGGTCGACGAGACCACGCTCGAGCTCACCCTGCGCGACGGCATGACCTGGCACGACGGTCAGCCGGTGACGGTGGAAGACGTGATCTTCTCCTTCGAAGCGCCGGCGATGGGCGACGAAGCGCCCATGTACAAGCCCTTCGTCGAGAACATCACGGCGATGGAGAAGGTGGACGACAAGACGCTCAAGATGACGCTGAAGGAGCCCAGCGCCTCGTTCCTCACCTCCACCTTGAGCAAGATCAACCTCATTCCCGAGCACATCTGGGGCCCGATCCTGCAAGACCTGTTGACCAAGCCGGAGAATGCGGAGGCCTACGTCGAGGAAGGCCGCATCGGATCCGGTCCGTTCAAGTACGTCGACTGGTCGGTGCAGGACCAGGTGGTTCTGGCGGCCAACGAGGATCACTGGTCGGCGCCGAAGATGGATCGCTGGATCCTGCGCATCGTGCTCAACGTGGAAGCCGCGCTCGGCATGCTGCGGTCCGGCGAGCTCAACTTCCTGTCCGACTACACGGGCGATCCGCTGATCCTGGTGGAGCTTGCCGAGGCGGACCCGGACATCGAGATCGTGGAATCCACCGACATCGGCTTCCAGTTCCTCGCCTTCAACAACCGCCGGCCGCCCTTCAACGACGCCAACTTCCGCAGGGCGCTGAGCTTTGCCGTGCCGCGCGAGCTGATGGACGGCGCGGCCTGGAACGGCTACGCGGTGCCCTCCAACAGCGTCGTCTCGCCGGTGCTCCCGTTCTGGTACGACGACAAGGTGCTGCCCATCGAAACCGGCCCCGAGGTGGCCAAGAAGCTCCTGGAGGAGGGTGGCTACCAGATCGTCGACGGCAAGCTGCATTATCCGGCCGGCGGCAAGGAAACGCTGCAGCCTTGAGCCGATACGATCTCGTAAAGGCGGCGCAGTAGCGTGGAGTATATCGCCCGCAGGGTTCTCTACACGCTGTTCGTGCTTTGGGCGGTGGCATCAATTCTATTCTTGATGTTCCGCCTGATGCCGGGCGACCCTCGGGCCGCCTTCATCGACAACACGTTCACAGCGGAGCAGCAGCAACTGCTGCTCGTGCAGTTCGGGCTCGATCAGCCGCTCTACGTCCAGTACGGCAAGTACATGGTCAACCTCGTGCAGGGGGACCTCGGGATGTCCTTCATCTACAAGCGGCCGGTGGTCGAGATGGTGATGGAGGTCCTGCCCAACTCGCTGGTGCTGACGCTGACCTCGCTGATCATCGCCTACGCCTTCGGCATGGTCGCCGGCGCCTTCCTCGCCCGCATGCGCGGAACATGGGTGGAAGGCGTCACCATCCCGGTGGTGCTGGCGACGCGCGCCGCGCCGGAATTCTGGCTCGGCATGGTGTTCCTGGCGATCTTCTCGTTTTCGCTCGGCTGGTTTCCCGCCGGCGGGGCCTCGAGCGCAGGGATCACCTACGACAGCTTCTGGCAGCAACTCGTCTCGCCCGATTACTGGCGGCACCTGGCGCTGCCGGTCATCACGCTGACGCTCTACCTGCAAGGGCTGCCGCTGCTCCTGATGCGCTCCAACATGCTCGAAGTGATGGAGGACGAGTTCGTCACCATGGCGCGCATGAAGGGGCTGTCGGAGTGGTCGATCGTGATGCGCCATGCCGCGCGCAACGCGCTGTTGCCGGTGGCGACGGCTTTCGCGCTCGGCGTCGGCTTCTCGATCTCGGGCAATGTCGTCATCGAGACGGTGTTCTCCTGGCCCGGCATCGGCCGGCTCCTGGTGACGGCGGTCTCCTCCAGCGACTATCCGCTCGCGCAAGGCGCGTTCTTGTTCATCACCGTGGTGTTTGTCGTGGCGAACCTCATCGCCGACATGCTCTACGCGGTCCTCGACCCCAGGGTGTCCCATGGCAGCGCAGGTTGATACGAGCCCGGCGGGGGCGGCGGCCAAGCCGCGAGCCGCCTGGCATCGGCGCCTCAAGCAGGTGCTGCCGACGAGCGATCCATTCGCGGTGGCGGGGATCCTCATTTACGTGGTGTTCATCCTCGTCGCGATCTTCGCCGACCAGCTGGCGACGCACGACCCGATGGAGATCCTGTTCACCGACACCTACAAGCTCGCCCGCTCGCTGCCGCCGGGGCCGGACCATCTGCTCGGCACCACCAATGTCGGGCGCGACATCTACTCCCAGCTCATCTACGGCACCCGCGGGGCGCTGTTGATCGGCTTTGCGGCGGCGGCGGCGGTGGTGGCCGTGGGCACCCTGGTGGGGCTGGTGTCCGGCTATCTCGGCGGCTGGGTCGACAACGTGCTGATGCGCCTCGCCGACATCGCGCTCGGCATTCCCTTCCTGCCGTTCGTGGTGGTGCTCGCCGCCTTCCTGCGGCCCTCGATGTGGAACGTGGTGTTCGCCATCACCATCCTGCTGTGGCCCAATTCGGGACGGGTCATCCGCAGCCAGGTGCTGAGCGTGCGCGAGCGGGCGTTCGTGGAGGCGGCCGTCGTCACCGGCGCGTCCAAGGCGCAGATCCTGTTCGTGCACATCGCGCCCAACGTGCTGCCGCTGAGCTTCCTCTACGGCTCCATCGCGGTGGGCTGGGCGATCCTGACGGAAGCGTCGATCTCGTTCCTCGGCTTCGGCCCCTCCGACACGGTGACCTGGGGCTACATGCTGCAGGACGCCTACGCCAGCCAGGCGCTGTCGCGGGGGCACTACAACTGGTTCGTGCCGCCCGGCGTGTGCATCATCCTGGTGGTGCTCGCCGGCTTCTTCATCACCCGGGGCTACGAGGAAATCCTCTTCCCCAAACTGAGAAGGTGACATGGCGCTCCTGTCCATCGAAGACCTCTCGCTCCACTACGTGACATCGCGCGGGGTGGCGCGCGCCGTGGACGGCGCCTCGCTCAGCGTGGAGCGGGGGCAGGTGGTCGGTCTGGTGGGCGAATCGGGCTGCGGCAAGACCACGCTGGCGCGTGCCGTCACGGGGGTCATCCCGCGTTCGGCACGCATTGTCGGCGGCAAGATCATGTTCGACGGAATGGACCTCGTCACCGCCTCGCGGCGCGATGCGAACCGGCTCAGATGGCGCGAGATCTCCTTCGTGCCGCAGAGCGCGATGAACTCGCTCGATCCGGTCTACCGCGTCGGCACCCAGCTCATGGAGGTGCTGACCGACCGCGGCGGCATGGACCGGCGCAAGGCCAAGGCCCGCGCGGCCGAGTTGTTCGAGATGGTGGGCATCGGCGTCGACCGGCTGCACGACTACCCGCACCAATTCTCCGGCGGGATGCGCCAGCGCGCGGCCATCGCCCTCGGGCTCGCGCTGTCGCCCAAGCTCGTCATCGCCGACGAGCCGGTCACGGCGCTCGACGTGGTGGTGCAGCGCCAGGTGCTCGACCTGATCCGCCGGCTGCAGCAGGAGCTGTCGCTGTCCGTCATCATCGTGACGCACGACATTTCGGTGGTCGCCTATCTGTGCGACGCGGTGGCGGTGATGTACGCGGGCAAGGTGGTGGAGGTGGGGCGCGCGGCGGACGTGCTCAACGCGCCGGACCACCCCTATACGATGGGCCTCTACAACGCCTTCCCGGACCTGGAGCGCAGCCAGCGGCGGCTGACGCCCATCGCCGGCGCGCCGCCGAGCCTCATCGACCCGCCCTCGGGGTGCCGGTTCGAGCCGCGCTGCCCGTTCAGCATCGCCAAGTGCGGCGAGGAACCGCCGCTGGAGGAAATCCGCGCCGGGCACCGGGCCGCGTGCTGGCGCACCGGCGACGCTGCGGAGTTGCGCGAGAAGGCCGCCGACGTCGCCACCTGGGAACAGCGCGAGGGGGTGGGGGCATGAGCGAGGCGCTCCTGCGCGTCGACCGCGCGGCCAAGCATTTCCGCGTCAGCCGTTCCATCGGCGACGTCTTCGCCGGGCGCCACCGGGTGGTTAAGGCCGTGGATGGGGTGACGTTCGCGCTGGGCAAGGGCGAAAGCGTCGGAGTGGTGGGCGAATCGGGCTGTGGCAAGACCACGCTGGGGCGCATGCTGCTCAAGCTGATCGCGCCGTCCGAAGGCGCGATCGAGTTCGACGGGGTGGACATCGCCACGCTGTCCGGCGACGCGCTCCTGGACTTCCGCCGCCGCGCGCAGCTCGTGTTCCAGAACCCGTTCGACGCGCTCAATCCGCGCTTCACCATCAAGTCCGCGCTGGCCGAGCCCCTGAAGAACACGCACGTCCCGAAGGGCGAGCACGAGGCGCGGATGCTGGAGGCGATGCAGCGCGTGCGGCTGCAGGACGTGGAGGCCTATTACGGGCAGTATCCGCACCAGCTTTCGGGCGGCCAGTTGCAGCGGGTGGTGCTCGCGCGGGCGCTGGTGCTGGAGCCGGAATTCATCGTCGCGGACGAGCCGGTGTCGATGCTGGACGTGTCGGTGCGCGCCGGCATCCTCAACGTGATGCGCGAGATCGGCGAGGAGATGGGCATCGCCGCCATCTACATTTCGCACGACCTGGCGCTGGTGCGTTACGTGTGCAGCCGCACCATCACCATGTATCTGGGCATGGTGGTGGAGGACGGGCCGACGGAGGAGGTGGTGCGCCGGCCGCAGCACCCCTATACGCAGGCGCTGGTCAAGGCCGTGCCCACCCCGCACCTCGATCAGTCGCACGACGAGCTGCCCATCCGCGGCGGTATGCCGAACCCGCTCAACCCGCCCTCGGGCTGCCGCTTCCGCGACCGCTGCCCGTACGCCTTCGCGCGCTGCGCCGAGGAGACGCCGCCGCTCAGGCAGGTGGCGCCCAAGCACTTCGCCGCCTGCCACCTGCACGACCAGGCGGCCTGAGCCGGCCTCATCTATCCGTAGATGAGGCGCGGCAGCAGCGTGACGACGCTCGGGACGAAGACCATCAGCAGCACGACCAGCAGCATCACCCCGACGAAGGGCCAGACGGTGACCTTGTTGATCGAGACGCGGGCGATGGCCGAGGCGATGTAGAGCTGCAATCCCACTGGCGGCGTCACCGTGCCGATCAGGATGGTCACGATCACGATCAGCGCGAACTGTAGCTCGTCGAGGCCGTAGATCGGCACCAGCGGCATGAAGACGGGCACGAAGATCAGGAGCGCCGCGGTGCCCTCGATGAACAGCCCCACCACGATCAGAAGCGCGACCACGATGAGGAGGAGCGCCGTCTCGCTGGTGGTGATGCCCTGCAATGCGTCGCCGACGATGAAGCCGAAGCCGTTGATCGTCAGCGCGAAGCCAAACACCGATGCGGCGGCGAGGATGTAGACGGGCACCGCCGTCACCTCGACGGTTTCGGCCAGCAGCGGGCCGAGGTCGGACAGCTTGAGATCGCGGTAGACGAAGAGACCGATGACGAGGCCGTAGACGCAGGCGATGACACCGGCCTCCGTCGCCGTCGTCGCGCCCGAAAAGATGCCGCCCAGGATGATGACGGGGGCCAGGAGCGCCGGCAGCGCCGAGACGATGACCGGAAAGCGGGCCCGCCACGGCACGCGCTCGGAGCGCGGATAGTGGCGCCGGCGCGAGATGATGGAGACGACGATCATCAGCGCGAAGCCGATCAGAAGGCCCGGGATGAGGCCCGCGACGAACAGGGCGCCGATGGAAAGGTTGGTGAGAGAGCCGTAGATCACCATCACGATGGAGGGCGGGATGATCGGCCCGATGGTGGCCGAGGCGGCGGTGATGCCGGCGGCGAAGCCGGCGTCGTAGCCTTCCTTCTTCATGGTCGGGATGATCATGGAGCCCATCGCGGCCGCGTCGGCGGATGCGGAGCCGGAGATGCCGGAGAAGAAGATGCTGGCGACGACGTTCACCTGTGCCGTGCCGCCATGGAAGTGGCCGACGAAGCAGCGCGCCACATGGACGAGGCGCGTCGTCAGCCCCGCCCGGTTCATGATGACGCCGGCGAAGACGAAGAACGGCACCGCCAGCAGCGTGAAGGAGTTGACCGCGCTCAACATGCGCTCGGCCAGCACGGTGATGGGCATTCCGGCCATCATCAGGCTGACGATGGAGGCCATCAGCATGGAGCTTGCGACCGAGACGCCGAGGAACAGGAGGATGATGAAGATCGCGAAGAGGAGCAGGAGCGCCATGAAAGCGAGCTATGCCCCGGGCGGGCGGCGAAGGCCGCGCAGAAGGAACAGGACCATCAGCACCGCGCCCACCGGCACGGCGAGATAGAAGACGACCTGGGGGGCGCCGTCGATGGTGTAGAATTCGGAGTAGCGGTTGCGCCAGACGACGATCACGCCCGAGTAGATGATGAAGCAGAGGCAGACGAGATCGACGACGCGCCGCAAGATGTCGGTGGCGCGGATGTCGCGCGGGCCGAGGCGCTGCACGAAGACATCGACCCGGATGTGGGCATCGTGGGCGAGGGCGACCGCCGCCCCGATGAAGGTGACCCAGACGAAGAGGTAGCGGCCCACCTCCTCGACCCAGGCGCGCGGGTCGCTGAACACGAAGCGCAGCACGACCTGCGCGAACGTGAGAGCGACCGTTGCCGCAAGGAACACCGACGCGATTGCGATGAGCACGCGAACCGCTCGGCTTTTTTCGACTTCGCGATCCGCGTCAGCGTCCGACATGGCGGCCTCAGCTCACTCGGACTTCTCGAGGAGCTCGATGTAGTGATCGCTGCCGGGCGCGCGGCTTGCCACCTCGTCCCAGAGCGGGTGCATCGCATCGGCCCAGGCGCCGATGTTCTCGGCCGGCACCACCGAGACGCCCAGTGCCTCGAGCTTGCCGTAGGCCTCTTCCTCGCCGGGGATGGAGATGGTCTCGTCGGCCCAGGCGGCGGCGTCGACGGCGGACTGGCGCAGGATTTCCTGCAATTCCGGCGACAACGCGTTGTAGCGGTCCTCGTTCATGCCGATCAGCATGGTGCCGAACATGTGGCCGGTGCGCACGAGGGATTCGCTGACTTCGTTGAACTTCATGTCGAGCGCGGCCATGGCCGGGCTTTCCAGGCCCGCCGCCACGCCGGTCTGCATCGCGGTATAGACTTCGCCCCAGGTCACCGGGGTCGGCTTGGCGCCCAACAGCTCGAACATGCGGATCCACACCAGGCTCTCGGGCGAGCGCATCTTCACGCCGTCCATCCCCTCCACGTTGGTGATGGGATCGCCGCGGAACAGCATGTCGCGGAAGCCGAGGCCGATATAGGCGAGGACTTCGGTGTTGCTGTTCTCGCGCACGCCGTCGGCCAGGTCCTTGCCGAACTCGCCGTGGAAGGCGTTCATCGCATGGTCCCAGCTCTTGAAGATGAAGGGCAGCGAAGTCACGGCGATGGGCGGATAGACCTTGTCGAGGATGCCGGTGGAGGTGATCGTGATGTCGATCGCCCCCTGGTTCAGGAGGTCGTACGCCTCACGCTCCTGGCCGAGCTGCGCGGCGGGGAAGATCTGGATGCGGACGTCGCCGCCCGTGCGCTCTTCCACCAGCTCGGCGAATTTCTTGGCCGTCTGGTCGACGGTGCCGCCGACCGCATGGTGGTGAGCCATGCGGAACGTCTGCGCGGCGGCGGGCGTGGCCGCCAACGCCGCGCCGATTGCCGCAGCAAAAAGCGAAGCCTTCAGTCTGGTGAGCATCGGGTTGCCCTTTCGATTGGCTATGCGTGACGAGTTCGGTGGCGCCGTCAGGCGACTTTCTGGCCGAGGACCGGCATCTCGCGGGGGGCGAGGCCGAGGGTGAGGAGGCGCGTGCCGGTCTCCGTCACCACGACGAGGTCTTCGGTGTGGTAGGCGTTGCCTTCGCCGTCCCGGACCGAGGGCTCGATGTTGATGACCATGCCGGCCTTCAGCGGGGTCTTGTCGCCGGGGCGCATCATCGGCGCTTCATGCAGCTCGACGCCGAACGAGTGGCCGATGTGCGGCATGTGGAACGGCAGCCCGTGGCGGGCGAAGGCTTCCTTGCAGAAGTAGAAGACCTCTTCGGCGGTGACGCCGGGCTTCATCATCTCGATGGTTTCGCGCTGCACGTCGCACAGCGACGAATAGTGCCGCTTCTGCGACTCGGTGGGGTTGCCGGTGGAGTAGGTGCGCGCGAAATCGCTGGCCCAGGAGCCGTAGGTGCCGCCGACGTCGAAGCGGATCACCTCGCTCGGCTGCGGCACGACCTCGGCCGAGGCCATGGTGTGCGGGTGGCCGGTGCGCTTGCCGCTGGCAAAGCAGATGAACAAGGTGCCGTCGGCGCCGTTGTTGATGATGTTGTTGGCGATCTTGTTGGCCATGTCACGCTCGGTGTCGCCGAGCTTGCTGGCTTCCATCGCGTCGAGGATGGCGCGGTGGGTCTGCTTGGTGGTGGCCTCAAGCAGCGCGATCTCGCTCTCGTTCTTGATGGCGCGGACGGCGGCGATCTCTTCGGTGGTGTTGACCCACTCCACGTCCGGCAGCAGCGCCGTCAGCTTCTGGAACGAGCTCACGGGCAGATAGTCGAGGTCGATGCCGATCTTGCCGGAGGTGAGGCCGGCGCCCTTCATCGCGGTGACCAGGCTCTCGATCGGCTCGTCGGCGAACTCGGTGTAGGTGTGCACCGTTTCGATCCAGCTTTCATCGCGCGTCAGCGTCTCCTCGATGCTGCACACCACGATGAACGGCTCGCCGCTGGCCGGCAGCACCGCGTAGGCCTGGCGCGGCCGGATCTGCTTGACGGTGAGGATGAAGGCGCCGGTCACGTAGGCAAAGTTTTCCGGGCTCATCGCCACAACGGCCGTGAGGCCGAGACTGGCCGGAATTGCCCGGATCGGATCGATTGACGCCATGACGTTCACTTGCGGCTCCTCGCATTTTTTCTCGCGGCGAGCGCCTTCTGCGGCTCGCCGCTTACGTATCACTCAATGTTCCACACGTTGCCGCCAACTTACAGAGTAAAACGTGAGCAAATTGCCGATAATATGCATTCGTATCTGGCTGCGATTTGCGCGTTGATCGACACGCCGTATAAGGCGGTCCCCCGTGTGCAGGAGATGGGCAATGGCGCGTAAGGAACAGACGGAGTCGGTCGAGGACATGGCCTCGGCGCTGGCGATGTCGCAGTTCGAGCTGGCTCTGGTCGTCGCGAAGAACGCGTTCGAGCAGTGGGTGAGCCGCTGCGGGGCCGCGGCGGGCGCACCGGGCTATTCGCCGTTGGAGATGCTGGTGCTGCACATGGTGGACCACAAAGGCCGGCCCAAGCGGATCTCCGACATCAGCTTCGCGCTGAAGATCGAGGACAACCACACGGTCGCCTATGCGCTGAAGAAGCTGACCAAGGCGGGCCTGGTGTCGAGCGAGCGCATCGGCAAGGAGACCATCTATGCCACCGCGCCGGAGGGGCGCGACCTGGTGGAGCGCTACCGGGCGGTGCGCCAGCGTTGCCTGATCCAGTCGCTCACCATCTTCGACAACGAGGCGTTGGACCTGGTGGCGCTCAGCGACCTGCTGCGCGCGCTGTCGGGCCATTACGAGCAGGCCGCCCGCAGCGCCGAAACGGCCATCTGAACGACGCACCCGCCAGGCGGCCGGGCAGGGAAGGCCAGGGCGGCCCGCTCACGATGCGTTCACCGGGGGCAACTTCGCAGGCCGGCGCGCGTTGGGTCGGTGGAACGGACTCCGGGCGTTCCTCCATCGACCGAAAGCAGGAGCGAGCGAAGTGGATACGGTTCCGAGCTGGGCGGCGCTGCTCGTCTTCATCGCGATGAACTGCGCGGCGGCCGCGTCGGGCCTGATCTTCCGCCCCGGCCAGTGGTACCAGCGGCTCGACAAGCCGCCCTGGACGCCGCCGAACTGGCTATTCGGGCCGGCGTGGAGCCTGCTTTATGCCGCCTCGGCGGCGGCGGGCTACCTCGTGTGGCTGTCGGCGGATGCGGGCGAATTGGTGCTGCCGCTCGGCCTCTACGCACTGCAACTGGCGCTGAACGCGGCCTGGTCGGGCATCTTCTTCGGAATGCGGCGGCCGGATCTCGCATTCGGCGAGCTGGTCTTGCTGTGGCTCGCCATCGTGGCGACCATTTTCGCGTTCTGGCCGGTCCGTGGCGACGCGGCGCTGCTGCTCGTGCCTTACCTCGCGTGGGTCACCTTCGCGGGAGCGCTGAATTTTTCGGTCTGGCGCCGCAACCGCGCGGAATTGGACGCCGCGGCCTAGGGCCCTGCCTTGGTGTCGGCGATGGCGTGGGCCCAGGGACGGGCGGCGCGGTCTCGTTCCACGAAGCGCGCGATGGCGTCGGCGTGCTGTGCGGTGATGTCGGCATCGTCCCAGCCCTTGATCAGCATCGTTCGCGCGGTTTCGCCGATCCGGAAGGCGTGAACCTGGTTGCCCTGGCGGATGGTGCAATCGGTGAGGTCGATCCGGAGCGCGGTGTCGGGAGCCGCGTGGAGGGCTGCAAGCACGGCCTCGTCGACGAGGGCGGGCACGAGGCCGTTGCGCACCGCATTGCCGGCAAAAATGTCGCCGAAGCTCGACGCGACGACGGCGCGAATGCCGGCATCGAGGAGCGCATAGACCGCCGCCTCGCGCGAAGAGCCGCCGCCGAAATTGCGGCCCGCCAGCAGGATCGCGCCGGACGCATCGTCGATGGGGTTGGGCCGCGTGGTGCCATCCGGCGCGAACCGCAGGTCGTGGAGGAGGGCGTCGCCGTAGCCCTCGGTGCGGCGGCGCTTCATGAAGCGGGCCGGGCACAGCTGGTCGGTGTCGAGATTGTCCAGCGGCAGGCGCCGGGCGCGATCCTCGATGACGCTCACCGGATTCATGCCGCGCCCCGCCGGTCGGCGAGGAGGGGGCGCACGTCGGTGATGGCACCCGCCAGCGCGGCCGCCGCCACCATGGCCGGGCTCATGATGTGGGTGCGCACGCCCTTGCCCTGGCGGCCGCGAAAGTTGCGGTTGGTGGTGGAGGCGACGCGCTCGCCCGGCGCGCCGCGGTCGCCGTTCATGCCGACGCACATCGAGCAGCCCGAATGGCGCCATTCCAGACCCGCCGCGACGAAGATGCGGTCGAGCCCCTCGGCCTCGGCGGCCGCCTTCACCTGCGCCGATCCCGGCGAGACGATGCCCGGCACCCGCGCGGTGCGGCCCGCCAGCAGCGCGCCGGCCGCGCGCAGGTCTTCCAGCCGCGCGTTGGTGCACGAGCCGATGAAGACGCTGTCGATGGCGAGGCCGTCGAGCGGCGTGCCGGGACTGAGCGCCATATAGTCGAGCGCCTCGCGAATGTGCGCCTCGCGGGCGGGATCGTCGGCGGGGGCGGGGACGCGCGCGGTGACCGGCAGCGCATCCTGCGGGCTGGTGCCCCAGGTGAGGCTGGGCGCGATCTCGGCCGCATCGAGATGCACTTCGCGGTCGAACACGGCGTCGGCGTCGCTGGCCAGCGCGAGCCATGCCTCGGCCGCTGCCTCGAAATCGGGCGGGGCGAAGGGGGTGGCGCGCACATAGGCGAGGGTGGTCTCGTCCGGCGCGACCATGCCGCAGCGCCCGCCGGCCTCGATGGTCATGTTGCACAAGGTCATGCGGCCCTCCATCGAGAGGGCGCGCACCGCGCTGCCGGCATATTCGACCGCGTGGCCGGCCGCCCCGTCCGCGCCGATCCGCGCGATGATGGCGAGGATCAGGTCCTTGGCACCGACGCCCTCGGACAGGCGGCCGTCGACGGTGATGCGCATCCGCCTGGGCTTGGCCTGCCACAGCGTCTGCGTGGCGAGGACATGGCTCACCTCCGTCGCGCCGATCCCGAAGGCGTAGGCGCCGAGCGCGCCCTGGGTGGCGGTGTGGCTGTCGCCGCACACCACCATGAGGCCGGGCAGCGTGATGCCGGTCTCCGGGCCGACCACGTGCACGATGCCCTGGCGCGGATCGTCGGCGCCGAACAGGCGGATGCCGGCCGCGGCGCAATTCTTGCTCAGATCGTCGATCATGCGGGCGATCTCGGGCGGGGCATGGAGCGGGCGCACGGTGGGGACGTAGTGGTCGGCGACGCCGAAGGTGAGGTCGGGCCGGGCAACCGCCGCCCCGCGCGCGGCCAGCTTGTCGAAGGCGTGGAACGAGCCCTCGTGCACATAGTGGCGGTCGACGAAGAGGAGCGCGTCCGCCTCCCGTTCGACGATCACGTGACTGTCCCACAGCTTGTCGAAAAGCGTTCGCTGCCCCATCGCCTTGCGCCCGTCCGATTGTGCCGCCTAACATGGCCGAACTTGGCACGAGCGCAAACCTTATGACGGCAGTGGGTGGCGGCCTCCGGGCCATGATGGTCGAGGGCCTGGTGCTGGCGCCGGGCGTGTGCGACGCGCTCACCGCCCATCTGGCCACGATGGCGGGCGCGCGGGCGCTCTACGTGTCGGGCGCCGCGCTCGCCTATACCAGGCTCGGCCGGCCCGACGTGGGGCTGACGATGCTGCCGGACGTGGCGAGCCACGTCGCCGCCATCGCCGACCGCACGCCGCTGCCGCTGGTGGTGGACGCCGACACCGGCTTCGGCAACGCAATCAATGCCGCGCGCACCGTGCGGGTGCTGGAGCGGGCCGGTGCCGCGGCGATCCAGCTGGAGGACCAGACCTTCCCCAAGCGCTGCGGCCACCTGCGCGACAAGACCGTCGTGCCGCTCGCCGAAATGCGCGGCAAGCTCGCCGCCGCGCTCGACGCGCGCCAGGATGCGCTGATCGTCGCGCGCACCGACGCGGCCGCCGTCGAGGGGCTCGAGCGGGCTCTGGAGCGCGCCGCCGCTTTCGCCGAGGACGGCGCGGACGTGGTGTTCGTGGAAGCCCCGCGCAGCCGGGCGGATCTCGCGCGCGTGGTCGCGGCGCTGCCCGGCGTCGCGCTGATGGCCAACATGGTGGAGGGCGGGGCGACGCCGGTGCTGCCGGCGGACGAACTCGCCGCGCTCGGCTTCCGCCTCGCCATCTTCCCCGGAGGCATCGTGCGGGCGACGGCGCGGGCGGCGTCCGACTACTATGCGGTGCTGATGCGCGACGGGTCGACGGCCGCGTTCTCGGACCGCATGTGGGATTTCGACGAGCTCAACGCCGCCATCGGCACGCCGGAGCTTCTCGCCGAGGGCCGGCGCTACGAGGAAAAGGCATGAGCCTCGATGCGGTGACGCTCGCGGTCTTGCGCGGGCGGCTGGAGCGCATCGCCGACGAGATGGACGCGACGCTGTTCCGCTCTGCCTTCAACCCGATCATCGCCGAGGCGCACGACGCCTGCCACGGCCTCTATCATGCCGCCACCGGGGCGACCTTGGTGCAGGGCACGTCGGGCCTGCCCATCTTCGTCGGCGCGATGGCGTTCGCGGTGAAGGCGGTGATCGACACGGTGCCGGCCGAGCGGGTCGCACCGGGACAGACTTACCTCTTCAACGACCCCTATGCGGGCGGTACGCACCTCAACGATTTCCGCCTGGTGCGGCCGGTGTTTCGCGATGGGGCGCTGTTTTGCTGGCTCGCCTCGGTGGGGCACTGGCTCGATTTCGGCGGCAATGTCGCCGGCGGGTTCAATCCGCGCGCCGTCGACAGCTGCCAGGAGGGGGTGCGCATCCCGCCGGTGCTGTTCGCCGACCGGGACGGCATCCGCGCCGACATCGCCGCCATCCTCGCCGCCAACTCGCGCACGCCCGATGCCAATTGGGGCGACCTCAATGGCCAGCTCAACGCGCTCGACCTCGGCGAGGCGCGGCTCGCCGATCTCTTCGCCGAGTATGGCGCGGGCGTGGTGCGCGAGGCGCTCGACGCGCTGAGCGCGCGGGCAGACAAGATGATGCGCGCCCACATCGCGGCGCTGCCCGATGGGCACTACGCCGTGGAGGACTATCTCGACGGCGACGGGGTCGACGACCGCCCGTTGACGATCCGCCTCGACATGGTGGTGGCGGGCGAGCGGCTGTCGCTCGACTTCTCGCGCACCGACGCGGCTTGCCGGGGGCCGCTCAACATCGCCCGCGCCACCGCCATCGCGGCCGTCTACGTGGCGCTGAAGCATGTCTTCGCGGACGTGCCGGCCAACTCCGGCGTGCTCGCGCCCATCGACATCGTCATCGCGCCGGGCAGCCTGCTTGCCGCCGAGGCGCCGCGGCCGGTGGGCGGCTATACCGAGACGGTGCTGCGCGTCATCGACACCGTGTTCGCGGCCGTGGGGCTCGCCGATCCGTCGCGCGCCCAAGGCAACCCCTACGCGACCATCAACGCGCTCTCCCTCACAGGCGAGCGCAGCGCGGCCGAGGGCGGCAAGCGCTGGGTGATGTTCTGCTTCTTCGGCGGCGGGCTCGGGGCGAGCCGGCACGGCGATGGCCTCAGCCACGGCAACAACCCGATCTCGACGGCGGTGATCCCGCCGCTCGAAATCCTGGAGGCGTCCTATCCGGTGCTGTTTCGCCAGTGGGCCCTGCGCGAGGGATCGGGCGGGGCGGGCACCCATCGCGGCGGGCTCGGCGCGATCTACGAGATCGAAACGTTGACGGACGCCGAAGTCTCCCTGTTGGGCGAGCGAGGGCGCTTTCCGCCGAAGGGGGCGAACGGGGGCGGGCCGGCCGCGCTCAACCGCTTCCTGGTGGAGACGGAGGCGGGCTTCGTGGCGCCGCCGGGCGTCTCCAAGGCGACGGGGCTCGCCCTGCCGGCGGGCCGGGCGGTGCGCATCGAGAGCCCCGGCGGCGGCGGGTGGGGCGATCCGGCCGGCCGCGATCCGCAGGCGGCGGCGCGCGACCGGGCGCTCGGATACACCAAGGCGTGAGGCGGTGGGCGCCATGAGCGGGCTTTTCGTGGGCGTCGACGTCGGTGGCACGTTCACCGACCTGTTCTTCTTCGACCCGGCGACGGGGGCGGCGCACGTGCGCAAGGTGCCTTCCGAGCGCGGCGACGAGGCGGCCGGCTTCATGGCCGGGCTCGGCGACAGCATCGGGCGGATCGCGGCCATCGTGCACGGCACCACGGTGGGCACCAATGCGCTGCTGGAGCGCAAGGGCGGCAAGGTCGGGCTGATCACCACGACGGGCTTTCGCGATGTGCTCGAGATGCGCCGGCGCGACCGGCCGCAGACCTGGGGCCTCCACGGCAGCTTCGAGCCGGTGGTGCCGCGCAATCTGCGCCTGGAGGTGCCCGAGCGCACCCTGGCGGACGGCACCGAGCACGTGCCGCTCGACGAGGCGGCGGTGGCGGAGGCGGCGCGACGTCTCGGCGAGGCGGGGGTGGAGGCGGTCGCCATCGTGTTCATCAACGCCTACGCGGACGGCGCGCACGAGCGGGTGGCGCGGGCCGTGGTGGCGCGCGAGCTGCCGGACGTCACCGTGACGATCTCCTCGGAGATCCTGCCGGAGATCCGCGAGTTCGAGCGCACGTCGACGACGGTGCTCAATGCGGCGCTGCAGCCGGTGGTGGGACGCTATCTCGGCCGGCTGGAGGGGGCGCTCGGGGCGTCCGGGTTCGCCGGCCGCTTCCATATCGTCCAGTCCAACGGCGGGGTGATGTCGACGGCGACGGCAAGGGCGCTGCCGGTGAAGACGGCGCTGTCGGGACCGGCGGCGGGGGTGATCGCGGCCGCTGCCATCGCGGAGGCGGCGGGGGAGGCGAACGTCATCACCTGCGATCTGGGCGGCACCTCCTTCGACGTGTCGCTGATCGCGGGCGGCAAGGCGGCGACGACGGCGCAGGCCAGCATCGATTTCGGCCTCACCATCCGCACCCCGATGATCGAGATCGCCACCATCGGCGCGGGCGGCGGATCGATCGCCCACGTCGATGCGGGCGGGCTCCTGCGCATCGGGCCGGAGAGCGCGGGCAGCCGCCCCGGCCCCGTCGCCTATGGCGGCGGCAACGACCGGCCGACCCTGACGGACGCCAACATCGTGCTCGGCCGCATCAATGCGCAGGCGCCGATCGGCGGCGCCCTCGAGCGCCTCGACGTGGCGGCGGCGGAGCGGGCGATCCTCGCCCATGTCGGCGCGCCGCTGGGGCTCGACGCCCGCGCGGCGGCGGAGGCCATCGTGCGCGTCGCCAACGCGGAGATGGCCGGGGCGATCCGCCTCGTCTCCATCGAGCGGGGGCACGATCCGGGCCGCTTCGTGGCGATGCCCTTCGGTGGCGGCGGGGCGCTCCATGCCGGCGCCCTGGTGCGCGAGG
>JAUIJH010000208.1 GCA_030431335.1 Alphaproteobacteria bacterium
ACAGAGAAAGAGTCCGCTGCCACAAGGCTCTGCTTGGGGTTTTGACCGCAAAGATCCTCGCGTTGGCCGGACCAGAATGGGAGGATCTATGGCCGCCGAAGATGCAGCGGGCCGACCGCCGAACGTCCTCATGATCACGGTCGACCAGTGGCCCGGGCCGCTGTTCGGCTACCGCGGCCACCCCGTGATCGAGACGCCGACCATCGACCAGTTGGCGAAGAACGGCGTCGTCTTCCCGCGCACCTACTCGGAATGCCCGATCTGCATTCCGGCCCGCCGCACCCTGATGACGGGCACGACGCCGCGCACCCACGGCGACCGCGTGTTCCAGCCGGCGCTGACGATGCCCGAGCTGCCGACCATCGCGCAGACCTTCGCCGATGCCGGCTACCGGTCCGTCGCGGTGGGCAAGCTGCACGCCTTCCCGCAGCGCGAGCGCATGGGCTTCCACGAGGCGCTGATCGCGGAGGAGGGGCGCCCGCAGCTCGGCGCGGTCGACGATCACGACCTCTATCTTTCCGACCGGGGCTTCACCGGCCAGCAGTTCGCCCACGGCATGAGCAACAACGACTACGGCTGGCGCACCTGGCACCTGCCGGAGGATTGCCACGTCACCAACTGGACGACGTGGGCGATGTGCCGCGAGATCAAGCGGCGCGACCCGACGCGGCCGCATTTCTGGCACCTGAGCTATACCCAGCCGCACCCGCCCATCGTGCCGCTGGCGGCATATATGGAGCGCTACGCGCGCCGCACGCCGCCGGCCGCGCTGGACGCGCCCTGGGCCGACGACGTGCCGCCGGCTCTGCAGGCGGTACGCGCGTACTGGGAGCAGCTGCCGGCCGACCGCCTCGCCGATGTGCGGCGCGCCTTCTATGCGCTGTGCACGCACATCGACGCGCAGCTCCGCCTCGTCATCGGTACCTTGCGCGAGGAGAACGAGCTCGACGACACCATCATCCTCTTCACCGGCGACCATGGCGACATGCTTGGCGATTTCGGCCTCTACGCCAAGCGGCTGATGTACGAAGGCTCGGCCAATATCCCGATGATCCTGATCCCGCGCGCCGGCGACCGGACGATGGAGCCGGGCACCACCGACATGCGGCTGGTCGGCCTGGCGGACGTGATGCCCACGTTGCTGGCGATGGCGGGCATCCCGGTGCCGCAGACGTGCGAGGGCCTGTCCATGGTGGGCGGGACGCGCCGCGAAACCCTCTACGGCGAGGCGCTGGAAGGCCCGCGTGCAACGCGCATGCTGCACGACGGCCGCCACAAGATGATCTACTACCCGGCCGGCGGGGTGGTGCAGCTGTTCGACCTCGAAACCGATCCGCAGGAGATCTCCGACCGCGCCGACGACCCGGCCTATGCGGACGTGCGCGCCCGCCTGGAGGCGGCGCTCGCCGCCGAGCTCTACGGCGAGGACGCGCCGCTGGGCGAAGGCGGCCGGCTCGCGGGGCGGGCGGCCGAACCGTGGGTCCAGCGGCCCAATCGTGGCCTGTCGGGCCAGCGGGGGATGCACTATCCGCAGCCGCCGCTCGATGATCCAAAAAACGTGGTGGGAGCAGGTTGAGTGGCTGAGGGGACGAGAGGGGCCGCGCGCGGCCTCGGGGTGACGGTGCTGCCCGAATGGCCGCAGGCCGAAGGCGTGAACGCGGTGCTCGACCGGCTGCAGGCCGCCGGCGTCACCGCCGTCGCGACGAGCCCCTACGTGATGGAGCCGGTTGCGGATGGGGAGGGCTCCCGCGAGCCGCCGGCCGACGGCGGGGCAGGGGCCGTGCGCCTGCTCGACCGGCCGTTGTGGGGCCGCCGCGCGCTCCATGTGCGCACCGCGCCGAGCTTCGCGCCGAACCGTGCGCGCTACCAGGGCCTTGCCTACCAGCCGCCCGAACCCGACGCGCTGACCGCGCGCGAGGGCAAACTCGTCGCGCGCTTCCTGGCCGCCGCCAAGGCGCGCGGGATGACCACGCACATGCAGGTGCAGTCGGCGATCCCGCCGGGCTACCGCGTCCAGTTCGGCGGGCCGCTGCCGGCCGATCAGCCGCTGGGGCCGGACGGCGCGCCCGTGCCCGGCCGCGTCGACCTCAACGCCAGCCTCGCCAGCCCCGATATCCTTGCCTATGGCGAGGCGATGCTCGCCGACCTTGCGGACCAGTACCCGGACGTCGACGCCATCCGCATCGACTGGCCGGAGATCCCGCCCTACCATTTTGGCGCGCTGTTCTTCGACTTCTCGCCCCACGCCCTCGCCGTCGCCGAGGCGATGGGCCTCGACGGGGCGCGCATGCGGGCCGACACCGTGGTGCTGCTGCGCGATCTCGCGGCGCTCGACGATGGCGCGCTCGATGCCGCCGGCCCCGACGCGCTCGACCGGGCGCTCGCCGCGCGGCCGGGCGTCGCCGATCTCCTGGCGGTGCGCCGGCGGATGGCGTCCGACCTCCTCGCGCGCTACCGGGCCGCGCTGCCGGACCATGTGGGGCTGGTGCCCCAGGCCTTCCCGCCGCCGTTCCACCGCCTGTCGGGCTTCGACTTCGCCGCGGCAGGCAAGGTCGCGGACCTCGTCGGCGTCAAGCTTTATACGATGCACTGGCCGATGATCCTGCGGAACTGGGGCGAGGCGCTCGCGGCGCTGGCGCCCAAGGCGAGCGGGCGGGCCATCGCCCAGGCGCTGGTGCGCCTGACCGAAACGGGCGATCCGGCGCCGGAGGGCATCGCGTCCCTGCGCTATCCGGAGCCGGACGAGCCGCACCCCGCCGGCGACGAGGCGATGGCCGGCAAGATCCGCCTCGCCCGCGCCGAGGCCGGCGGCGCGCCGATCGCCGCCTTCGCCCACGCCTACGGGCCGCTGGAGGACGTCATCCGCCGCTTGCGCGTCGCGTGGGAAGCGTCCGACGGGCACGTCTGGATCAACCGCTACGGCTACCTCTCCGACGAGAAGCTTGCCGCGCTGAAGGCGGTCACGGCATGAGCGCCCCCGCGATCGATCTGCGCGCCGTGGAGACGGTGGCGCTCAGCATCCCGCTCGCCGAGCCGCTGCCCACCTCGTTCGGCGTGATGGACGCGCGCTCCACGCTCCTCGTCGGCCTCACCGATGCCGACGGTCGTGTCGGCTGGGGCGAGGTATGGTGCAACTTCCCCACCTTCGGCGCCCTGCATCGGGCGCGGCTGGTGCAGCGGATCGTCGGCCCGCTCCTCGTCGAGGCGCCGTCGGTGGACCCTTGGACCATCGGCGCCACGCTGTCGTCCCGTCTCGCGACGCTGGCTCTGCAGACGGGTGAGTTCGGCCCGCTCGCGCAGGTGATCGGCGGGCTGGAGATGGCGGTCTGGGATCTTGCCGGCCAGGTGGCGGGCGAGCCCTGCTATCGCCTTCTGGGCGGTCTGGAGGGGCGCGTGCCGGCCTATGCCAGCGGCATCAATCCCACCGATCCGGCGGCGACGGTGCGTGCGTCGCAGGCCGAGGGCTATCGCGCCTTCAAGCTGAAGGTCGGCTTCGGGCGCGAGCGCGACCTTGCCAACGCGGCCGCCGTCGCCGGTGCGCTGCGGCCCGGCGAGTGCTTCATGGTGGACGCCAATCAGGCATGGGACGCGGCCACCGCGACGGCGATGAGCGAGGCGCTGCGCGAACATCGCCCGGTTTGGCTGGAGGAGCCGCTGCCCGCCGACGCGCCGGCGGCGGACTGGCAGCGCGTCGCGGGGGCCGGGCTGCCGGTGGCGGCCGGCGAGAACATGCGCGGCCTGCCGGCGTTCCAGGCGGGGCTGGAGGAGGGGTGGCTCGCCGTCGCCCAGCCCGATGCGGGCAAGTGGGGCGGCCTCGCCGGCGGGCTCGAGGTGGCGCGGCTGGCGTTTGCCGCCGGCCGGCGCTTCTGCCCCCACCATCTCGGCGGGGCGGTCGGCCTTCACGCGGCCGCGCACCTTCTTGCGGCCGCCGGCGGCGACGGCGTGCTCGAGATCGACAGCAACGACAACGCCTTACGCACGGAGCTGGTCGGGCCGCTGCCCGCCCTCCAAGATGGCTGCTTCGTGCTGCCCGAAAGGCCGGGGCTCGGCGTTGCGCCGGACCCGGCCGTGATCGACGCCTATCGGGTGCCCACGTGACACGATGGTTGGACCACAGGGGCGAACGGACATGACCAAGAAGGTCTATCAGCAGATCGCCCAGCAACTCGCTGCCGATCTCGACGCGGGCATTTTCGCCCCCGGCACCAAGCTGCCGCCCGAACGCGAGCTCGCCACCTCGCTGGGCGTCAGCCGCACCTCGCTGCGCGAGGCGCTTCTGGCGCTGGAATTTGCCGGCCGCATCGAGATTCGCGACCGCGCCGGCGTCTTCGTAAAGGCGCCGGCCGAACGCACGGCCGTGGCGATTGGCGGCGACGGGCCGCCGGGCCCCTACGAAGTCCTGGAATCGCGCCGCCTGATCGAGGGCGAGCTGACCTACCGCACCTGCCTGCGGGCGAGCGACCGCGCGATCGCCGAAATCGTCGGCGCCGCGCGCGAAATGGAGCGCATGGATCTCGACGATTTGAAGCGCTTCCGCCGCGTCGACCGGCTTTTCCACGTGCTTATCGCCCAGGCCGCGGGCAACTCCGTGCTTGCCGATCTCAGCATTTCCCTGTGGGACCAGCGCGACGGCCCGCTATGGTCCACCTGGTATCGCGGCACGCGCTCCAGCGAGAACCGCGCCCGCTCGGCGGCTTTCCACGTGGAGATCGCCACCTTCCTGGAAGCGCGCCAGGCCTCGGCGGCCCGCGCGGCGATGGAGCGGCACATCGACGGCATCATCGAGCGCTTCCTGCGCTACGGCGCGGAGACCGGCGCGACCGCCGAACCTGTCGGGGACGACGCGGGACGATGAAATTGGTTGGACCAACGCGCGAGTCCTGCTAGCCTCCCCCTCGTTCCGCCGGCCGGCCTGGTCGATGGGCACCGAGGTGAGAGCGCGGAGCGACCGCGCCGTTGGGAGGAACCTTATGAATACGACACGCCGCACCTTCGTTGGAACGGTCGCCGGCCTCGCGCTCGCGCTGGGCGCGGCGGCGGCCGTGCCGCAGCCGGCCGGCGCGCAGGAGGCCTGGCCGACCAAGCCGATCCGCGTCATCGTGCCGTTCAAGCCCGGCGGACGCACCGACGTTGTGGCGCGCATGATCGCCAAGGAGATCGAGGAGGAAGGCCTGCTGCCGCAGCCCCTCGTGATCGTCAACATGGACGGCGGCGGCGGCGCCGTGGGCGGCCAGGCCGTGCTCAGCTCGGACGACGGCCACACCATCGCCCACTGGCACCACCAGATGCTGATCGCCAACGCCATGGGGCTGATCGATTTCGGACCCGACGATTTCCGCTCCATCGGCTTCACCGGCGGCGGCAGCCCGATCTGGTCGGTGCGCAACGATTCGGGCATCGAGACGCTGGGCGACCTCGTCGACAAGCTGCAGGCCGAGCCGGAGAGCATGGTCGAGGCCATCGGCATCGGCTCGATCCCGCACTTCGTCGGTGAGCTGCTCGCCAAGGAAGCCGGCTTCAAGACGCGCAAGGTCCAGGCCGGCTCCGGCGCCGACCGGCTCAAGATGATCGCCGGCGGCAACGCCGACATCGCGCTGTTCGCCGCCAGCGAATACCTGTCCATGAAGGATGTGGGCAGCGGGCTGCGCGCGGTGGTGTTCTTCGGCCCCAACCGCATCGACAATATTCCCGACGTGCCGACCGCCAAGGAACTCGGCTACGACGTCACCTGGGCCAATCCCAACTGGTGGATCGCGCCCGCCGACATGCCCGAGGAGCACGCCGCGATCCTCGCCGAGGCGCTGGAAAAGGCGATGCAGGACGAGGCGATCAAGACCTACTTCAAGGAAAGCGCGCTCGATCACTACTGGACCGATGGCGAAGCGGCCCAGGCCGAGTCCCAGGCACTCCTTGCGGAGCTGCAGGACATCGCGGCCGAGATCAAGTAGGGCGCAATGGCGGCTTCGATGGAAGACGGCGGCGGGACGGTCGTCCCATGGGGGGAGTATGCGTTCGCGCTCCTCGTGATCGCGGCGGCGGGGCTGGTGTGGTTCGGCACGGCCGACCTGCCCCCGCCACGCTACGAGCCGGTGGGCTCGGCGGCGCTGCCGCGCGGCATCGCGGCACTGATGGCGCTGCTGGCCATCATCGTCGCGGTGCGCGCCCGCAGCGGCCCGAGGCTGCCGGTCGAGGCGGGCGGCTCGCTCGCCGGCCCGCTGCGCGTCGCCCTTCTCGGAGCGCTGATGGTCGCCTTCGTCATGGTGATGGAGGCGCGCCACGTGGGCTTTCGCCCCGCCGCGATGGTGTTCCTGTTCCTGACCGCGGTGGTGCTGGGCGGCCTCGCCCCGCGCAGGATGGCGGGCTACGCCGTCTTCGCCGTGGCGCTGTCGCTGGGGCTCCATGCCGTGTTCACGCGGCTCTTCTACATCGACCTGCCGTGAGCGCCCGATGATCGACGCATTCATCGCGCTCCTCGCGCCCTGGCCGATCTTCTACCTCCTGCTCGGCACCGCGCTCGGAATCGTCATCGGCGCCATTCCGGGGCTGACCGCCTCGATGCTGATCGCCCTCACGCTGCCGCTCACCTTCTCCATGGACGCCAGCAACGCCATGACGCTGCTGATCGGCGAATATGTCGGCGGCATCTCCGGCGGGCTGATCGCGGCGACGCTGCTCCGGATGCCCGGCACGCCCGCCTCCATCATGACCACGCTCGACGGCTTCCCGATGGCCCAGCAGGGGCGGGGTGAGCGGGCGCTGGGGCTCGGCATCGCCGCCTCCTTCTTCGGCGGGCTGGTGTCGTGGGGCTTCCTGGCGGTGCTGTCGCCGCCGCTCGCCAACCTCGCGCTGTCGTTCGGGCCGTGGGAGTATTTCACCCTCGTCCTGATGGCGCTCGTCATGCTGGCCTCGCTGTCGCAAGGCTCGATGGTGAAGGGGTTGATCGCGGCGTGCCTCGGCATGCTGTTCGCGATGCCGGGCATCGACCCGTCCATCGGCCAGTTGCGCCTCACCTTCGGCTTCACCGACATGACGGGCGGGCTCAGCCTCCTGCCGGTGCTGATCGGAACCTTCGCCGTCAGCCAGATCATCAAGGACGTGCTGTCGCTCGACGCGCCGCTGCCGCGGGTGCCGGTGCGCGGGCGCGCGGTGGTGGTCGGCTGGCGCGACCTGATGCGGCATCTGCCCAACCTGGCGCGCTCCTCCGTGATCGGCACCTGGATCGGCATCCTGCCCGGCATCGGCGGCAACATCGCCGCCATGATGGCCTACGCCACCGCCCGCCAGGTCTCCAAGACGCCGGAGAAATTCGGCACCGGCCACGAGCCCGGCGTCGTCGCCGCCGAGACGGCCAACAACGCCTCCATCGGCGGCGCGCTGATCCCGCTCATCACCATGGGCATTCCCGGCTCGGTGACAGAGGCGATCCTGATCGGCGCGCTGATCATCCACAACCTGCAGCCCGGCCCGCTCCTGTTCGCGACCAACCCGGAAGTCGCCTACGGCGTCATCGCCTCCTACCTCGCGGCCAACATCGTCATGGTCGTGATGATGCTGGCGGCGGTGTCCTGGATCGCGCGGGTGATGTACCTGCCGCGCGCCTATCTCGTCTCGGCGATCCTGCTGTTCTGCGTCGTCGGCACCTTCGCGCTCAACAACCGCTTCTTCGACGTGTGGGTGATGCTGGGCTTCGGCGTTCTCGGCTTCTGCCTCGAGCGGGTGAAGGTGCCGCTGGGGCCGTTCGTCATCGGCTTCGTGCTGGCGCCCATCGCGGAAGAGCAGTTCCGCGCCGCGATGATGTCGTCCGCCGGCAATGTGCTGGAGCTGTTCGGCCGGCCCTTCGCCACTTCTTTTCTCGCCGTATCGCTTGCGACGCTGGCATGGCCGTTCATCTCCGAATGGCGCCGCAAGCGCGTTCACCACACACGGAGTCCCCAATGAGCGCCGAGCGCCCCAATATCATCCTGATCATGACCGATCAGCAGCGCTACGATTCCATCGCCGCGCTCGGCTTCCCCTACGTCGACACACCCAACCTCGACCGCCTGGTGCGCGAGGGGACGACCTTCACCAACTGCCACATCACCGCCGCCTCGTGCGTGCCGTGCCGGGCGAGCCTGTTCAACGGCTACTATCCGCATACGACGGGCGTGTTCGCCAACGGCCAGCCGTGGCAGCGCACCTGGGTGGAGACGCTCGCCGCCTCCGGCTATCGCTGCGTCAATGTCGGCAAGATGCACACCATCCCCTACAACGCACCGGCCGGCTTCCACGAGCGCTACGTGGTTGAAAACAAAGACCGCTACATGGAGGGGCGCTGGTACTTCGACGAGTGGGACAAGGCGCTCGCCGCGCACGGCCTCGTCAAGCAGCAGCGCGAGCTCTACCGCCAGCGCGACGACTACAAGGACCGCCTCGGCGCCTTCGAGTGGGAGCTGCCGGAGCACCTGCATTCGGACGTTTTCGTCGGCAACATGGCGCGCTGGTGGGTGGACACCTACCCCAAGACGCAGCCGCTGTTCCTGCAGGTGGGCTTCCCCGGCCCGCACCCACCCTACGATCCGACGCCGGAGATGGCGCAAAAGTACATGGCCCGCAACGACCTGCCGTGCCCGCAGCCGACCGCCGACGAGCTGGAGCGGCTGCCGCGCCCCTTCAAGGAGAAGCGCGAGCACGACGTGGAGGTGGATCACGATTCGGTCGCCTGGTCGCTCGACCCGAGCCCGGACCAGATGCACCGCCTGTGGGCGCACTATCTCGCCAACGTCGAGATGATCGACCAGAAGATCGGCGAGCTGCTCGCCTCCCTCAAGGAGCAGGGCTATCTCGACAACGCCGTCGTCTTCTTCGCCTCC
>JAUIJH010000209.1 GCA_030431335.1 Alphaproteobacteria bacterium
GCCCTGGCGCGAGCGGATCACCGTGTTCTTCAGCGAGCTGATGCCGATGATCGCGGTGGTGATCCTCGTCATCACGGTGATGGTGACGGGGTGGGCGACGCCGACGGAGGCGGCCGCGTTCGGTTGCTTCGGCGTGGTGGTGCTGGCGGTGATCTACCGCTGCCTCACGATCACCGCCTTCGTCCAAGCCTGCCGCGGCGCGCTGAAGGTGACGCTGATGAGCTTTCTCATCATCTTCGGCTCGGCGACGTTCTCCCAGCTGATGGCCTTTTCCGGCGCCTCCTCGGGCTTCATCCGCTGGGCAACGGGGCTGGAAGCGGGCCCCTACACCATGCTCGCGGTGATGTTCTGCGTGCTTCTGCTCCTGGGCATGTTCATGGACCAGCTCTCCATGATGCTCTTGACGGTGCCGATCTTCTTCCCGCTCGCCTCCCAGCTCGGCTTCGATCCGATCTGGTTCGGGCTGATCGTGCTTCTCGCCCTGGAGATCTCCTTCACCACGCCGCCGTTCGGGCTACTGCTGTTCGTGATGAAGGGGGTGGCGCCGCCCGGCACCACCATGCGCGAGATCTACCTCGCCGGACTGCCGTTCATCTCGTGCGTGCTGATCCTGGTGCTGCTTCTGGTGCTGTTCCCCGGCATCGCGCTGTTCCTGCCCAACCTCGGATAGGGGCGCGGCTGCGGCGGACGATATCAGCCTCCATGCGATGAGCAGAGCGAGCGCGATGGCGGAGGCGTAGGTTGAGGAGAGCCGATCGTAACGAGTAGCGATCCTTCGCCGATGCTGAGGTGACCGATCGTTCGTTCGATGCGGTTGCGGGTCCGATAGAGGCGTTCGTCAAAGGGATGGGCTCGTGTGCGGGCGAGTTTGTCGGGGATCACCGGCAGCGTGCCGCGCTCGGTGAGAACTGGCGCAACCCATTGGCATCATAGGCTATATCGGCATGCGCATGCGCCAGGTGGAACCTGGGACAGGAGCGGTAGAGCGGCGCGAACGTCGCCGAGCTGACCAGGCGTGATCTGGAAGGCGATGGGCCGGCCGCGCCCGTCCTTCAGTAGTGGATGTTGGTGCAGCAACCGCCACGAGAGCGGCCGATATCTTGGCGGTCCGCCCGCCTTTTCCGCCGGCCGAGGAGCGGTGCGCCTTGACGGTGGTGGAATCGATATTGTGGGCGTCGTCGGGGCTGACTTCGCGCAGCGTCTCGAACAGGCCCGGCCAGAAGCGGCGCTGCGACCAGCGGTGCCAGTGATTGTAGATGGTCTTCGGCGGCCCGTAGACCGCTGGCACGTCGCGCCAACGACAGCCGCCCTTGAAGACGTGAATGACGCCAGAGATTACGCGGCGGTCGTCGACCCGCAGCGATTCTGGCTGATTCGGGGGTAGATGCGGTTAGATTGCCGCCCACTGCCGGCCGCTGAGTCCAAAATTCGCCAGCCAGTACTGTTTCGTCAAATCGTGCAGACGGTTTGACGGCCTTGGCAAGGAATCGATTAGGATCGGACCCTAGCGGGTTCGGTCCCGGTTCAGCCCGCGCGCCACAGTCATGGCCGCGACGCAGTTTCCAAAACTGGCGAAGAGCAGAGCGAGGCCGCAGCGCGTGAGGGCCAAAGGCTGCATGGCATTTGATCGGTCTGATCGACGCCTGCCTGCTGCCTTGCCGCTTTGGTGTCGCCACCATGCCGATGGCGGATTCGCGCGGCAGGGGCCCCGTTGCCGGGGCCCCTGCTTCGATCAGCTGGCCGGGTAGGAGCCGGTTTCGACGCCGGCCTTGGGGGCCGGGGCGCCGTCGCTGGCAAGGCCGCGCAGCACGTAGTGCAGGATGCCGCCGTGGTTGAAGTAGGCAAGCTCGTCCGCGGTGTCGATGCGGGTGAGAAGCTCGATCTCCTTGGTGGTACCGTCCTCGTAGGCGATGACGGCCTTGAGGATCTCGCGCGGCTTCAGCGTGGACAGGCCGGCGATGGAGACCTTCTCCTTGCCGGTGATGCCGAGGCTCTCCCACGAATCGCCACCCGTGAACACCAGCGGCAGCACACCCATGCCGACGAGGTTGGACCGGTGGATGCGCTCGAAGCTCTCCGCGATCACCGCCCGCACGCCCAGCAGGCGCGTGCCCTTGGCCGCCCAGTCGCGCGAGGAGCCGGTGCCGTACTCCTTGCCGGCGAACACCACCAGCGGCACCTCCTCGCGCGCATAGCGCATGGCGGCGTCATAGATGGGCATCTCGTCGCCGGAGGGCTCGTGATAGGTCACGCCGCCTTCGACGCCCTTCACCATCTGGTTCTTGATGCGGATGTTGGCGAACGTGCCCCGCATCATCACCTCGTGGTTGCCGCGGCGGGCACCGTAGGAGTTGAAATCGCGCACCGCGATCTGATGCTCCTTGAGGTATTCGCCCGCCGGGGAGGACGGCTTGATGGAGCCGGCCGGCGAGATGTGGTCCGTGGTGATGGAATCCTGGAACAGCGCCAGGATGCGCGCCTCGGCGATGTCCTCGACGGGGTCGGGGTCCATCGTCATGCCCTCGAAATAGGGCGGGTTGCGCACGTAGGTGGACTGCAGCGGCCAGTTGTAGGTGAGGGAGGAGCTGGTGGCGATCTTCTGCCAGTGCTCGTCACCCTTGAAGACGTCGCCGTAGCGCTCGTCGAACATCGACCGGTCGATGGCCGTGCGCACCACGTCGGCGACCTCCTTGGAGGAGGGCCAGATGTCGCGCAGGTAGACGGGGTTGCCGTCCTGGTCCTCGCCGAGCGGCTCGTTGACGATGTCCTTGGTCATCTTGCCGAGCAGCGCATAGGCGACGACGAGCGGCGGCGAGGCGAGATAGTTGGCCCGCACGTCCGGATTGACGCGGCCCTCGAAGTTGCGGTTGCCCGACAGCACCGACACGGCGACGAGGTCCTTGTCGTTGATGACTTTGGAGATCTTCTCCGGCAGCGGGCCGGAGTTGCCGATGCAGGTGGTGCAGCCGTAGCCGACGAGCTGGAAGCCAAGCGCGTCGAGATCCTCCGACAGGCCGGTCTTGTCGAGATAGTCGGTCACCACCTGGCTGCCGGGGGCGAGCGAGGTCTTCACCCAGGGCTTGGAGGTGAGGCCCTTGGCGCGGGCGTTGCGGGCGAGCAGGCCCGCCGCGATCAGCACCGAGGGGTTGGAGGTGTTGGTGCAGGAGGTGATCGCCGCGATCACCACGTCGCCGTCGCTGAGGCGGTAGGTCTCGCCCTCGACCTCGTGGCCGGGGATGGGCGACTGGTCGATCTGCGCGCCCTCGTCCATGAAGCGATCGTCGCCCAGGCTGGTGTTGGCGGGATCGGCCGCAGGCTCCTTGGGCTTGGAGCCGCCCTTGATGGTGAGGACGGCTTCCTTGAAGGCCTCGGACGCCTTGTCGAGCGGCACGCGGTCCTGCGGGCGCTTGGGGCCGGCGAGGGAGGGGACGACGGTGGTGAGGTCGAGCTCCAGCGTGTCGGTGAAGACGGGGTCTTCCTCCGCATCGTCGCGCCAGAAGCCGTTGTGCTTGGCGTAGGCCTCCACCAGCGCGACGCGGTGCGGGTCACGCCCGGTCTCGTTGAGGTAGCGCAACGTGTCGCCATCGACGGGGAAGAAGCCGCAGGTGGCGCCGTACTCGGGCGCCATGTTGGCGATGGTGGCGCAATCTTCCAGCGACAGCGCCGACAGGCCCGCGCCGTAGAACTCGACGAACTTGCCGACGACGCCCTTCTTGCGCAGCATCTGGGTGACGGTGAGCACCAGATCGGTGGCCGTGGTGCCTTCGGGCAGGTTGCCGGTGAGCTTGAAGCCGATCACCTCGGGAATGACCATCGAGATCGGCTGGCCGAGCATGGCCGCCTCCGCCTCGATGCCGCCCACGCCCCAGCCGAGCACGGCGAGGCCGTTGACCATGGTGGTGTGCGAATCGGTGCCGACCAGCGTGTCGGGGAAGGCGTAGGTGGTGCCGTCCTCGTCCTTGGTCCACACGGTTTGCGCGAGGTACTCGAGGTTCACCTGGTGGCAGATGCCCGTTCCCGGCGGCACGACGCGGAAATTGTCGAACGCGCCCTGGCCCCAGCGCAGGAACTGGTAGCGCTCGCCGTTGCGCTCGTACTCGAGGTCGACGTTTTCCTTGAAGGCGGAGGCGGTGCCGAAGCGATCCACCATCACCGAGTGGTCGATCACGAGGTCGACCGGCACGAGCGGGTTGATCTTCTCGGGGTTGGCGCCGAGCTTCTCGGTCGCGTCGCGCATGGCGGCGAGGTCGACCACGGCGGGGACGCCGGTGAAGTCCTGCATCAGCACGCGGGCGGGGCGGTAGGCGATCTCGCGGGTCGATTTGCGCTCGTCCACCCAGGTGGACAGCGCCTTGATGTCGTCGGCGGAGACGGTGGAGCCGTCTTCGAAGCGCAGCAGGTTCTCGAGCAGCACCTTCAGCGACTTCGGCAGGCGCGAGACACCGGGCAGGCCGTTGCGCTCTGCGGCCTTGAGGTCGAAGATGGTGTAGCTCTTGCCGTCGACGGTGAGCTCGGAGCGGGATTTGAACGAGTCGAGCGAGCGGGGCACGACGCCACCTCCTGGGATTTGGACGAGTTTAAAGCTTTGCCGCTATCAACGCTTTCTGTCGGTTCCAATCAAGCGGTTAGCGGTGCGGCACGGTGAATTCATGGGACGAAACCCGCCTGGAGTGTGAGAATCTGACGGTGCGTCGGGGCGGACGTGTCGTGCTGGCGGACCTTTCCTTCCATGTCGCGGCGGGTGAAGCGCTCGTTGTGACGGGCCACAATGGCTCTGGCAAATCCACCTTGCTCCGGACTGTGGCCGGCCTCATCGCCCCGGTGGAGGGCCAGATCGCCCTGAGCGGCAGGACGATACCGGAGGATGTGCATCTGGTGGGCCATCTCAATGCGCTGAAGAGCCACACCAGCGTGTACGAAAACGCGCTGTTCTTCGCCCGCTGGCAGGGCGGCGGGGAGGGCGCGGCGGAGCGGGCCGAGGCGGCGCTGGCGCGGGTGGGGCTCGGCGCGTTCGCGGACGGGCCGGCGGCGTTTTTGTCGCAGGGGCAGCGGCGGCGCCTGGCGCTCGCCCGCCTCCTCGCCTCGCCGCGCGCGCTGTGGCTCCTCGACGAGCCGGTGGCAGGCCTCGACACAGCTTCGCGTGCCATGTTCGCCGCGGCGATGGGGGAGCATCTCGCGGCGGGCGGGTTGATTCTCGCCGCCACGCACGAGCCGCTCGGCCTCGCCGCCGCGCGGGAACTCGCGTTGTGAGCCTCGGCGCGCTCTACCGGCGCGACGTGCGGCTTGCCTGGGCGGCCGGCGGCGGGGGGCCGGTGGGCGTCATCTTCTACCTCGCGGTGACGGCGGTGGCGCCGTTCGCGGTGGGACCGAACCTGCCGCTATTGGCCCAGCTCGGCCCGGCCCTGTTGTGGCTCGCGGTGCTGTTGTCGCTGCTCCTGGGGCTGGAGCGGCTGTTCCAGGCGGACGACGAGGACGGCACGCTCGACCTTCTGCGCCTGTCGCCGGTGCCGCTTTCGCTGGTGGTGCTGACCAAGGCGGCGGCGCACTGGACGGCGGCGGCGCTGCCGTTGATCGCGGCGACGCCGCTGGCGGCGATCCTCCTCAACATGAGCCCCAAGGCGCTGGTGTTGACGCTCGCCAGTTTCCTCATCGGCACGCCGGGGCTGGCGCTGGTGGGCGCGGTGGGGGCGGCGGTGGCCGTGTCGCTGCGCCGGGCGGGGGTGCTGATCGCGATCCTGGTGCTGCCGCTGTCGGTGCCCTCGGTGATCTTCGCCGTGGCGGCGGTGGAGGCGGGGGTCGCGGGGCGCGACCCGCTGCCGCCGCTGGCGCTGCTCGCGGCGGCGAGCCTGGTGTGGCTCGTGGTCGCCCCGCTCGCGGCCGCCGCCGCGCTGCGCGAGGGGGATTGAGGCGCGGCTCGGCTGGCTGGGGCGGCTCGGGCTGCTCGGTCGGCTGGCGTGGCTCGGTCGGCTGGCGCGGCTCGGGGAGGCCGAGGCAACTGGGGGCGGCTCGATTGGCTGGGGGCGGCTCGGACGACAGGGGCGGCTGCGGTAATAGGAGGTGGCTCGGAGCGGCTGGGGCGGCTCGGCGCCTCGGTGAAGCTGAGGCGCGATCGGCCCCAGTGGGGCATGTCCGGCGGGTTTGGCGATCCCGCACGATCGGGATCAATCGAGCGGGAAGTGCTCGCGATCAGAAAATCGGCGCATCGAGATTGCGCCCTGAACCGGCGCGATCTCGTGTGCGAAGCGCTGCCCGGCGTTCCTGGCGCAAACGCCAGGCTCCGGATGCCATCCTCCGGGCGCCGTCCACCGGGCGCCATCCACCGGGCGCCATCGACCGGATGCCATCCACCGGGCGTCATCGACCGGATGCCATCGAGCGCATTCCATCGAGCCAAGGCCCGGGCTGGATGGCGCAATCCGTCGTGGATGGCCCGAGAGGGTCTTGGGCCTAGAAGATGAAATCGTCGGCTGCGAAGTTGGCCGCGTCGTCGCCGACCACCACCACCAGGAGATAGCCCTCCGCGTCCTCGATCTTGGTGAAATTGCCGACCTGCTCGAGGGTGAGGTCCGCGAATTCGTCGACGCCGTCGCGGGCGCGCAGATCGATCAGGTCGAGCCCGTGCTCGAAACCCTCGATGGAATCGGCTGAATCGATGAATTCCGGCAGATCGTCCGGCTCGAACGCGGTCAGCACGAAAATGTCGGGGCCGCCGCCACCGCGCATGACGTCGCTGCCCTCGTAGAGCGCGAAGCGCAGCTCGTCGGCGCCGCGGCCGCCATCGAGCGTGTCGTCGGTGGCGTTGGTGCCGGCCAGGGTGTCGTCGCCGTTGTCGCCGAAGAGCTCCCCGCCGCCGGTGATGAAATCGTCGCCGGCCTCGCCGTGGGCGAATTCCTCCGCATCGAGCGTGTCGTCACCGTCGCCGCCGTAGAGGACCTTGCCGGAGATCAGGTCATCGCCGGCCTCGCCGTAGCCACCGTTGGCGGCATACATGGTGTCGTTGCCGTCACCGCCGTACAGCGTGCGCCCCCACATGAGGTCCGCCCCGGCGTCGCCGAAGGCCTGGTAATTGGCATTGATGGTGTCGTTGCCATCGCCGCCGTGCAGCGTGCCCCCCTTCATGAAGTCCGCGCCGGCATCGCCATGGCCAACCTGCCATGCCTCGATCGTGTCGTTGCCGGCGCCGCCGTCCACTTTTTGCGCGCGCAGGTCGTCCGCGCCGCGTCCGCCGTCGGCGAAATTGACGGCCCGGATCACGTCGCGCCCGTTGGCGCCGTAGGCCGTGCCCGCCCCGACGACGGTGTCGTTGCCGCCGCCTGCGTAGACGGTGTTGAAGCCGCCTCCATCGACGTAGTCGGCGCGGTCGCCGGTGCGGACCGTGCAATTGTCGAGGCCTCTGAGGACGATACGGTCCATTCCGTCGCCCGTGACGATGCGGGTGGGGAGATAATTCGGTTCGTAATCGTAGCTGGTCGGCCAATTGACTTCGACGACGCTGGCGCCTTCGCGGTCGATGAGATCGCGATAGAAAAATGTGAAGCGGTAGACGTCGTTGCCGGGGCCGCCGTCCGCACGCCCGCCATAGCTGACCAGCGTGTCGTTGCCACGGCCGCCAACGAGATGGTTGGCGCCGGTGAGCGAATCGTCGCCTTCATCGCCATAAAGATGCGCATGGTTGCTTGTGACCGGCCAAAACGCGCTGCCGATGCCGCTGGCGGTGATGACGTCGTTGCCGCGCCCGCCGTAGACGGCGTCGTTTTCGTTGAAGCCGGTCGCCGTATCGTCGCCGTTGCCGAGATAGACCACGTCGATGTCGGGGCGGCCCTTGAGATCGCCCCACTTGCCGCGCGGCTCACTGACGCCGGTGATGATATCGTTGCCTCCCCGCAGGTAATAGGTGCTGGGGCCGGTGGGCGATTTGACGTCGTCGTCCCCACTGGTGCCGTAAAAATATTCCATACGAAAAAACCCTGGACGCTCCGCACCGGCGTTCGTGCGGCTGGGAAACTATACTCCCTCGGTACGGCCGCGAAAATTAAATCTCGGTTTCTTGACGCTGCCCTCAAGCGTCGTGACAAGGGGTCACGGGGCAAATGCTTGCGTTTATGTCAGTTGTCGCGCAGGCGAGCGGATGACATACATCGGCGGCTCGCAGCCTTGCCGAGGTCCCGCCGGAACAGCACATGATCTTCAACTCGCTCGCGTTCATCGTCTTCGCGGCCGTCTTCTTCCCCCTCTATTTCGCCACCCGCAATGAGCTTCGCCTCATTCTCCTCGTGGGCGCGAGCTACTTTTTCTACGGCTGGTGGGACTGGCGCTTCTGCGGGCTGCTCGCGTTCTCGACGGTGGCGGACTACTGGATCGGCCTCGCCATCGGCGCCAGCGACGCGCCGCGCCGGCGCAAGATGCTCCTGGGGGCGAGCCTCTTCATCAACCTCGGCATCCTGGCGACCTACAAATATTTCAACTTTTTCTCCGACAGCTTCACCACCCTCGCCGGGCGGCTGGGGATGGAGGTGACGCCGTTCTTCGCCGAGATCATCCTGCCGGTGGGCATCTCGTTCTACACCTTCCAGACGCTCTCCTATTCGATCGACCTCTACCGGCGCCAGATCGACGAGCCGGAGCGCAGCTTCATGCGCTTCGCCGCCTATGTGGCGATGTTCCCGCAGCTGGTCGCCGGGCCTATCGTGCGCGCCAGCCACCTGCTGCCGCAGCTGAAATTCGACCAGCCGCTCGACTGGTCGCGCATCGGCGTCGGGGTGCAGTTCATCGTCTGGGGATTTTTTCTCAAGATGT
>JAUIJH010000017.1 GCA_030431335.1 Alphaproteobacteria bacterium
CTTATACTTGTCCACATCGATCGCCGCGACGCGGTCGATCGTCTCCTGTACTGCTGGCATCCTCTTCCCCTCCGCACGGGTTCAAAGCCCGTAGGCTGGACCTATTCAAGAAATAGGGTGCTGTTCCATTGGCACAATCACCTCGGTGAGCGCCATCAAAAAACGACTTAGCGCCGCTTCGGCCCCCACCGGACCGACGCTGACACGCAGGGCCGCGCGGGCCAAATCGCCCGGAACGCCCATCGCCTTCAGAACGTGACTCTCGTTCACCCGGCCCGACGAGCAGGCCGAACCGGAGGACACCGCGACCCCCGCCAGATCGAGCCCGATCAAGGTCAGTTCGGCAGGGGTTCTGCCGGCGGCGAACAGGCTGGTGTTGGGCAGCCGCGGCGCATCCACACCCCATAAAGTCGTGCGCGGAAAGCGCCTTACAAGGGCCGCCTCGAAGGCGTCGCGGGCCGAACGGGTTTCCTGCCAGGCGGCCGGCGTCGCTGCCGGCCCATCCAGCGCCGCGCCCAGCCCGGCAATGGCGGCGACGTTCTCCGTCCCGCCGCGCGCGCCCCGCTCCTGGCCACCGCCCGCGATCAGCGGCGGCACGACGACGCCCGGCCGCCGCACCAGGGCGCCGATTCCGGGCGGCGCGCCGATCTTGTGGCCCGACAGCGTGACGAGATCGGCCGTCAGCGCATCGTCCGCGACACGGCCGAACGCCTGCACCGCGTCGGTATGGACGAGCGCGCCGGCCGCGGCGGCAAGGCGAGCCACCTCGGCCAGCGGCTGGATCACCCCCGTCTCGTTGTTGGCCGCCATGATCGACACGAGGGCGGTGCGCGGATCCGCCGCGAGCGCGACCTCCAGCGCGGCCAGATCCACGAGGCCGGTGGGCAGCAGCGGCGCCACCGCGATATCGGCCGCGGCGAAGCGCCCTCCCGACAACACCGCCGGGTGCTCGCCGGCCGAAACGATCAGCCGCTCGACCACCGCGCCGCCCTTGGCGAGACCCGGCGCGAGCGCCGTGGCGTTGGCTTCCGTGCCGCCGCTGGTGAAGATGACCCCCTCCGGCGAGACGCCCAGACGCGCCGCGAGTTTGCGCCGAACCGTTTCCACCAGTGCGCGAGCGGCGCGCCCTTCGGCATGGACCGACGAGGCGTTGCCCCCCGCTATGAGCGCCGCCAAAGCCGCCTCGCGCGCAGCTTTCGAGATCGGCGCGGTGGCGTTCCAGTCGAGATAAAGTCGGTTTTCGGGTGCTGCCACGTCCTCCTCGAATCATCCTTTGCTTGATTGTCGGGCCCCGATGGATAAATAACCCCGCCTCAGCAAGAGCAATGGGTGCAAAAATGCCTGAGGTCACTTTTACCGGGCCTGCCGGACGCCTTGAAGGGCGCTTGCAGCCCTCCACCGACAGGCGCGCGCCACTCGCGATCGTCCTTCATCCCCACCCCCACTTCGGGGGAACGATGAACAACCAGATCGTCTACAACCTGTTTTACATGTTCAAGGAGCGCAACTTTACAGTGCTGCGCTTCAATTTCCGCGGAGTGGGGCGGAGCCAGGGCGAGTTCGATCACGGCGCGGGCGAGTTGGCCGACGCCGCCTCGGCCCTGGACTGGATGCAGTCCGTCCACGCCGATGCGCGTGGCTGCTGGATCGCCGGCTTCTCCTTCGGCGCCTGGATCGGGATGCAGCTCCTGATGCGGCGGCCCGAGGTGGAAGGCTTCATGTCCATCGCCCCGCCGGCCAACCTGCACGACTTCTCGTTCCTCGCGCCGTGCCCCTCCTCGGGGCTCATCGTGCACGGCGATCGCGACCGTGTCGCCCTGCCCAAGGACACGCAGGTGCTGGTGGACAAGCTCAAGACGCAGAAGGGCATCGTGATCGATCACACCATCGTGCCCGGTGCCAACCACTTCTTCGAAGGACAGGTCGACGAGTTGATCGGCATCTGCGCCAACTACCTGGACAAGCGGCTCGGCCGGGACCAGGGCGCGGGCAAGGGCGAAGAATCCGCCGCCTGAGCGCCGGCCTCACAATCGCTCTGCGCCGCACGCCTCCAGCCGGCGCAGGCAGACGGCCAGCGAGCGTTCGGGCGCCGGGGTGAACCGGCGCCCGGCGCGCTCGACCGCCTGCATCCGATCGAGGCGGAAAACGCGGAAATCCGCCCGCAATTCGCACCAGGCGATCAGCGTCCACACCTTGCCCCAATAGGACAGGGCGAGCGGATGGACCGCGCGCGTCGTCTCGGCGCCGCTCTCGTCGCGGTAGGAAAACGCCAGCACGTCGCGGGCCTCGACGGCGCGCTCCAAATCGTCGATCAGCCCGCGCACGCCCTCGTCCATGCCAAAGGACGGCGCGAAGACGGTGGTTCCGGCGACGCGGGCGCGTATCGCATCCGGCAGCACCGCCTCGATCTTGACCAGCGCCTCCTCGGCGGCGCGGGCCATCGCCACCCCGCCCCAGGCCCGCACCATGCGCGCGCCCGTGACGAGCGCGACGATCTCCTCGCGCGAGAACATCAGCGGCGGCAGCTCGAAGCCGGCGCGCATCACGTAGCCGACGCCGGCCTCCCCGTCGATCGGCACGCCGGTCGACTGCAGGTCGGCGATGTCGCGATAGATGGTGCGCTCGGACACCTCGAGTTTGTCGGCAAGCCGCGCGGCGGTCACGAGCCGGCCGCCCCTCAGATACTGGACGATCTGAAACAGGCGGTCGGCGCGCCGCATTCCCGCGTCAGACCTTGAACACGCCCACGGAGTTCCCCTCCGTGTCGAGCGCGTAGAAGAACGAGCCGGCCGGGATCGTCACCACCGGCGACACGACCTCGCCGCCGCCGGTGCGCACCCGCTCCATCGCCGCCTCCAGGTCGCACGAGACGGCGAGATGGATGGTCGGCCCGCTGCCCTTGGCCGCGGGGGTGCCGGGGTAGAGATGGCCGCCGACCACGTCGTCGCCATCGCGCGGCAGCATGGCGAGGGGGTTGGGTCCGCCGGTTTCGTCCACGAGCGGCGCGCCCAACAGGCCCGCGTAGAAGCCCTTTGCCCGCGCCATGTCGCTGACCGGAATTTCCGCCCAGACGACGCGATCTTTCCTGGTGATGCTCATCGATGCCTCCGTGTGCTTGTCGATGGGCCGGAGGAAATCACACCCCTCCTGACAGCATCCTGTCAGGAGCCTTCGGGCTGCGCCAGCCGCCCGCCGGTGAGCGGCGCGGCAACGCCCGTCGTTCCCGGAAAGGTGATCGGCCGCTGGTCGAGGCTGCGCACGGCGAGGTAGGCAAACGCCTCCGCCTCCATGAAGTCGGACGAGAAGCCCGCCGCGTCGGCCGGCTGCACCGGCATGCCCAGCGCGGCCGCGATCTCGCCCATCAGCGTGGCGTTGTGGGTGCCGCCGCCGGCCGCCAGCACCGTTTTCGGCGCGCGCGGCAGCAGCGCGACCCCCGCGGCCAGGGCACGGGCGGAAAACCGCGTCAGCGTCGCCACCTTGTCGGCCAGCGCGAGGTGGGCGACGGGAGCGGGCGAAAAGGCGTCGCGGTCCAGCGATTTGGGCGCCGGCGCCGCGAAGTAGGGGTGCGCCAGCAGCGCCGCCAGCGCCGCCTCGTCGACGGTGCCGGATGCGGCGGTGCGGCCGTCCTCGTCGTAGGCCGCGCCGGTGGCGGCCATCGCGTCGTCGATCATGGCCGAGGCGGGGCCGGTGTCGAAGGCGATCAGCGTGTCGCCGTCGATGAAGGTGACATTGGCGACGCCGCCGAGGTTGATCACGAGGACCGGCTCGGCAAGCTGCGCCTGTCGCGCCAGCGCGCGATGATAGGCCGGCACCAGCGGCGCGCCTTGGCCGCCCGCCGCCACGTCCGCCTGGCGCAGGTCGAACACCACCGGCACGCCGAAGCGGTTCGCCAGCGCCCGCGCATCCCCCAGTTGCATGGTGAAGCCGCGCTCGGGCGCATGGGCGACGGTTTGCCCATGCCAGCCGATCACGTGCGGCGTGATGCCGGTGACGGCCAGAAAGTCGGCGATGGCGTCGCCGTGGGCGCGCGTCACCACCGCCTCTGCGGCGGCGAGGCGCGGGGTGCGGTGGGTGCTGACGGGGGCCGCCATGGCATCGCCGAGCGCGGCGGCGACCACGGCCCGCTCCTCGCCCGTATAGGGGCGCGCGAGCGACGGGCCGCGCGCGATGGCCGCCTCGCCGTCCGTCGTCACCAGCGCAACGTCGACGGCATCCATCGATGTGCCGGAAATCACCCCGACAGCGCGAACAGGATGGTTGCGATTTGCCGCGCGGGGTGCCAGGGGAAGCACCATGTCTCGATCCGACTTCATCAGCATCCTTTCCGACCGCGGTTTCATCCATCAGGCGAGCGACCTCGAGGGGCTCGACCGCCTTTTGAGCGAACGCATCGTCACGGCCTATATCGGGTTCGACTGCACGGCCGCCAGCCTCCATGTCGGCTCGCTGGTGCAGATCATGATGCTGCACTGGCTGCAGGAAACCGGCCACCGGCCGATCGCCTTGATGGGCGGCGGCACCACCCGGATCGGCGACCCGTCCGGGCGCGACAGCTCGCGACAGCTCCTCGACGGGCCGACCATCGCGGCCAACAAGGTCGGCATCTTCCAGGTATTCAAGCGCTTCCTCACCTTCGGCGACGGCCCCACCGACGCCATCGAGGCCGACAACGCGGACTGGCTCGACGGCCTGGAATACGTCCCCTTCCTGCGCGACGTCGGCCGCCACTTCTCCATCAACCGCATGCTGACGATGGATTCGGTGCGCCTGCGGCTCGACCGCGAGCAGCCGCTGACGTTCCTGGAATTCAACTACATGGTGCTGCAGGCGTACGACTTCGTCGAGCTGTTCCGCCGCTACGGGTGCCAGCTGCAGCTGGGCGGGTCGGACCAGTGGGGCAACATCGTGTCCGGCATCGATCTGGGGCGGCGGATCGAGGGCGCGGAGCTCTACGCGCTGACGAGCCCACTGATCACCACCGCATCCGGCGCCAAGATGGGCAAGACGGCGGACGGCGCCGTATGGCTCAACGCGGAGCGCACCAGCGTCTACGACTACTGGCAATTCTGGCGCAACACCGACGACGGGGACGTGGCGCGCTTCCTGAAGCTGTTCACCAAGCTGCCGCTGGACGAGATCGCGCGCCTGGCCGCGCTCGGCGGGGCGGAGATCAACGAGGCCAAGAAGACGCTCGCCACCGAGGCGACCGCGCTGGTGCACGGCCGCGAGGCGGCCGAGGCGGCCGCCGGCACCGCCGCCGCCACCTTCGAGGGCAGCGGCCGCGACGAGGGCCTGCCCACGGTGGAAGTGGCGCGCGCGGCGCTGGCCGAAGGCATGGGCCTCCTCAGCGCCCTGGTGCTGGCGGGGCTGGCGAGTTCCAACAGCGAAGCCCGGCGCGGTATCGCCGGCGGCGGCGCCCGCGTCAACGATCAGCGCGTCGACGACCCGCAGCGCAGCCTCACCGAGGCCGACCTCGACGGCGACGTGATCAAGCTGTCGATGGGCCGCAAGAAGCACGCCCTGCTGCGCCCGGTCTGATCGGCAGGCCGGACGCTTTTTTGGGTGAGGGTCAGTCCGTCAGCCGTCGCTGCATGATGACGATGCGTTCTTCGCCGAGGGGTCGTTCGCGCACGGCGGCATATCCGAGTTTGGCATAGAACCCCTCGGCCGTGATCGAGGAGGGGACGGTGAGCATGGCCACGCCCGCATGGCGGGCTGCTCGCTCGACGTCCGCCATGAGTTGACTGCCGATGCCTTGGCCCTGCGCCTGAGGAGCGACGAAAACCGTCCGCACCTCGTTGTGCTCGAGGCTGGCTGTGCCGACAATCTGCCGCCCCTGCACCGCGACAAACACGCACCGAACCCGCATCAGGTCTCGAACGGCCGCGGGGCTGAAGTTTGCCGCCAACCGGTCGATCACCGCCGGGGAATAGTCTTTGGCATTGGTTTCCCGCAGCGCCGCTCGGATCACCGCGCTCAGCCCCTCGGCGTCGCCCTCGCGTGCAAGACGGATTTCACATTGCATGTCCGTACCGTTCCGCATCGATGCGCCCGCTGACGCGCTTTCCGCTCGTTTGCGCCGCTCGAGTGATGCCACCTGAGCGGATGGACCTCAGCGGAACTCGAAGATGCGCCGGAAAATGCCCGGCGCAATGGCCGACATCGGGTTGACCAGAACCTGCGGATTGTCGAGGGGGCCCGCCAGGCGGAAGGTCACGCCGATCAGCCCTCCCTTGTTGCCGCCACCCAGGATTTCGCCGAAGAGCGGGACCCGGCCGAACAGATTGTTGAGCCCGTAAGCCGGGATTATCGTGCCGTTGAGCGCCACGGTGCGGGACTCCAGGTCGATGGTGCCGCTGGCCGTTCCGCCCAGGATCGGCCCTTTCAGGATCGCCTCCGAAATCTCGATCGTCTCGTCCCGCTTGGTGAAATCGACCACCAGCCGGTCGAACACGAGGCCGTCCACCGCGCTGGCCGCCGGCTGCGGCGCGGCCTTGTCGATGGGCTTCAACGTGTTCTGATACTTGGCCCGGCGCAGGATATCCTCCAGCGTCTTCTCGTCGGCCAGCACGAAGTCGGAGGCGGTGAGGCGGCCGGCGACGACGCCGTCGTCATCGAGCCGCGCATCGACCGTCGTGCGCCCGCCGCGCATGCGCCCGTAGACGCCCAGCGCCTTGAGCGCCCGGCCCAGGGTGGCGATGTCGGCCTGCAGCCGGCGTGTGCCGTTCTCCCCCGGCTTCAGCTCGGCGGCAAAGGTGCCGGCGTTGACGCCGTTCAGCTTGCCGTGCACCGACAACCGGGCCATCTGCCTGCCGTCGTACTGGGCCTTCACCGACAGGTCGGCGATGCGGTTGTCGTCGTTGATGCGCACGGTATCGGCCGTCAGGTCGAGGTCGAGCGCCGCCGACGCCTCTTCGGGCTCGGCCGGCGGCTTTTTCTTGCCGGCCGGCGGCTTCGTGATCTGCTTGACGATGGTGCGCCCGTCGAACCGCTTGGCCTTGATCACGGCCTTGTAGACGCCCTCCTCGTGCGTCAGCTCGACCTGCGCGTCGTCGCCGGCGGACAGGGCGAACTTGGGGAATTTCGCGTGCGCCAGGCCCCCCTTCGCCATCGCGATGTCGCCGGCGATGTCGAGGCCGGGCGGACCGGCGACGGTCAGGCCCGTCACGGAGAGATCGGGCGGCTCGCCCACCACCTGGCCGGTCGCGGTCAACGCCTCGCCGGCGGCCTTTGCGAGCACCGGCAGCGTCACGGCCGCCTCGGTGAGGTCGGCGCTGAACAGGCGCGTTTCGTCGTCGAGGGCTTCCAGCGTGATGACGACGGGGCCGGCCACCATGTCGCCGGTGTCGAAGCCACGGTCCTTGCGGTCCTTGTCCGTCATCACGAAGCGGGCGGCGCCGGACTTCTCGCCGTTGAAGATCTCCGAATAGTTGACGTCCACCTGCAGGCCGTCGATGCGGGCGCGCCCCCGCGCGGCGAGGCGGCGCGTGTTCATCGCCACCTCGATATTGGCATCGCTGAAGGTCTGGCCGGCGATGGGCACCTTGGAAGCGGCGTTGATCAGCCGCGCGTTGACCTCCCAGATGCGCGCGCTGTCGGGCACATGGTCGGCCAGCGGCGTGCGCAGGCGGAGATCGGCGCTGATCTCGCCTTCCACGTCGTCCGGGCCGAGCGGGGTTTTCTTCAGTTCAGGCAAGTCGAGGCGGTTGGCCATCGCGACAACGGCCGACAACGGCCCGTCCACGGTCGCCTTCAACAGCGCCTGCGGCGGCAGTTCGGCCAGCGTCGGGATGGTGAACGCGCCCGATCGCACCGTGAGCGCCCCGCCCTCGCCGGCCGGCACCACGCCGTGGTCGATCCGCGCCGACAGCGTCTTGTCGCGCATGCGCATCTGCCCGCGCGCGCGCTGGACGGAGATCGGAACCTCCGGCGTCGTCAGCGTGGCGCCGGCGAACTCGATGTCGATGGACAGGCCGCCCTCGATCATGTCGTTGGTGCTGGGATCGCCGTCGAGCTCCAGCGGCGTCATGGCGAACTGGAGCTGGCCGCTGCGCACCACGCCGCCGTGCACCGTGTTGAGCACCGCGATCCGGGGCTGGTGCGCCATCACCGGCGGCCACAGGCCCATCAGCGTGTCGATGGCAGACGGACCGATCTCGGCCGCCCCGGTGAGGTTGGGTCCGTGCTCGGAAAAATCAAAGCTGAAGCTGGTGTCGAACTGCGCGTTGGGCGCCGCGACGTGGAACAGGTCGACGGTGAGCAGGCGGTTGGCGAAATCGATGTTGCCGGAGGCGGTCGCGGCATCGACGATCACGGGCGGGCCGTCGATGTCCGGCGCGTCCATATGGCCTTCGGTGGCGCGCAGGTCGAACAGCCAGGGCGTCTGTTCGTCCTGGGCAGGCACGATGGTGCCGGTCATGAAGACGCGGGTCGGCCCGGCGACGATGCCGCCTTCGTCCAGCATCAGGGTGAGCCCGTCTGGCGAGCGCGTCAGGCGGAAGGAGGCGGCGTCCATGTCGCGCGGCGGGTCGCGACCGAACAGCACCGTGCCCGGGCCGACCGCGATGTCGAGCGAGGCCTGCGCCACGGTGCCGTCGGGCGCGAGGCGGGCGAGGAATTGCGGCGCGATGGCGAAACCGGAGCGCAGCGGCCCGGCATTGACGAAATCGCTCGGCGAGACGCCATGCGCGGACAGCTGCAACGCCACCGCCCCGTCCGGCTCCACCGTGCGCGCCAGGGAGGCGCCGATCGGGCCGGACGCGCCGATCGCATTGGCCCGCGCCGACAGCGCCTCGGGATCGGCAAGGTCGATCCGCGCTTCCAACGACTGGAACACCCGCGCCTCGTCGATAGGCCGGCCGGCGCTGACCACGTCGAGCCGGCCCTCCTGCACCTCCACCAGGCGCACGCCCGCCTTGCGCCCTTCGGCCAGCGCGCCCTTCAAGGCCTGGTCGAGCGCGGCGATGGCGGCATCGGGATGGGGCACGACGAGCGCCTGCGGCTCGCCTTGGGAGGGATCGAGGCGCAACGCGGCCCCGTGCAGCGCGACGGACCGGCCATCCAGCCCCTGCACCACGCTGATGCGCCCGATGGAGGCGGAGACCGCCTCGCCGCGCAGACGCACATCGTCGAGCGCGATCGACAGCCCGCCGCCCGTGAGCTGCACGCCCACCCCCCCGACGTGAACGGGGGTTCCCAGCGCCTTGGTGAGCGCATCCACCGCCAGCCCGCTGAGCGGCAGGTGAAGCGGCGCGACCGCAAGCCGCACCAGCAGGGCGACGACCACGAGCGCGAGGCTCGCGGCCACCACCCGCCAGCGGCGGCGCACCCGGGGCTTGTCGGTCTCAGGTGGCGGGAGTGCGCGAATCGATCGACTCCTTACGCAGACGAAACGGCCAGTCCGGGGTGCCGCGCCACCGGCTCCCCCTTGCCCTGCTTGCTTCCTTGCGCACCTCATATGAGGCTGCAGTGAATAACCGAGCCAGGACGACACCATGAACGAGCTTGCCGAAGGCAACCCCGCCCCTGATTTCACCCTCCCGGGCGACAACGCTAGTGAAATTTCGCTCACGAGCTACCGCGGATCGCCCGTGGTCCTCTACTTTTATCCCAAGGACAACACGTCGGGCTGCACCAAGCAGGCACAGGGCTTCAACGAGCTGGCGAGTGAATTCGCCGCAGCGGGCGTCACCATCATCGGCGTGTCGCCCGACCCGGTGGCCAGCCACGACAAATTCAAGGCGAAGTTCGAGCTCACCTTTCCGCTGGCGGCCGACACCGACACCGAGGTCGCCAACGCCTATGGCGTCTGGAAGGAGAAATCGATGTACGGGCGCAAATATATGGGCGTCGAGCGCTCCACCTTCCTGATCGACAAGAACGGCGACATCGCCAAGATGTGGCGCAACGTGAAGGTGCCGGGCCACGTGGAGGCGGTGCTCGAGGCCGCCAGGGCGCTTTAGGCCGCTGCCGGCGCGCGCCGTGACACGCGAACCCTTCGCGTCGCTGGCCGATGCGGCGGCTTTGATCGTCGGCACGCCGGCGCCGCGGGAGAAGATGCGGCTGACGGGGCTGGCGCGGACCGCCTGGCGGGAGCGGCGGCTGTCGCTTTCGCGCGGCGCGCTGGACCGGCCGATGCCGGACCGGCCCGGCCGCCCGGACCGCCCGGAGCTGCTGCCGCCGCGCAAGATGGTGCGGCGCTCGCTCGGCAGCCCCGCCGGGCGCGTCGCCTTCCTGCACGCCATCGCGCACATCGAGCTCAACGCGGTGGACCTCGCGTGGGACATCGTCGGCCGCTTCGCGCGGGTCAGGATGCCGCGCTCGTTTCACGACCAGTGGGTGCGCGTCGCGGGCGAGGAGGCGATCCATTTCGGCCTGCTGAGCGAGCGCCTGGCCGCGTTCGGCGCCGCCTACGGCGATTTTCCCGCGCACGACGGGCTATGGCAGGCGGCCGAGGCGACGGGCTCGGACCTTACCGCGCGCCTCGCCATCGTTCCCTTGGTGCTCGAGGCGCGCGGGCTCGACGTGACGCCGCCGATGGTCGCGGCCTTCACCGAGGCGGGCGATACGGCGACGGCCGCCGTGCTCAGCCGCATCTACGAGGACGAGAAGGGGCACGTCTTCGTCGGCGCCTCCTGGTTTCGCTATCTCTGCGACCTGGAGGGCGAGGCCCCGGAGCCGCGCTTCCACGCGCTGGTGCGCAAGCATTTCCGGGGCGCCCTCAAGCCGCCCTTCAACGACCTGGCGCGTTCCAGCGCTTGCCTGACGCCCGGCTTCTACCGCCCGCTGGAGACGGTGCGGACGTGAAGGCCGCATGGGCGGTGGCGCTAGCGGCGGCGCTGGTGGCCGCCGCGCCGCTCGCCGCCGCGCCCCGGCCCCAACCCAAGCCGCCCGTCGCCGCCGCGCCGGGCTCCGAGCCCGACGCCGATGCCGCGACCGAAGCCCTTGCGGGCCCGGGCGAGCCAGATGCCGCGGCGGCCGAAGGGATTGGCCTCCCCGCCCCCAGACCCGCCCCGCCGCCGCCCGGCGAACCCGAGGATCCCGCCGGCGAAGCCGCCGAGCCGGTTCGGGCGGACGCGGTGCCGCCGACGCGCGAGACACCGGCCGGCTGCCTGGCCGACCTCGCGGCCGCCGGCGCGGTGTTCGGCGCGCACGAGCCGATCGCCGATGGCAGCTGCGACATCGAGGCGCCCCTATCGGTGAGCGCGGTGGGCTCCATCCGACTGGAGAACGAGGCAATCCTGCGCTGCGACGCCGCCCTCGCCCTGGCGCGCTGGACGGACGACGTGGTGCGCCCCTCGGCCGAAACGCATTTGGGCGCGAAGGTGCAAGGCCTGGTGGTGGCGGCCTCCTACGTCTGCCGCGGGCGGCGCACCGGCAACGGCTCGGGGGGCAAGCTGTCCGAGCACGCGCTGGCCAACGCGATCGATATTTCCGCGGTGGTGCTGGCGGACGGGCGGCGGGTCCAAATGGTGCCGCGGCCGAACAGCGCCGCGCCGGAGCGCGCCTTCCAGGCCGCGATCCGCGGCGGCGCCTGCGCGCTGTTCACCACCGTGCTCGGCCCCGGCACCAATGCCGCCCACGCCGACCACCTCCACCTCGACCGCGCCTATCGGCGAGGCGGCTACCGGCTTTGCCAATAGGCCCGTCTCAGGTCCACAGCGCGAGGAGCGCCATCAGCGCAAAGCCGAGGACGACCAGCCCATGCAGCCGGATATCCCGGCAATGCTTCACGATCATGGACCGGTCCAGCCCGTGCAGCAGCGCCAGGTGGATGAAGGTGCCGGCCGAAATGGCGGTGATGATCGGCGCCAGGAGCGGTGCCTGCGCGTCGGCGTCGTTGGCGACGACGCCGGCGACGATGCCCAGCGGCAGCATGATCACGAAGATGGCGAAGAGGCCCCAGCGCGCCGCCGCCGCCAGCGCGCTGCGGCTCAGCGTCATGCCGAGCGCGAAGGAGGCGGCGAACTTGTGCGCCAGCAACGCGAAGAAGATGACCAGCGCCACCGACGCCTCGCGGCTCGTCCCGAGCGCCGCACCGGCGAGGAAGGTGTGCACCGACAGGAGCGCCGCGGCGAGAAGGGCGATGGCCGGGTGCCCCTCCTCGCTCGATCTGGCGAGGCGGGCGGCCGAATGCTCCACCGCGACGAGGGCGAGAATGGTGGCGCCGCAGATGGCGTCCGGCCACATGAGCGCGACGCCGGCGGCCTCGAAGCCCTCGGAGGCTTCGCTCAGCATGTGGATGAAGCCGGCGCCGAGGAAGATGCCCACGGCCAACGCCTCGCCATAGGCCGCCGCCGGGTGGTCGCGCAGCCGCCCGCCGTGGCGCAGCGGGATGTAGCCGCCCGACGCGCCCGCGACCACCAGGACGAAGCCGAACACCGCCAGCACCTCGTTCTGCGCCATGCCCGCCTCCCCCGAAAGTTTCGCGGCGCGCCCGATGGGACGACGCCGCAACTTTAGGAGTCAGTAACGCGATACCGCAAGAGCGGGCCGGTCGACGGGACGGAGCGCCTCAGTCGACGTCGTCGACGTCTTCGGTGGTCCCGTAGGCACGCTGGGCGAGGGAGGCTTCCATGAAGGGCGTCAGCTCGCCGTCGAGCACATCGTCGGGCGCGGTGCTTTCGACGCCGGTGCGCAGGTCCTTCACGAGCTGGTAGGGCTGCAGCACATAGGAGCGGATCTGGTGGCCCCAGCCGATGTCGGTCTTGGAATCGGCCTCGGCCTGGGCGGCTTCCTCGCGCTTCTTGAGCTCCGACTCGTAGAGGCGGGCGCGCAGCATGTCCCACGCGGTAGCGCGGTTCTTGTGCTGCGAGCGCTCGTTCTGGCACGCCACCACGATGCCGCTGGGCACGTGAGTGAGGCGCACCGCCGAATCGGTGGTGTTGACGTGCTGGCCGCCGGCACCGGACGCGCGGTAGGTGTCCACGCGCACGTCGCTCTCGTTGATCTCGATCTTGATGGTGTCGTCCACCACCGGATAGACCCAGACCGAGGCGAAGGAGGTATGCCGCCGCGCGTTGGAATCGAACGGCGAAATGCGCACCAGGCGGTGGACGCCGGATTCCGTCTTGAGCCAGCCGTAGGCGTTCTCGCCCTTCACCTCCAAGGTGGCGGACTTGATCCCGGCCTCTTCCCCGTCCTGGTATTCCAGCGTGTCGACCTTGTAGCCCGACTGCTCGGCCCACCGCACGTACATGCGCAACAGCATCGAGGCCCAGTCCTGCGATTCGGTGCCGCCGGCGCCGGAGTGGACTTCCACATAGGCATCGTTGCGGTCCGCTTCGCCGGACAGGAGCGCGGCGACCTGCTTCTTGCCGAGGTCTTTCTTGAGCGTGGCCAGCAGGGCTTCGGCTTCGGCCACCACCTCCTGGTCGCCCTCCGCCTCGCCGAGCTCGATCAGTTCGGCGGCGTCGACGAGCTCGCTCTCGATGCCGTTGATGGTGTTGATCTGGGTCTCGAGGCTCTGGCGCTCCTGCATCAGCTTCTGGGCGCGCTGGGCATCATCCCACAGCGAGGGGTCCTCGGCGGAGGCGTTCAGCTCCGCGAGGCGTTTGTTGGCGTTGTCCCAGTCAAAGATGCCTCCTCAGCAGGCTTACGGCCTGCTTGATCTCATCGACGAGGTCTTGGATTTCAGCTTTCACGGGGTCTCCGTCGAACGAGTGAACGCGCAATCCGGCCTGCGGCCGGGCGCACCACCCGATATCGTAGCACTCCCCTGCGATGCAAGTCGCGGCCCGGCGGCCGTCACGCCCCGAGCCACGATGGCCGGCGATTGCGCCGCCCGAGGCGCCGATGCGGGTCAGGAGTCAGGAGATGGGGGTGACGGGGCAGGTGGACCGCGCGTCCTGGCGCCAGACGCGCGCGTCCCAGTCGGCCCCGAGGGAGCGGGCGAGGAAGCCGGCGAAGGCTTGCCCGTCCAGCGTCGCGTAGAAATCGTAGCAATTGTCGGATCGCTGCCACACCACGAAGCAGCCGCCCGACATCTGCGGATTGTCGGGATAGACGAAGCAGAAGGTGTCGCCCTTGAACGACATCAGGCCGCTCGTGGCGCTGTTGGCATCGCGATAGTCGGAGGAGAGGTCGGCGTTGAAGGACTCGGTGAAGGTCGCGCCGCTGGCATAGTACCCTTCCACGGCGCGGCCGATCAGCTCGGCCTCGATATCGGCGCGCGACATCTCGCGGTAGCGGAAGGGTTTGGCCTCGACGTCGCCGTCCTCTCCCGCGGCCGTGGCGGGACCTGGCGCGAGGCTGGCGACCAGCGCGGCGGCGCAAGCCATGCGCCAGCGACGTGCGGTGGCGGCGTGGCTTCGGGGCGGCGGCGCACCGCTCACGGCGTGGCGCCGGCGCGCATGTGGGTTGGCCTCAGTAGAGGCCACCGGTGCCGGACAGGACGGCCCGCTCCGACTCGCGTGTGACGCGGCGCGAAGGCTCGTTGTCGTTGAGCCCGATGATCGAGAAGGTGTCGCCCGGCGCCGTGCCCGGCTTGAACGCCTCCAGGATGACGTTGGGACCGGAGCCGGACACCTGGCGGCCGGAGATGCGATCGACCGGGATCAGCTTGATCCCTTCCGGCGGGCGGAAGTCGACGCCCGGCTTGCCGGCGAGCGCTCCTTGCATGAACTCCAGGAAGATCGGCGCGGCGAGCTGGCCGCCGGTGGCGCCGCGACCCATCGGCTTGGGATCGTCGTAGCCGATGAACACGCCGGCGACGAGGTCCGGCGTGAAGCCGATGAACCAGGCGTCTTTCTCTTCGTTGGTGGTGCCGGTCTTGCCGGCGACGGGCTTGCCGAGCGCCTTGACGCGCGTTGCCGTGCCGCGCTGCACCACGCCTTCCATGATCGAGGTGATCTGGAACGCGGTCATCGGGTCGAGCACATACTCGCGCTCGTCGACGACGGTGGGCTGCTCCTGGTGGTTCCAGGCCGTGGCGTTGCAGCCGTCGCAGCGCCGCTTGTCGTGCTTGAACACGGTGCGGCCATGCCGGTCCTGGATACGGTCGATCAGGGTCGGCTCCAGGCGCTGGCCGCCGTTGGCGATGATGGCATAGGCGCCCACGAGGCGCTTGACGGTGGTCTCGCCCGCGCCGAGCGCCATGGGCAGGTAGAGGCCCAGATCGTCGTAGATGCCGAAGCGCTGGGCGTATTCGGCGACGAGGGGCATGCCCATGTCCTTGGCGAGGCGCACGGTCATCACGTTGCGCGAGCGCTCCACGCCAACGCGCAGCGTCGACGGGCCGGCGAACTTGCCGCCGTAGTTCTTCGGCCGCCACACCTCCCGGCCCGAGACGATCTCGATCGGCGCGTCGAGGATGATGGAGGACGGGGTGTAGCCGTTGTCCAGCGCCGCCGCGTAGACGAACGGCTTGAAGGAGGAGCCCGGCTGCCGCAGCGCCTGGGTGGCGCGGTTGAACTCCGAGGCGGCGTAGCTGAAGCCGCCCATCAGCGCCAGAACGCGGCCGGTGTGGGGGTCCATCGCAAGGATCGCGCCCTGGATCTTGGGGATCTGGCGCAGCGTCCAGCGGTCGTCGCCCTCGGGCGATTTCTCGACGTAGATGGCGTCGCCCGGCTGCAGGAAGTCACCCACCCGGCTCATGCCGCGATAGCGCTCGCCGCCGGCGCGGTCGCCCTTGCGCCAGGCGATATCGTCGGTGAGGATGCGCCCGCGCTCGCGGTCGGTCGACAGCTCGCCCCACACTTCGCGCTCGGGCTGCAGGCCGATGATGGCCTCGTCGCGGTCCACCGACAGCACCACCGCGACGCGCCACTCCGGCACGTCGGCCAGCCGCGGCACCGTGGCGATGACCGGGCCCCAGTCCTCGCCCGGCGCCACCTCGAGTTCCTCGATGGGGCCGCGCCAGCCGGTGCGCTGCACGTCGATGCGCTTGAGCCCATCCATCAGCGCGGAGCGGGCGATCTCCTGCAGTTGCGGGTCGAGCGAGGTGCGCACCGACAGGCCGCCGCCATAAAGGCTCTCCTCGCCGTACAGCTCGATCAACTCGCGGCGCACTTCCTCGGCGAAATATTCCGACGCGAACAGGAACTGGGAGCGCGCGCGCGGCTTGACGCGCAGCGGCTCGGCCACCGCCGCGCGGTGCTCTTCGGGGGTGATGATGCCGTCCAGCAGCATCCGCTCCAGCACCCAGTTGCGGCGCTCGATGGCACGCTCGGGCTCGCGGAAGGGGTGGTAGTTGTTGGGCGCCTTGGGCAGCGCGGCGAGGTAGGCAGCCTCCGCCAGCGTCAACTCGTGCACCGACTTGTCGAAGTAGACGAGCGCGGCGGCGGCGACGCCGTAGGCGCCGAGGCCGAGATAGATCTCGTTGAGGTAGCGCTCCAGGATCTCGTCCTTGGTGAACGCCGCCTCGATGCGCAGCGACAGGATCGCCTCCTTCACCTTGCGCTCGTAGCTCACCTCGTTGGTGAGCAGGAAGTTCTTCGCCACCTGCTGGGTGATGGTGGAGGCACCGACCGGCCGCGAGTTGGAGCCGCGGTTCTTGAGGTTGGTCACCAGGGCGCGGATGATGGCCTGCGGGTCGATGCCGGAGTGGGTGTAAAAGCCCGAATCCTCGGCCGACAGGAACGCGTCGCGAATGCGCACGGGGATCGCCTGGATCGGCAGGAACAGGCGCCGCTCGCGGGCATATTCGGCCACCAGCGAACCGTCGGCGGCGTGGATGCGCGTCATCACCGGGGGCTCGTAGTTGCGCAGCACGTTGACGCTGGGCAGACCGTCCGACAGCTGGGAAATATAGACGCCGACGCCGGCCGCGACGATCAGCCCCGCCACGGAGCCAAGCGAGAACAGGAATCCCAGGAAGCCGATGAGCAATCTAAACACGGTACTACGCCTCCCGCAGGGTTGACGTCCGGACCGTCAACCTACGCCCCAAACGTTGCCTGCAGCTACCACCAGGAATGCCGACCCGGCTGCCAAACTCCGTCAGCTTGACCCGGTACTGGAAAAGGCCGGGTGCATCAAGCGCCCGCCCGGAACGGGCTCGGGGCTGTTTCTGTTCGCATGGTTACTGTGATCTTAAGGTCGCAGCGTCTTGCGTGCGGCCGATTTGTCGCGCCCCCGCCCTCGAATCGGACAGCCCGAAGAAGCGCGCGATGGCATCGGCGACCGCCTCCGCCGCGCGCGCCTGCCAGACGGGATCCGTCAGCGTCTGGGAATCCTCGCTGTTGGTGAGGTAGCCGAGCTCTAGCAGGACCGAGGGGATGTCGTGCGCCATCAGCACGCGAAAGCGTGCGTAGCGGTGCGGATTGGAGTTCATGCGCACCGCGACGCCCATGGACGACACCACCGCGTTGGCGAATTCCAGCGAGAACGTCTTCGTTTCGCGCCGCATCAGATCGGCGAGAATGTCGCTGACGTCTTCCTTGACGTCCGGCTCGACGACCCCGGAGACGGCGTCGGACAGGTTCTCGCGCGCCGCAAGCGCGGCGGCCTCGGCATCCGACGGGCGCTCCGACAGGGTGTAGACGCTGGCGCCGTGGACGAAATTCTGCGGCGCCGCGTCCGCGTGGATCGACACGAACAGGTCCGCCCCATAGGCGCGGGCGACGCGGATGCGCCTGTTCAGCGACAGAAAGCTGTCGTCGGTGCGGGTGAGCAGCACTTTCAGCCCCGGCACGGCCTCGAGCTCGGCGGCGACGCGCTTCGCGAAGGCGAGGGCGAGGTCCTTCTCCAGGGTGCCGTCGCCGCTGGAGGCGCCCGGATCGATGCCGCCGTGACCGGGATCGAGCACCACCACGGCGCGCGCGTCCTCGGGCTGGATGGCGGGCACGGCGTCGACGCTGGCGCGGGCGCTGCGGGCAGCGGCGGCGAAGCGGGGCGCGCTGACGCGCTGCAGGTCGAGCACCAAGCGGCCCGGCCGGCCGGCCAGCGACGGCAGGTAGAATTGGCGCATCACCAAGGCCGGCTCGGCGAGATCGAACACGATGCGCCCGGTGTTGGGCCCGAGCGGCCCATAGCGCCAGTCCGACACCAGCCCCGCCGGCGCGATCGGGCCTTCGATACCGAACTGGACGTCGTCGATGTCGACCACCAGGCGCGGCGGCTTGTCGACGACGAAGATGCGCGGCTGCGGCTCGCCAGACAGCTCGAGCACGAAACGGGTGGTGCCGGCCGGCGCGGTAAAAGCGGCAGCGGAGGCGTCGATCTCGGCCGCGGCAGGCTGCGCAAGCGCCAGCGCTGCCGCGAACACGGCGAAAGAAACCTTGGAAATGAGCATGACCCAAGCCATCTAAGCTCCGAGGGTTCCCACGCGGGTTCGACCCTTGCGATAACGCAACACAGTGCCGACGCCCAGTGAGCTGAGCGTCGCACTATGAATAAAGCGTGTTGTGGACGACAATCTTTGCCGATAGGTTGCGGCAAGCTGCTCGCGATAAAGTTTCGGGCGGCGCACGGCCATTCGGCCGTAAGATCAGCTTCCCGGCGACACAATTGAGACGCCCTTTTAATATTCATTTAAGGGCTGTTGAGCGTGTTTGCCGGGCAGCGCGGCCAAACATCCAGGAGGGGTGCGCGGTCAGCGCGGAGGACAACGGCAACATGGTGGACGCGCGAGGGAACAGGATCGGTCGTCGGGCGAATACGACGCCCCGCCTGTTCGGAAAAGCGCGAGACGGCGGGCATTTGACCGCCGGACGACCACGAGCCGCTCAAGAACCACGCACACTCGTTACGGATTCGTCTGGCGCCTTTCTCGACCGGCCCGTGCCGGCCCATGAGATGGCCCCGTCGCACACCGGACACAATTTCCGCACGCGCCAACGTGGCGGCCGATGTGCCGCACGAGGCATCCCGTGCTCATCTCATGACAGATCGACCCGCTGGAACATGGCGGCCGGGCCTTTGGCTCGCGCCTGTTCGCGGGTCCAGGAGCTCAAAAATGTCAAACAAGATGCTAATCGACGCCACCCACCAGGAGGAGACGCGAGTCGTCGTCCTGCGCGACAAGCGGGTGGAAGACTTCGACTTCGAGACGGCTAGCCGCAAGCCTCTCCGCGGCAACATCTATCTCGCGAAGGTCACGCGGGTCGAACCGTCGCTGCAGGCGGCCTTCATCGAGTACGGCGGCAACCGCCACGGCTTCCTCTCGTTCTCCGAAATCCACCCGGACTACTACCAGATCCCGCAGGCGGACCGGCAGGCGCTGCTCGCCGAGATGGAGGAAGAGGAGCCGGCCGAAGCGCCCCGCAAGGCCCCGCGCAAGCGCTCCTCCAGCCGGTCCAAGACGGCCAAGGCCCCCGCAACCGAAGCAATCGCCACCGAGGCTGCCGACGCCGCGCCCGCGGCCGAAGCCGCGCCGGTAGAGGAAGACGCCGCTCCGGCCGCCGCAGACGAGACCGTCGCGACCGAAGAGGCGACCGCCGCCGCCCCCGACACGGCCGAGGAGCCGGCCGCCGAGGCTGCCGCGACCGAGGACGACGCACCGGCGAGCGCGCCCGCCGAGGCCGCGGCGCCCGAAGCTTCGGCAGAGGCCCCGGCCGAAGCCGCGGCGACGGACGAGGCGCCTGCCGCGGCGCAGGCGGCCGAAGGCGAGGCCGAGCCCGCCCCCGAAAAGCCCAAGCGCCGCCGCCGCGCCACCACCACCACCAAGGCCGCCCCCAAGGCCACGACCAAGAAGTCGGACGACGGCCTCGAAGGCGACGTCATCACCGAGGATGACGACAGCGAAGCCGACACGGTGACCGACATCGGCGACAGCGACGCGCTGGAGGAGATCCCCGAGCGCCGCCGCCGCGCGCCGAAGAAGAACTACAAGATCCAGGAAGTCATCCGGCGCCGGCAGATCCTGCTGGTGCAGGTGGTCAAGGAAGAGCGCGGCACCAAGGGCGCGGCGCTGACCACGTACCTGTCGCTCGCCGGCCGGTATTCGGTGCTGATGCCCAACACCAACCGCGGCGGCGGCGTCAGCCGCAAGATCACCGACAATGGCGACCGCAAGCGCCTCAAGGGGCTGGTGTCGGAGCTGGAGGTGCCCGAGGGGATGGGCATCATCCTGCGCACCGCCGGCGCCTCGCGCACCAAGACCGAGATCAAGCGCGACTTCGAGTATCTGATCCGCCTGTGGGAGAGCGTCCGGGACCTGACGCTGCGATCCATCGCGCCGGAGCTCGTCTACGAGGAAGGCAACCTCGTCAAACGCGCCATACGCGACCTCTATTCCAAGGAAATCGGCGAAGTTCTCGTATCCGGCGAGGCGGCTTATCGTGAAGCCAAGGACTTCATGAAGATGCTGATGCCGAGCCACGCCAAGAACGTGAAGCTCTACCGTGAGCCGACGCCGATCTTCACCGCCTACGGCGTCGAGGCGCAGCTCGATGCGATGTTCTCGCCGACGGTGATGCTGCCCTCCAAGGGCTCCATCGTCATCAACCCGACCGAGGCGCTGGTCGCGATCGACGTGAACTCGGGCAAGTCGACCAAGGAATCGAACATCGAGGACACGGCGACCAAGACCAACCTCGAGGCCGCCGACGAGGTGGCGCGCCAGCTGCGCCTGCGCGACCTCGCCGGGCTCATCGTCATCGATTTCATCGACATGGACGACAAGCGGCACAACCGCCAGGTGGAGAAGCGGCTCAAGGACGCCCTCAAGATGGATCGCTCGCGCATCCAGGTGGGCCACATCTCGCCGTTCGGGCTGATGGAGATGAGCCGCCAGCGCATCCGCCAGGGCATGGTGGAGACCTCGGTCGTCCCCTGCCCCGTGTGTTCGGGCGCGGGCCACGTGCGCTCCACCCAGTCGGTGGCGCTCTACTGCCTGCGTGCGCTGGAGGAACACCTCCTCAAGAAGTCGGACCATCACGTGACGATCCGCACGTCGTCGTCCGTGGCGCTGTACATTCTCAACCAGAAGCGGGCGCACCTCAACGCGCTGGAAGAGCGCTTCGGGCTCTCCATCGGCGTCCACGCCGATGAGCAGCTGTCCGGCCAGCACATGGAGATCGTCAACGGTGCGCTGGTGGAGCGCGCTCCGGGCGAGGCCCCGCCGGTGCACCGCTTCGCGCCTGACGCCGCCTATGCGGAGGACGAGGACGAAGACGACATCGAGACCGATGCCGAGACCGACGATACCGCAGCGGCGGCCGAGGACGAGGACACGCAGCGCGCCGAGGACGGCAACGGCGAGCGCTCCTCCTCGCGGCGTCGGCGTCGCCGGCGGCGGCGCGGTGGCGGCGACGGCCAGCAGGCGAGCGGCGCGCAGACCGAGGCCGGTGAGGATGACGAGCCGGACACCGCCGACGCGCAAGCAGTCCAGGCCGACGCGGAGACCGACACGGACAACGAGGCGCAAGGCGATGCCGATGGCGACGCGGACGGCGACGACAGCCGCCGCAGTCGGCGCCGCCGTGGCCGCCGCGGTGGCCGGCGCCATCGTCGCGAGGGCGAGATGACCGCCTCGGAGAACGGCGAGTCCGAGCAGGCGACCGACGGCGAGACCGGCGAGGACACCGCGGAAGCGGCCGCTACGGAGGCGAAGCCTGCGGTTGAGGCCGACGATGTCGCTCCCGCCGCGAACGGTGCCGACCACGCCGTGAGCGCCACCGAGGCGCCTGAGCAGGACGACGAGCCCGCGGAAGCCCAGGAAGCCGCCGAGACGGCTGAGGAGACCGCCGCGCCGGAGGCCGCGCCCGAACCCGTCGCAGCGGCCGAAAAGGCGAGCGAGCCTGCTCCGGAGGTCAAATCGGAGCCGGGAGCGAAGGCTGAACAGCGCCCGCGCCGTGCCGGGTGGTGGCAGCGCCGCTCGTTCTTCTAGGGCGCGTCACGACGACACGGATCGTGCCGGCGCGAGCCAGCACGATCGCCCAACGAACCGACGAGAGCCTGGCGTTTCCGTGAGGGAACGACAGGCTCCAAGCCCGCTCATCAATGCATTGTGACGGTTCGACTGCCGCAAACGCTTCTAGCGAAGCCTGCGGCAGGCTAGACGGTTAAGACGTCATCAACCGAAACTGCCGTCGGCAGCGCGCACGGTGTCGAAATTTCGCCCCGTCGCGCTGGCCCAAGTTCGGACCGGCGGCCGACCAAGAGGACCACCATGCTGCGTCGTCTCTTTGCCTTGTCCCTCGTGGCCTTTTGGGCCACGGCCGCAGCCGCCGAAGACGGGGCGGCTTTCTCGCGCGCCGAAATCGAGACGATCGTGCGCGAGTATCTCATCGCCAATCCGGAAGTTCTGGAAGAGGCGTTCACCGCACTGCAGGTGCGCCGGCAGGTCGCAGAGGACGAAGCGCGCCTCGCCACCATCGCCGAGCATCGCGAAACGCTGGTCTCCTCGCCCAACGACGGCGTGCTCGGCAATCCGGACGGCGATGTCACGATGGTCGAGTTCTTCGACTACAATTGCGGCTACTGCCGGCGGGCGATGGGCGACCTCGCGCAGCTTGTGGAGTCCGACCCGAACCTGCGCGTGGTGCTGAAGGAATTCCCCGTGCTCGGCCAGGCCTCGATGGAGGCTGCCGCCGTTTCGATCGCCGTGCAATCGCTGCACCCCGCCGCCTACGACGCCTTCCACCATCGCCTGATGTCAACCGACGGGCCGGCAGACGCCGCCGCTGCGCTGGCGATCGCGGACGATCTCGACCTGCCCCGCGCGGAGCTCGAGGAGGCCATGGGCTCCGACCACGTGCGCTCCGTCGTGCAGGAGAGCTACGAGCTCGCCAAGGCGCTGGGCCTTTCCGGCACGCCGTCCTATGTGATCGGCGATGCGGTCGAATTCGGCGCCGTGGGCTTCGATCAGCTCCAGGCCCGGATCAACGAGGAACGCTGCGGCTCCCTCACCTGCTGAAAGCCGTTCGTTCACCTTGCGTGCCCCTCGAAGGCGGCACGAAAACACCGATATAGGAGGCCGCCGGCTCCTGTTTGGGCACGCCTTGAGGCGCTTGCTTTGCTAAGGGGGTCGGCGCAAGTTGGCTAACCGCTGGGGCTGACGCCCTCCACCTGACAAGAAAGGGCTGTGCGGGGCGCGGCGGCGTCCTGCGAGTTACGATGGCACAATCCAATATTGACGAAGCGGCGATCCGCGCTCTTGCCGCCATTTTGCATGAGGCGGATCTTTCTGAAATCGAGATCGTTAACGGCGACAGCAAATTGCGGGTTGCGCGGCAGATCGTGCGCGCGGCCATGCCGGCGGCTGCGCCCGTTTCGGTGGAATCGCAGCCCCGCTCAAGCGAAAGCCAGGCCAACGCCGCGCCCAAGGTGGTCGAGGGGGCGGTCCTGTCGCCGATGGTCGGCACCGCCTACCGTGCGCCCGAGCCTGGCGCCCGCCCGTTCGTCGAGGTCGGCGACAGGGTTCGCGCGGGCCAAGTGGTGATGATCGTGGAAGCGATGAAGACGATGAACCAGATCATCGCCGAAACGGCCGGTGCCGTGCGCGAGATCTTCGTGGAAGACGGGCAGCCGGTCGAATACGGCGAGCCGCTGCTGGCGATCGGCTGATGTTTTCAAAAGTCCTCATCGCCAACCGCGGTGAGATTGCGCTGCGCGTGCTGCGTGCGTGCAAGGAGCTGGGCATTGCCACGGTCGCAGTGCACTCCACCGCCGATACCGACGCCATGCACGTGCGCCTTGCGGACGAATCGGTCTGCATCGGGCCGCCGCAGGCGTCCGAAAGCTACCTCAACATCCCCTCCATCGTCGCTGCCTGCGAGATCACCGGCGCCGACGCCGTGCACCCCGGCTACGGCTTCCTGTCGGAGAACGCGCGCTTCGCGGAGATCCTCGCGGCCCACAATATCGTCTTCATCGGGCCGACCGCCGAGCAGATCCGCGTCATGGGCGACAAGATCGAGGCCAAGCGCGCCGCCGAGGCGCTGGGCCTGCCCGTGGTGCCGGGTTCCAAGGGCGCGGTTCGCGACGAGCTGGAGCTGAAACGCGTCGCTGCCGAGGTCGGCTATCCGGTGCTGATCAAGGCGAGCGCCGGCGGCGGCGGGCGCGGCATGACCGTCGCCCACTCCGAGGCCGAGGTGGTGCAGGCCGCGTCACGCGCCCGCGCCGAGGCCAAGGCCGCCTTCGGCAACGACGAGGTCTACCTGGAGCGTTACCTCAAGACGCCGCGCCACATCGAGATCCAGGTGCTCGGCGACGGCAAGGGTGACGCGGTGGCCATCGGCGAGCGCGACTGCTCGCTGCAGCGCCGCCACCAGAAGGTGTGGGAAGAGGCGCGCTCACCCGCCCTCAACGACGAGGAGCGCGAGCGCATCTACGCCGTTTGCGCCAACGCGATGAAAGGCATGTCCTATCGCGGCGCCGGAACCATCGAGTTCCTGTACGACGAAGGCGAGTTCTTCTTCATCGAGATGAACACGCGCCTGCAGGTGGAGCATCCGGTGACGGAGATGATCACCGGCATCGACCTCGTTCACGCGCAGCTCCGGGTGGCCGCAGGCGGTGGGCTGGGCGTTCGGCAGGAGGACATCCGCTTCCAGGGTCATGCCATCGAATGCCGCATCAACGCGGAACATCCGGAGACGTTCATGCCCTCGCCGGGCACGATCACGCACTACCATCCGCCGGGCGGGCTTGGTGTGCGGGTCGATTCGGCCGCCTATCAGGGCTACCGGATCCCGTCCCACTACGACAGCATGATCGGCAAGCTCATCGTGCACGGGAACACCCGTGCCGAATGCCTCATGCGGCTGCGGCGTTCGCTCGACGAATTCGTGGTTGATGGCGTACACTCCACCTTGCCGCTGTTCCGGAGACTCATCCACCATCCCGACATTGCGGCAGGCGCGTACGACATCCATTGGCTGGAAAATTTCCTCGCCACGAAGGAGGCCGCATGACGGCGCCCGACAATATCGTGCTGGAAATCACCCCCGAGGTTCTGCTCAAGGCGTACGCCTGCGGGATCTTCCCGATGGCCGAATCGGCCGACGATCCCGGCCTCTATTGGATCGAGCCGGAGAAGCGGGGCGTGCTCCCGCTCGATGAATTCCACGTGCCGCGCCGCCTGGCGCGGCTCGTCCGGCAGGACCGCTTCGAGGTCCGCATCGACAATGACTTCGCCGGCGTGCTCGATGGCTGCGCCGCCCCGGCCCCCGGCCGCCAGCGCACCTGGATCAACGGGCGCATCCGCCAGCTCTACACGAGCCTCTACCGCATGGGCCAGGCGCACTCGGTCGAGGCCTATCTCGACGGCGAGCTGGTGGGCGGGCTCTACGGGGTCCGCCTCAAGGGCGCGTTCTTTGGCGAATCGATGTTTTCGCGCGTTCGCGATGCGTCCAAGGTCGCGCTGGTGCATCTCGCCGGCCGTCTCAAGCAGGGCGGCTTCACCCTGCTCGACACCCAGTTCATCACCGACCATCTATCCCAGTTCGGCGCCGATGAAATCAGCCGCCGCGACTATCAGACGCGGCTGGACCAGGCGCTGCGCACCCGGGCCGACTTCACGCCCGACCGCCCCATGAGCGGAGAAGCGGTGCTCGAAATACTCAATCTTCAATAGTATCGAGGTCGATCGTTCCGCTATCGAAGCTGCGGTAAGGCCGTTTCGGGGGCAGCGGGAACCAGCCTTCGGGCCGCTCGATCACACCCATCTCGTCTTGCGCATATTCGTCGATGGCAAAGCCCGGCGGCGGCTCGACGCTCGACTTGACCGCGCAATCCTTGAGCCAGACGTCGTAGACGGGGTGCTCCACCGCGTTGAGTCCGGGGCTCGCGGCAAACATCCAGCCGGTGAAGATGCGGCGGATCTTGGCGTCCAGCGTAATCTCATCCACTTCGGCAAACACGGTGGTGTTCGGCTCCTCGGTGGGCGGCTGGGTGAGGCAGGTGCGCGGCGTCACGCGCAGCGCGCCGAACTGCACCGTCTCGTCGATATAGACGTCGAACGAGATGATGCGGCCCGTCACCTTGTCGAGGCCGGAGAAGACGGCGATGGGGTTCTCGATCGGCGCCGCCTCGACACCGGAGAAGCAAAGCGTCAGGGCGGTGGCCGAAACCAGAAGCGTGCGGATGCGCAATCCCCTCATCAGGCAGCGCCCTCGCGCCGCTGCGCCAGAACGCGCAGACGCACATAGTCCGCCGTCCAAGTGCCCTTGCCATCGCGCAGGGCGGGCGCGAGCACGGCTTCCAGTTCGTCCAGCAGCGCCGGCGCCCGCTCCCCCGCCGCACGGAAGAAGGGGGCTCGAAAAGTCTCGATCCAGCCGCGCAGCCCGGTGGGCAGCGGCGTCGGCCGGGGGATCAGCTCGATCTGATCGACCACGAAGCCGCGCGCCTCGAGCATCTCGGCATATTCGTCGGGCGTGGGGAAAAACCAGGGATGAGCCAACGCCTCGTCGATACCGTGTTGGCGCGCGAGCGCGGTTAGCGCCGTCACGATCGCCGCGACGTTGCCGTGGCCGCCGAACTCGGCGGCGAAGCGGCCACCGGGCCGCAGCGCGCGGTAGACCCCGTCGACCACCTTCTGCGCACCCGTCATCCAGTGCAACGCGGCGTTGGAGAACACGGCGTCGAATTCGTTTGCGAAGGCGAGCGCCTCGCCATCGCCCACACGGGCATCGATCCCGCGCGCGCAGGCGGACGCGACCAAATCGGCGCTGGAGTCGATGCCAACCACGGTGGCACCCGCCGCCACCAGCTTCTCGGTCAGCGCGCCGTCGCCGCAACCAAGGTCGAGAATGCGCTCGCCAGCCTTCGGCGCCAGCAGCTGGAACACGCCGGTGCCGAGGTCCGACACGAAGCGCGCATTCCTTTCGTACGTGTAGCTCGACCAGGTCTGCTGCATGACCGTCACTCTCGATACTCCGCGGGACCGCGTCGGATGCGGCCGCCCGCGCCCCTCCTACTACAGTTTAGAGAGCCGGTTCCAACCGCCCGATTGCGGCGCGCATCTTTTCCAGCCGCACAGACGTTTCGTCGCGCTTCTGGCGCTGCTCGTCGATGGTATCGGCGTCCGCCTTCTCCAGGAAGCGCTCGTTGTTGAGGCGCCCGTCGATCTTGCCGAGCTCCTTTTCCAGCCGGCCGACTTCCTTGGTGAGGCGTGCGCGCTCGGCGTCGATGTCGACGAGGCCCGCAAGCGGCAAGCACACCACCACGTCGCCCACCACGGCCTGGGCCGAGTTGGGTGGGGCGAACCCGGCCAGCGTGACCGCCTTGGCCCGCGCCAGGCGCTTGATGGCCGGCGCATGCCGTTCCGCCCACTCTTCGACGCTCGCGTCGGCGCCCACCAGCACGATGTCCGCCTCGATGGAGGCCGGAACGTTGGTCTCGGCGCGCACCGATCGCACCGTCGCGACGAGATCGACGACGAAATTGATCTCGCTCGCCGCGCTGTCGTCCACCGGCCCACCTGCCGGCCAGGGCGCATGGACCAGCAGCGTCTTGCGCTGGGTCCCGGAGGCTTCCGCCGTCGCTGCCCACAGCTCCTCGGTGAGGAAGGGCATGAAGGGATGGAGAATCTTGAGGATCACGTCGACCACCGCGGCCGTGGCGGCACGCAGCTCGGTCTTCTCCGGCCCGTTCGGCCCCATCAACACGGGCTTGGCGAGTTCCAGATACCAGTCGCAGAACGTGTTCCAGGTGAAGCGGTAGACCGCCGCCGCCGCATCGTTGAAGCGATAGGCCTCGATGTGGCGCGCGACCTCGGCTTCCGCCCGCGCCGCTTCCGTGAGGATCCAGCGCGCCAGCGTCGTCTCGGCCGCGGCGGGGTCGAAGCCCGGCGCCAGCCGGCACTCGTTCATGTCGGCGAAGCGCACCGCATTCCATAGCTTGGTGGCGAAGTTGCGATAGCCCTGAACGCGCGCCTTGGCGATCTTCACGTCGCGACCCTGCACAGCCAGCGCCGCCAGCGTGAAGCGCAGCGCGTCGGCGCCGAACTCGTCCATCAGCTCGAGCGGATCGACGACGTTGCCCTTCGACTTCGACATCTTCGCGCCCTTCTCGTCGCGGACGAGGGCGTGGATGTAGACCGTCTCGAACGGCTCGCGATTGAGGAAGTGCAGGCCCATCATCATCATCCGGGCGACCCAGAAGAAGATGATGTCGAAGCCGGTCGAAAGAACGCTGGTGGGGTAATATTTACGCAGCTCTGGCGTACGCTCCGGCCAACCCAGCGTCGAGAACGGCCACAGCGCCGACGAGAACCACGTGTCCAGCACGTCCTCCTCGCGGTAGAGCACGGTCGTGCCCTCCTCGCTGATCTCCCAGGCGGCGAGCGCCTCGGTACGCTCGGCGAACGCGATGGAGCTGCCGTAGTGGATCTCGGCGCTGCGGCGCACGTCCTCTTCGGAGCGCTCCACGAAGATCTTGCCGTCCGGTCCGTACCATGCGGGGATCTGATGGCCCCACCAGAGCTGGCGCGACACGCACCACGGCTGAATGTTCTCCATCCAGTCGTAGTAGGTCTTGGCCCAGTTCTCGGGCACGAACTTGGTCCGCCCCTCGCGCACCGCCTCGATAGCCGGCTCGGCGAGCCGCTTGGCGTTGACGTACCACTGATCGGTCAGGAACGGCTCGACGGCGACGCCGGACCGGTCGCCATAGGGCACCTGATGGACGTTGGGCTCGACCTTCTCGATGAAGCTGCCTTCTTCCATCATCGCGTTGACGCGCTTGCGCGCTTCGTAGCGGTCCTTGCCTTCGAGCGCTTCGATGAGCGCGGCGAGCGCCGCCGCATCGAGCCCTTCCAGGAAGTCGTCGTTGCCGTCGAGGCGGACTGCCGCCTGCTCGTCGAAGATATTGATGAGCCGCAGCTTGTGCCGCTTGCCGACCTCGAAATCGTTGAAGTCGTGCGCCGGTGTGATCTTCACCGCGCCGGACCCCTTCTCGGGGTCCGAATAGTGATCGCCGACGATGGGGATGCGGCGCCCGACCAAGGGCAGCACGACGTCGCGTCCGATCAGCGCCTGGTAGCGCTCGTCCTCGGGGTGAACGGCCACCGCCGTGTCGCCCAGCATCGTCTCCGGCCGGGTGGTGGCGACGACGATGTAGGTGGCGGGGTTTTCCGGATCGAAGGTCGCGTCCGCCAACGGATAGCGGAAATGGACCAGCTCGCCGCGGATCTCGCGCGATTCCACCTCGAGATCGGAAATCGCCGTCAGCAGCGCCGGGTCCCAATTGACCAGGCGCTTGTCGCGGTAGATCAGCCCCTGCTTGAACAGGCGGACGAACACGGTGAGGACGGCGTCGGACAGCCCTTCGTCCATGGTAAAGCGCTCGCGCGACCAGTCGCACGATGCGCCCAACCGGTCGAGCTGGGCCTTGATGGTGCCGCCGGACTGCGCCTTCCATTCCCAGACGCGCTCCAGGAACGCCTCGCGTCCCATCTCGCGCCGGGTCATGTTGCCCTCTGCGGCGAGCTGACGCTCCACCACCATCTGCGTGGCAATGCCCGCGTGGTCGGTGCCCGGCTGCCACAACACGTCCTTGCCGAGCATCCTGTTATAGCGGATCAGGATATCCTGCAGCGTGTTGTTGAGGGCGTGCCCCATGTGGAGCGAGCCGGTCACGTTGGGCGGCGGGATGACGATGCAATAGGGGTCGGCGTCGCGGCCGGCGCCGGCGCCTGCCGCGAATGCGTTGGCCTCGTCCCACACGCCGCGGATCCGCGGCTCGATGTCAGAAGCGTCGTAGGTCTTGTCGAACATCACCACACCTTTGAGCGGTGTGCGTAAGACCCCCTGGAACCCTCGTCAATCCGCCCGCGGTCAGATCGCGTCCAACGGCTTCCAGTCGCCCGCGCGGGTGAGGCACAAGGTGGACCGGCCGCGCACCCGTTCCATGTCGCGCTCGGTCACGTGAACCACGTCGCGGCAGCGTCGCTCGTTGACGCTGTGAATGGGTCCGGGCGTCACCGTGCCGCTGATCCCGCCACCCTGCCAGGGTATGGCAACGCCCCCGGAGGGTGCGCTCAAAGCCTCTTCCTGCGCCGCGAAGGCGGCAGCCCCCGCCTCCGAATCCAGATGCGCGAAGAAGCCCGTGCGCGGCACTTCGGGCGGCGGCCCGTTGTTGGCCGCCGTCAGGCTCGGCGCGCTGTGACCGCCAACGAGACCGACACTCGTGCAGCCTGCCAGCGCGAGCACCATCACGAGCAGAACCGATCGAAAGGTTCGCAAGGTCGTATGCCCTTCCACACCACAAGACGGATCGCGGCACCCCCTGCCAAAGGGGCTCACGTCGAAACAATCGGAACTAAGGGTGAATCAACGGTTAGCGTCGAGCGTCAACCCCGCGGCAGTGTGATCGAAACGCGCAGCCCTCCGAGCGGCGAGCGATCGAGCACCATCGTGCCGCTGTATAGCTCAACCAGTTCCGAAACGATGGAAAGGCCCAAACCGCTGCCGGGTTTCGATTGATCGAGCCTGTGGCCGCGCGACAACGCCTGCGCCCGCTGCTCCGCCGTGAGGCCCGGGCCGTCGTCGTCGATTTCCACGCGCAACATGCCGGCGCGGCCGAGCAAGGTCGACTTTGCCGGCATCACCTTGATGTCGATGCGCGAATTCGCCCACTTGAGCCCGTTGTCGACGAGGTTGCCGACGATCTCCTCGAAGTCCTGCCGCTCGCCGGCGAAGCGCAGCCCGTCGGTGACCTCGAGGCCCACGTCGATGCCGCGCCGCTCGCCGAGCCGCGACATCGCCCGGTGAAGCCGGTCGAGCGCCACCTCCACGTCGGTCGATGCGCCGATCAGCCGCTCCTTGGCGGCAATCTGTGCGCGCTCCAGATAGTAGCGAAGCTGCCGCTGCATGATTTGCGTCTGCTCGCGCACCGAGCGGGCGAGCGGCGTATCCTCTTGCGCCGCGTCGTTGATCATCACGCTGAGCGGCGTCTTCAAGGCGTGCGCGAGGTTGCCCACGTGCCGCCGCGCCCGCTCCAGCGTCACCTGGTTGTTGTCGATCAGCGCGTTCAGCGCCTCGACCATCGCCGCGATCTCGGCCGGGTAGTCCGTGCTCACGTGCTTGGACTTGCCCTCGTGAACCGCTACCAGCTCGTCGCCGAGACGGCGCAATGGGCGCAGGCTGAAGCGCCACAGCACAAACGTCATCGCCACCAAAATCAGCGCGAACGCGCCGAGGAAGATCGCAAGCTGGGCAACGAAGCGCGCCGTATCCTCTTCGATCGCCGTGGTCTGCCCGCTGACGAGCACCACGAGCCAATCGTCCTCCTCCAGCGCGACGCGGCGCGCCACCACGCGCAGCGGATCGCCGTCGGGGCCTTTGGCGTTGCCTTGGAACAGTTCGCCCGGTGCCAGGTTGCGCAGCGCCCCGCCCATGTCGAGATTGTCGCCGGCCAGCGATTCGGACGCGATGATCAATTCCTGCGAGCCCAGGTCGAAAACCGACCAGTACCAGCCCGACAGCGGCAGCAGGAAGCGCGGATCGCCCAGCGCCGGCTCCATCTCGCTGATCGGCCCGCCGTCGGCGAGCTCCCCGATCAAGATGGAAAGGTAGACGTCGAGCGTCTCGTCGAACCGTTGCTGCACGCTCTCGCGAAACGCCGAGGCCAGAATCACCCCGGTGCCGATCAGGGCGAACGCGCTCCATAGAAGCGACGTCAGCAGCAGCCGCGCCGAAAGAGTCTTAAGCCGCATCGGGCGGCGTGATCCGGTAGCCGAGCCCCCGCACCGTCTCGATAACCTCCACCTGCAGCTTCTTGCGAAGCCGGCCGATGAAGACCTCGATCGTGTTGGAATCGCGATCGAAATCCTGGTCGTACAGGTGCTCGGTCAACTCGGTGCGCGATACGATGCGCCCCTGGTGCAGCATCAGATAGGCCAGCACGCGATATTCGTGGGAGGTGAGCCGGATCGGCCGGCCCGAAACGGTGACGCGGCTCGCCCGCGCGTCCACATGCACCGGCCCGCACTTGAAATCGTTGGTGGCATTGCCGGCGGAGCGTCGGATCAGCGCCCGAACCCGCGCCAGCACCTCTTCCATATGGAAGGGCTTGGACACGTAGTCGTCCGCGCCGGCATCGATGCCGGCAACCTTGTCGCTCCATCGGTCGCGCGCCGTCAGAATCAGCACAGGCATCTTGCGATCGGCCGCGCGCCAACGCTCCAGGACCGAAATTCCATCGATCTCCGGCAGGCCGAGGTCGAGGATCACGGCGTCGTAGGGTTCGGTGTCGCCCAAAAAGTGCCCCTCTTCGCCGTCGAAGGCCGCGTCGACGACGAAATCGGCCCTCTTGAGCGACTCGCACAGTTGGCGATTGAGATCGCGATCGTCCTCCACCACGAGCAGCCGCATTCAATTCTCCCTCAGCGGATCCGCCGGCCGGTACGCCCATCGAAGACGTAGCCCACCACGCGGCCATTTCTTTGCAAAGCCGTCGCCTGCCATACCGGACCGCCAGCGGTCCGGCACAACCGCATCTTCAGGACGTCGCCCGAGATGTTCTGGCTGATCTGCCCCGGCGGCACCACATGGCCGGCCCGAATCTCGCGGCGTTGCGCCTTGCTCGTCATGCACGTGCCTTCAGCCACCGCCTCGTCGGCAACGACGACGGGTGTTGCTGCGGACAGCAGCAGAGCAAGCAAGAGGCAGACGACTTTACGCATAGTGTTGCCGTATCGCCGAGGCCGTGAATTCGGCATGAACACCGAGGCCCAGGAAGATCCAAATTGACTTAACCTCCGCGTCGCGCCCGTTTCGCGCACAGACTCGACCACGCTGCATTGTGGCCACGAATCTGTCGCTGTGTCCCTTCCGTATCCTCGCGCGACCAGTCGATCGGCGAAAGCGCCCGGCAGGACACGTCAGTCCCGCCGGAACCCGTCGTCTGGCAAGCCGCCGTCATCAGCGCCAAAGCTATCGTGATCGGCACGGCGGCGCGCGTCGAGCGCAGCATCGATGCGAGCATTGTCGAGCTCCATTTTCTGAAGGTCATGTTGGGCGAGCACGCGGCCAATGCGTTCGGCGCACGCCTGCCGCTCGACCCAGCGCGCCAAGGGAAGCGCTGCACCGCCGGCCAGCACCGCGCCAAGCGCGGCGCAGATCGCACCGCGCCAACCCACGAAGCCGATAAGACTGAACAGCGCCGTCACAGGCTGTCCTCCGCCGGCGGGCCCTCGGCCCGGCGCATCGCGAAGCGCCACAGCACCACGCTGCCGATGCCGACCACCAGCGCGAACACCAGGGCGAGCCCGAACAGCGTGCCGTCGTTGAGCGACTGCACGTCTCGCGCAAGGTCGACGCCCGTCGTAGCCACCGCGCCGACCCCGACGGCCGCCCCCGCGATCGGCGTCGCGGCGGCACTGGCACTGCCGCGGCGCACGGAACGAGCCTGCCTGGCATCGACCGCGCTGGCGAGCGCCGCCAGCATCGCCGCGTCCGCCACCCCGTCCGCAGCCAGTCCGCGACGCGCCTCGAACCGCATCACCGCGTCGCGGGTACGCCCGCCGAACTCGCCATCCTCGTCGAGCCCGTAGTTCAGCACATTGAGGTCGCGCTGCAGCGCCGCCACGTCCGGCCCACGGGCGCCCAGGCGCAGCACCCGGATGCCCAGCGGCTCGTCGGTCGCGCGCGGCAGGGCGCTCTGCGGCGCCTTCGCCCCCGGCGGCCAGCGGATGCCGTCCGGCAGGATCGAAGCGGTGCGGAACACGGAGCGCCGCACCTCGTTGCTGACGTTGCCGTTGATCACCGTCACGGTGCCGTTGGCATTCACGCTCTCGACAATGCCGACGTGCCCGTAGAGCGGGTTGGAGCCGCGCGGAAACACCACGACTGCGCCGCGAACCGGCTTGTCGAGCCGCGTCCCGTAGCGGGTGAACGACCGCGCCAGCGCCGACTTGGTGGACGGGTAGCCGGCGTGCACCAGTGCGCCGTTGACGGCAACGGCGCACCAGGCGTCCTCGTCGTTGTTCCACCAGCCGATGCCGGCATCCTGCCCCCACTGCACGATCAGCGGATTGTGCTGCGGGCCAGCGATCTCCTTGAGGCCAATGTGATTGGACAAATAGTCAAGCCACGGCACGCGCTCGGGCATGTCGCACTCCTGTCTCTTGCAAATTTCGATTGCGAACTCGGCGGGCTCGGCGCCCCGGCGCGTCACCGGCGGCGGGCGGATGCCCTCAGGGCACGATCCCCGAGCCGTTGTGATTGAAGGCGTAGATGCCGTTGGAGCGGGCGCCCGGCAGCTCGATGTCCCACCCCGAGGAGTGGTTCCCCATGATCACGTGGTCCCCGTTGGTCGCCACCTTGATGAAGGTGCCCGACGCGCCCGCGCCCGGCCCGTTGGTGATGTTGCCGTAGGCGCAGAGCTGTCCGCCGATCTGGCGGATCACCGGGCTCGTGCGCGTCGTCGACGCCTTGAGCGCGCAACGCACCGACGACACGCTGAGCTTGCCCTCGGAAACGCGGAAACCCTCGGCATTCGGCGAGCCCGCGAACACCACGCGCCCGTTCTGCGCCATGCAGGTCGCGCTGGCATCGGTGACGTGCACCATCGGCACGTTGGCCAGCGCGCCGACCTCGAAGTTGAAGTCCGATAGCGCAATGAAACCGCCGTTCACCGTCAGGAAGGTGTCGTTGGCGATGTTGGTCGTCGCATAGAGGCTCGAGATGGTGATCTCGCCAGCGTTCATGATGATGCCGGCGTTCGAGCCGTCGAGCGCGAGGCCCTGGATCGTCCCGAACGGCACCTCCAGGATATTGTCTTCGTTCAGCGTCCCTTCGAAGATGATCTTGGTGCGGAACGGGGTGATGTTGGTCATCTTGAGGTCGTCGACTTGGCCGATCCGGAACGCCACGGTATTGCCGTCCGAATAGATATCCAGCAGCGCCGAGTTCCCCGCGAACTCATACGGCCACACGCGGCAATTGCGCATCTCCACGCTGTCGAGCGCGCCTCCGAAGCGAAAGCCAGTGCCCAGGCAGCCGCACTCGATGTCGTTGAAGAGGGCGCCGCCGGTGTTGCCGGTCGCCCGCACGCCGTCATAGGCGCTCTCGAAGCGCAGGTTGGTGAGCCGCACCCGCGTCTGGTCCACCATGAACACGGCCGGCGGATACTGCCGCAGCCCGGCGCGGGTCGAAACGCCATTCTGGTCGAACTTGATCGCCAGGTCCTGGATCGTGACGAAGCTCTTCTCGATCTTGAACACGCCGGCCGCCGACATGTTGAAGTCGGTCTTGACGATGATCGAGGTCTTGCCGCGCCCGTCGCCGATCACGCGCTGGAACGGCTTCTCGATGCGCAGCGTGTTGGTCACATAGTAGTTGCCCGTCTCGATGAAGACGTTGCGTCCCGATTCAAGCGCCCGCCGCAGCGCGGTGGTGTCGTCGGTCGAGCCATTGCCCACCGCGCCGGCCTGGCGAGCCGTCACCGTGTTGCCGATCAAGCGCCAGAAAGCGCCGCCGGCGTCCTGAAAGCCAAGCCCGTCGTCGGGCAGCGACCCGACGCGGAAGTAGCGCGCCCCGCCGCCGTCGCTCTCGCTCCAATAGCCGCGAACCTCGATCTGGTTGGCCTCGGAGGGAACGTCGGACGCTTCGGCCGCCACCCGGCTCTCGTAGCTCAGGATCAGCGCATCCGCCCCGCTGACGGTGGGGATGAGCGTGAAGTCCACACGCCCGTCCGACCCGTCGACGACAAACGCGTCGTCCCAATTGTTGCCGTCGTTGGAGACCTTCAGCGTGAAATCGTCCGACCCGGCGAGGCCGAACTCGGCGCGGCCGGAGAAGTTGCGCTGAAACAGATGCGAGGCCGTGTCGGTGGCCGACAGCTTGTTGACGATGACCTGCGCATCGCCAGTGGGCACCGCCTTGGTCGGATCGTGCGTGAACACCGCATATTCCGACTGCACGAACAGGCGCTTGCTGGTGTCGGCGGTGGCGTTGACCCCCAGCTTGGCCGTGGTCTCGGCCGCGCCGACGGTGGTGAAGATCTCCCAGTTCGAGCCGTTGTAGTACAACAGCGCGCCCTCGGAGGTGTTAAAGGCGAGCCAGCCCTTCTTGGGCTCGAAAAAGACCCACGCGCCGTCCTGGTAGGCGGCCACCTCGCGGCCGTGGCCCGCCCAGGCGCCGGTCGGGTTCCCACCCGCGATGTGCCGGTCGCCTTCCTGCGGCGAGCTGGGCGGGGCGTTGCGGTTGCGGTCTTCCACGGTGAGCTGGACGACCGAGTCGATGCGGCGCAGCGCATCGTTCACCGTCACGTGCTTCTGGGCCTGACTGCCCTCCAGATAGGGCAGCTCTAGATTAAGGCTGTTCGACATCGACCGTCACCTCATATGGAATGCCCGGCCCGAAGTCCGGCGCGATTTGCGCGACGCGCATCGACACGGTGTCGATGGCTCCGCCGAAATCGGCCGTCTGGGCGGCCAGCGAATAAACAAAGAGCGGGCTCGTGACCTCGGACGAGCGCACCGTCGACGCGCCGTCCAGGATCTCGATCCGATAGCGCTCGGCGGTCTCGCCGAGCGGCACGTCGCCGCTGTCCGGCCACGCGTCGCCGCCGATCCGCGTCCGCCGGATCCACGTGATGTCGAGGCCGCTATCGCCGCGCAGCCGCGCCTTGCCGTGGACCGGCGCCAACGGCAGCTTGGCCCGTCCGGTGGGGGTGAAGTCGAACGTCGTCGTGTTGACGCCGCCCACCCCCTCGGACGCAGGCCCGACCCGGAACGTGCGCTCGTAGCCGATCTGCGCGTTGGTCACGCTCAGCTTCGGGATCGTCTGGTCGAAATAGGCAACCCGCGCGCCGGGCAGGATGCCTGCCGCCGTCGCGTGCTCCGTCCCCACCTGCCCACGCAGCAGCTGCGTCAGCCGGTAGGTCCGCTCGCCGATCAGCGTCGCGTTGCGGAACTGGATCATCTCCCAGCTTCCGTCCGCCGCCTCGACCGCCAGCAGGTTGCGCCCGTCCAGCACGCTGAGATCGGAGCGCGACTGCAAGGTCCCGCTCAGCATCACCACGTCGATCGCGGCGCCGTAATCCCACCGGCTGGTGGGCGCATCCGGCGGCGGCGGCGCGGCGACCAGCCCGACCGATGACGGCTTCCCCAGCACCCGGATCCGCTCGAAGCTGCCGTCACCCGCCTGGGCCCAGATCGCCATCTCCCCCGGCCAAGGCCGCGAGTAGGCGGCGATGAACGCATCCGTCGCTGCGAACGACTCGCCCAACAGCGGCAGATTGAGCGCGAACGCGAACGGCGGCGACAGCGGGATCGGCGCGATGGGCGGCGTCGGCGAGCCGGGCGTCGGCGTCGGCGTCAGCGCCTGCCGGTTCAACGTGCGCGCCACGACCTCGCGGTGGCCGAGATCCTCGATCTCCTCCACCACCAGCTCGCGGTCGCGCCCGTCCGCCCGGAACAGGATCACGTCGCCGGGCATCACGTCGATCTCGCTGAGCGGCAGCGCGAACGTCACCGCCGTGCGGCCGCCCCAGCGGGCATTGAGCGCAATTTCCGCCAGCTCCGTCGCGAGCCCGTCATTGAGGCTCGCCGATATGGCGATCTCCTCGATCTGGCGCGTCGAGCCCTCAGGCGGCCGGTAGCGCGCACTCGCCACCTGGAACTCGCGTCCGCTGTCGAAGTAGCGCAGCCGCTGCTCCACCGGCAGCGCGGCGAGTTCGTCGCGCGTTTCGGCGATCAGCGGCGTCTCCGCGCCCAGTTCGGCAAGGTCGTCCTCGCTCACCAGTTCGCTCGGCGCCCGGTTGGGGCCGACGAAGCGGATCCCCGTGCCCGTGTCGGCACCGATCACCGACGTCGCCGCCGTCAGCGGGTCCAGCACGTTGCGCAGGCTCTGCGGCTGGCTGACGAGGAAGCCGTCCAGCACCGCCGCCACCGGCGACACCTGCGGCTCCGGCAGTCCCCAATCGCGGAACAGCGCCCGCACCAGGTCCGCGAACGGCACCCCGCCGAGCCGGCCCGTCAGCCAGTGGCCGCGCTCCCAGTTGTCGCCGTCCGACCAGACATCGGTGCGGTGCGGGAAAGCCGGCCAGGGCCGCGCGTCCCACGTCCACACATGCACCGTGCCCGGATCGATCATCCGCTGCCCGTAGACGCCCGACACGGGGTTGAACGTGTCGATCGCGCTCGACAGCGCCGGGTCGAACGCACCCAGCATCGCCTCCAGATAGGCGCGCTGCATCTCGTCGTCCCGCCGCCCGGACGAGAAGTAGGGCAGCTTCGATTCGGAGCTCTTCGGATCGAAGAACACGTTGGGCTGGTTGGCCCCGCGATCCACCGCCGGACAGCCCACCTCGGTGAACCAGACCGGCTTCGATTGCGGCACCCAGTCGGTCGGTTGCGCCGCCTCCGTCTCGCCCACACGGTCGAAGTGCGGGTTGGACCACCAGTTCTGCAGGTCCTTGTAGCGAAACACCCATTCCTTGCCGAGACCGTCGGTGATCGGCGTGCGGGTCTGGGTCAGGCGGTCCGCCTCGCTGGCATAGTACCAGTCGTAGCCTTCACCGCCCGAAACGTTGCCGGTGAGGTACGCCCGCTCGTGCGGCGACGAGGCGAGGGCGAGGTCGTCGTGCGTCCCGTCGCGCCAGTCCGACAGCGGCCAATAATTGTCGATGCCGATGAAATCGACATTCGGGTTGGCCCATACCGGATCGAGATGGAAATTAACGGTTCCATCGCCCGGCTGATGGCCGAAATACTCGGACCAGTCGGCCGCGTAGGAGATCTTGGTGCCCGCGCCCACGACGCTGCGCACGTCGTCGACCAGCGCCGACAACCCCGCGACGAACGGGTAGCCGCTCGCCCCGCGCACCGTCGTCAGCCCGCGAAGCTCCGAACCGACGAGGAAGGCATCCACGCCGCCGGCCTGCGCGCACAAATGCGCGTAGTGCAGCATCATGCGCCGCAGCGACCACTCCGCCGGGCCGCCGTAGACCACCACGTCGCCCGCCGCGGCGAAGTCCCCCGGCATGGCATCGCCCACGAGCGAGGCGATCGAGGAGTCGGCCGCCGCCGTCCCGTCCGGCGAGCCCGCCTGGCCCGGCGCCGGCGCGACGGTGATCCGCCCACGCCAGGGAAACGGCACCTGCTCGCTCGCCCCATAGGGGTCGGCAAGCCCGTTGCCGGCGGGAATGTCCATCAGGATGAACGGGTAGAAGACGACCTTCAGCCCGCGCGCCTTGATCGACTGGATCGCCTGGAACACCGCGTTGTCGGACGGCGTGCCGCCATAGTTCGGCCGCCCCTCGCCGTCCGCGCTCACCAGCCGCGCCGAGGCCCGGTCGAGCCCGCCGACGCTCCAGGGCGTGTCGGTCGCCCGCACCAGGGCCTCCACCGAAGGCTGGATGGTGCACGAGCCCGCCCTCAGATCGTCGCCGAACCAGGCGACCACCAGCGCGATGCGCTCGAGGTTGGGGCAAAGGGCCTGCAATTCATCGAGCGAAGCGTCCAGGTCGGACGGCGCAACGCCGACGTGGCGGTTTTCCGTGCCCGCCTCGCCGGGCGCCAGGACCAGCTTCACCTCCTGCGGCGAGTAGCCGAACTCCGTCGCTCCGGGGATCAGCGTCACGGCCCGAACGTGCTTTTCCAGCTCGCCCACCGGCCGGATGATCTCGAACGTGATCTGCGGGATGCGGTTGCCGAACGGGCCCACCGGCAAATGCTCGAACACCACGTAGGCGGTGCCGCGAAAAGCCGGCGCGACGCCCTCGATCGCCTCGATCAGGTCGTCGGGCTCCTGGTCGGCCTCGCCCAGATGGGTGCGCATCGTGATCTGCGTCAGGTCGAGCGGCTCGCCGTCGGCCCACACCCGCCCGATCCGCGCCACCGGCCCTTCGCAGATCGCCACCGCGAAGCTGGCCGTATAGTGGAACTCCTCGACCTGGGGGCCGCCCCCCTTGCCGCTGGACGAGGTGTTGACGTGCTCCTCGAAATCGGTGGCCCAGACCACCGTGCCGGCGAGCCGCATCCGCCCGTAGACCTTGGGCAGCGCATTGCCTTCCGAGGCCGTCTGCACGGTCATTTCGTCGAGGCGGCCCACCTGGCGCGTGGAGTTGTCGCCGAACAGGCGCTGGTCGACGATGTGGCCGGCCAGCGCGCCCGCGGCCCGGCCGACGATCGCGCCGACAGGCCCCAAAAAGCCGCCGACAGCCTGCCCGGCCGCCTGTAGAACAAGCGTTGCCATCAGTCGGTCACTCCCGGAAAATCGAAGATCGCCGCGAGCCGGCGCCGCCACGGCGTCGAGAGCACCGTCTCGACCACCCGGCCGGCCGAATCGTAGGCATGGATGAGCCGCCCGTTGCCTGCCGCGATCCCCAGATGCTTGGCCGGCACATTGGCGCGCCAGCGAAACACCAGGATCGACCCGGCCTTGATCTCGGACGTCGGCACGAAATGGCGCATGGCGGCGGCCAGCAGCGTTTCCTCGCCCTGCGCCTCGGCCCAGTCGGGGCTGTAGGCGGGAGCGCGCTCCGGCTCCGGCCCCACCACCTCACGCCACACCCCGCGCACCAGCCCGAGGCAGTCGCACCCCACGCCGCGCATCGAGGCCTGGTGGTGGTAGGGCGTGCCGATCCAACCGCGCGCGGCAGCCACCGCCTCGGCGCGCCTCACGACGCGCCGCCGGCGTAGGAGAACGCCTTGTCGTTGCCCGGCAGGAACGGAAACCCCTGGTAGTTCAGCGAATTGCCGAACTTCTCGTGGCACGTCGCAAAGCGCTTGTCGCAGCCGGGCCGCAGCGTCAGCTCGTCGCCTGCGGCAAGGTCCAGCAGCGCCTCGCGCAGGGTGATCACCACCCCCGCCTCTTCCACCGTGTGGCGCACCACCAGGCGGCGCGCGCCCACCTCGGCGCCGTCGGCCACCACGCACACGCCGCCGGCGAACCATCCCGCCGGCCGGTTGCCGATGCCAGACACCACCAGGCGCGCGCCGTCGACACTGTCCACCGTGGCGGTGCGCTCCAGCGTCTCCAGCGCCACCTTGCAGCGCGCGTCGCCCAGGTCCGCGTCGCAGGCGATGGTCACGACGCGCCCGCGCACCGTTTCCAGCGCCTGCATCGGCCCGCGCACCTCGGCGCGGAAGGCCCCGTCGGCGCGGCTCACCTCGCCCAGCGTCCCCTCGCGCAGCACCGTGCGCTGCGAGACGTCGGCCCAGTTCACCAGCCACAGCGTGACCGTGGCGCCGTCATAGCGCCCGCTCTGCAGGTCGGCGATCTCGAGCGCGGCGGACGAGAACGCCCCCGCGATCTCAAACCCGCCGACCGCAAAGCCAGCCTTCGTCACGTCGCCGGACGATTCGAGCCCCTCCATCGCGGAGAACTCCTGCCCGTCGAACGACAGCGCGCGGTCGTGGTCGGTGAAGCCCAGCACCAGCCCGTCGGTGCGCGTCAGCCGCCAGCAGCGGCACAGGGTCGTCGTGCCGCTCTTGAGGTGCGCCTCCAGCGCCGCCGGCAGCGACCTCACAACACGATCTCCACCATCGGCACCGACGGGATCGCCCCGGCCTCGAACTGCGAGAGGTTGACCTGCAGGCGGTCGGTGTCGAAGCGCACCGGCACGTCGAAGGTGTAGCCCGCGCTCACGGCCGCCCCCAGCTGCGGCACCGCGTGCGGGAAGAACGTGATCACCCCGTCCGCGAACACGAAGTCGGCGCCCTGGATGCGCGTCACCCCGCCCACGTCGACGGCGAGCTGTCCGTCCCGCGGCAGCTTGATCGGCCGCTGGTACGGCGAAAACAGGTCGCCGTACGTCTTGATCAGCGCGAAATCAGTCTCGACGCCGTCGCCCACGCCCAGGAGCTGATCCGTGCCAGCAAAATCCTGGCTTGGCGGGCAGCTTTTGTAGTCCAGCGGGTCATGAAAGCGAAAGCCGTAGAGTTGACCACGGCGCTCTTCGAAGAATTCCACCACTTTATAAAGGTCATCGAGTGTCTTCACCCCTGTTCCGGCGTCGTAGCGACGCCTGCTGACGGCCCAGCGCTGGTTGCGTTCCTCGCGCCCCGAGCCCAGCGCGACGATCTCGGTCCGCCGCTCCGGCCCGCCCGTCGCGCCGAGCGCCACGGCCAGCGGAAACAGCACGTTGTGAAATCCGTTCATCACTCAAAGCCCCCGGCGGCCGCGCGTCACGGCGCGGGCGAGCATCGAGGTGACTTGCGTCTGCGAGCGGCGGAAGCTGTCCGCATCGGGCGTCACCACATGGAAATTGATGGTCGGTCCGCCCGCCTGGCCTTCCAGCGCCACGCCGAGCCGGCCGTCGGAGCCGCGCGCCAGCGGCAGCACGGCCTCGCGGCCCGCCTCGCCCATCAGCCCGACGCGTCCGCCGCCCATCTGAAAGCCGGTCGGCGAGCCGATCACGCCGCCCTTGGCGAACGGCATCACCTTGGTGCCGGTCAGCGAGTGGGTCAGCCCCGCCATCAAGGTGCTGGCGCCGTTGCCCACGAGGCTGCCGAGCGGCTTCAAGCCCGCCGTCAGCGCCGAGCGGGAGAGGGACAGCGCCGCGCCCTTGAGCACGCGGTCGAGCGTCTGCCCCTCCACCACCGCATCGCGCAAACCGCGCCGCAGCGCCCGCGAGAAGCTGCCCGCCGACAAGGTCAGCGTGTCGGCGATCTCCTCGGCCGCCGTCACGCTGTCGTACAGCCCGTCATCGTTTGCCATCGGGAAAGGCCTCCATCAGGCGCATCAGCTCGGTGCGCCGCGTCGCAGCCGACGCATCGCCAAGCACCGCTTGAATTTCAGGAAGGGTGAGTGCCCAGAAGACCCCCGGCGCCATGCCGCGCTCGCCCAGAAACAGGCTCATCAGCGCGCGCCAGGGGAACGGCTGCGGCGTATCCGCAGCCGTCTTGATCAAGAAGGGTGGGGGCTGGTCTCCTCGGCCCCGAACGTCGCCGCCAGAAGCTCGGTCACCACGCGCGCGAAGCCCGGCGCGCCTCCGTCCGTCGTCATGCGCGCGACCTCGTGGTCCTCGACCGCGTTGCCGCCGCCGCGCAGTCCCGCGCCGATGATCATCACCGCGTCCTGCGCCGACAGCGTGTCGCGCGAGAAGCGCTCCACCAGCGCCGACATGTCGCCGACCTCGAAGGCGCGCTCCAGCTCCGCGAGCGCGCCCAGCGTAAGGCACAGCGTGTAGCGCCGCCCGTCGAAGACGGCGCTCGTCTCACCGCGATATCGGTTGGCCATCATCGCCTCACGCCGCCGTAAAGGTGAGCGCGCCGGCCGATTCCAGCCCCAGGTCGTAGACGACCTCGCCGTCGTAGTTGCCGCCGTACTCCAGCGCCGTCACCTGGAACGGCCCCTCGATGGTGCCGAAATCCGGCACGATGATCTGCCAGTTGCGCACGGTGCCGGAGAAGAAGATCGCCCGCACCGTCCCGTCCGAGGATGCGTCCTTGAAGATCCCCGAGCCGCCGACATTGGCCGATTTCACGCCGGCCCCGTCGAGCAGCTCGCGCCAGTGGCCGGTCGAGCCCTGGTCCGTCACGTCGACGGCGCCGGCCCCGAACGAGATGCGCTTGGAGCGCAGCCCGCCCACGGTCACGAACGAGCCGCCGCCTGTCTCATCCACCTTCAGCAGAAGGTCTTTACCGCTTTGCGCAGCCATCTCAGTCTCCTCAAATGCTTTCCGTCAGCGCCTCGAAGCGCATGCGCACCCGATAGGCGGTGCGGTCCCGGCTCGCGCCGACCGCCGTGTCGCTCAGGCGCAGGAACACCAGCGTCGCGCCCGTCAGGGCCAGCGGCGCGCCGTCGAGCAGCGCCGCCACGCGGTCGGCCACCGCCGATGCCTCGGCCCGCCCCGGCGCGCGCGAATGGATCAGAAGCTCGAAGCGGTGCAGCTCGGAGGGCACCGCGTCGCCGTCCATCGCGCTCGACTCGAAGTCGCCGAACGAGACGAACGGGTATTCCGCCGCCCGCGGCACATGGTCGAACACCTTGCCGCCGGCCAGCACGCCATTGAGCTGGGCATCGGCGACGAGCGCGGCGTAGATCGCCTCCATCATGGCGTGGCGCGCGTGGCTCATGCCTGTTCCTCCTCGCACCAGCAGTCCTGGAAGCGGCGCAGCGCGTCCGCGTCCTCCACCGCGAGGACGCGATACGACACGCCGTCGGCCACCAGCCGGACCTCGCCGTTCACGTCGTCGCGCCGCCGCATGGTGATGATGTGGGTGACGACGCCCACCTGGCGCCCGTTGTCCACCGCCTCGCGCCGCCGCCGCGCCTTGATCCGTGCGAAGACGTCCGCCACCGCGCTCCACGAGCGCACGAAGCCGCCCGCCCCGTCCGGTGCGTCGCTGGCCGCCACGATGGTGACGCGCCGCCGCAGATCCCCGATCGCGACGCTCATTGCAGCCTCGGCATCCGGTAGGCCGCCAGCAGCGCCGCCACCCCATGGGCGACCGGGCCGGCCACCGCGCCGGCGCTCGCCGCCTCGCGCTGCTCGAACCAGTAGGCGGTCAGCATCAAAATCGCCTGCTTCAGGGGCGCGGGCACGTCGGCCGCGTCGCCGTAGCCGCAGGTCACGTCGATCTCGAGCCCGTTCATGGCCCGCGCGCCCCAGAACCGCCCGCTCCTCAGGAGCAGCCGGCCGGGCGCCGACACGAGGTCCACCTCGTACTCGTCCGCCGAGGCCACCTGCGGCGTGCCGTCGGCGCCATAGAGCGTCACCGCGTCCACCGAGATGACCGGCGCCGGCGCCAGCCGCACCACGCCACCGCGCGGCACGCCATCGCGCACGATGCGCCAGCTCTGCGTCATCAGCGCCCGCCCCGTGCGGTTCTCCACGTCGGCCCGCGCCGCCGCGATCAGCGCATCGATCCGCGCATCTTCCGACGCGCCGTCGATACGCGCGTGCGCCTTCGCCTCCTCGCGCGTCACAGGCTCCGCCTGCGGCCCGCTCACCAGGATCGCCACCATCGTTCCACCCAATTCTTGAAAGCCGCGCCCGGCGGAAAAGAAAAAGGGCCGGCGAACCGGCCCTTCCGTTTTTCGTTCAGTGCAGATCGCCGCTTACGATGCGGAGAACTTCAGGAACTTGATCGCGTCGAAGTCCTGCACGCCGCCGCCCACACGCTTGGTGGTGTAGAACAGCACGTAGGGCTTGGAGGAGTACGGATCGCGCAGGATCCGCAGACCCTGGCGGTCGACGATCAGGTAGCCGCGGCGGAAGTCGCCGAAGGCGATCGACAGCGAGTCGGCGCCGATCTCGGGCATGTCTTCGGCTTCCACCACCGGGAAGTTGAAGAGCGACGCGCGGCTGCCCGGAACGCTCGGGGGCGCCCAGATGTACTGGCCCTCGGTGTCCTTCATCTTGCGCACGGCGGCCTGGGTCGACCGGCTCATCACGAAGGACGCGTTCTGCCGGTAGCCGGCCTTCAGCGTGTAGACGAGGTCGATCAGCTTGTCCGACGCGCCGGTGGCGGGGAAGGCGCCGGCCGAACCCGTGGCGACATAGCCGAGGTTGCCCCAGCTCCAGGCGCTCTCTTCCACCGTGGAGTAGCTGGTGAAGCCCTTCGGCTGGCCGATGCCCGTACCGGCGACAAACGCGGCGGTCTCCTGCTCGGCGAAGGCCGACTCGATCTCGTCGGCCAGCCAGCGGTCGATGTCGACGGCGGTGTCGTCGAGCAGCGCCGACGTCGCCGCCGGCATCGCATAGAGCTCCATCGTGTCGAACTTCAGCTCGGACAGGACGGGCGCGTCGGTCTCGAGGCGGGCGGCGGTCTCGGAGACCCAGCCCGTGACGGGCCCGGTGCTGGTGACCGGCTTCTTGTAGGTCGCGCTCGACACCTGGCGCACGCCGGCAATGCCGCGGATCGGCGAGATCGCGGTCAGGCGACGCATCACCTCGCCCTCGACCTAGACCGGCACCGTGAAGCCGGCATCGCCGTCACCGGCGGTCAGCGCCTTCTTCTCCAGGGCGCGCAGGCCCATCTCGTTGCCGCCGCGCACATAGCCCTCGAAGGCGCTCTTGTGCTCCGACGCGCCCAGAACCGGGGTGCCGGACAGCGACGGACGGTGCGACTTCAGCACCACTTCGTCGACCCGGCGCTGGTTGGCATCGAGAGCCGCCTCGATGCGGGCGAGCTTGTCGGTGGTCACGACGTCGGCACCGGACTTCTTCTCGAGTTCCGCGATGCGGGCCTCGTTGGTGTCCTTGAACGCCTCGAAGGCGCCCATCATGTCGTCCATCGCCCGCGCCAGATCGGCCTTCGTTTCGGGCGCAGAAATTGCGTTGTCCATAGTTACCTCGTTTGACGAAGAAAGGCCGTTGTTCGACGCATCTGGGCCAGTAGCCCTGCGTCCACGGCGGGTACGGGCTCAGCCCGCGGATTGCGTGCGGCGTTGGCCGCACGCGCTCTCGCCTCCGGCAGCATCGGGCTCATCACCACCGACACCTCCCAGAGATCGATTTCCGTAAGGCGGCGCACGCGCGCCACCCGATCTTCACGCGCGGCGACGGTGCTGAAGCCGATCGACAGCCCGTCGAGCCGTCCGGCCCGCATCAGCCGCGCCGCCTCGGCCGCATCCGTCGTGCCGCCCAGCTGGCCCTCGACCCACAGCCCGCGCCGGTCCTCCTCGATGACGAGCCACCGCCCGATCACCGCCTTGGGGTCGTGCTCCAGGTAGAGGCCGACACCGGCCGGCCCGCGCTTGCCGAGCGAGCGCGTGAACGCCCCGGCCTCGACCACGTCGCCCGACAGGTCGACCCGGCCGAACAGCGAGGCGTAGCCGCAGAACCGGCCGTCGGCATCGACGGTCGCGAGCGTCGTCGCGTATTTGCGCTCCGGTGCGGCCCTCACAGCGCCCGCCTCCGCGGGAAGGAGACCACGCGCGGCTCCTCGCGCGCCCTGCGCTCCACCAGCGCGCGCCCGATATGGTGCGCGAATTCCCGGAACGTGCGTGCGTGGTTGATCTCGCACACCGTCGTCAGCCGCAGCACAGGTGCCGCGGCCCGTCGCAATATGTCCACCATCAGTCCTGCCCAAACAAAGAGTTCAGCTTGGCGATGGCGGTCACGAAATCGCTGAATCGCCGATTGGATCGCGCCAGTTCGCGCATCGTGAAGATCAAAAGCCCCGAAGTCGCCGAGGCCCATAAGAACAAGGCAAGATGAGCAAGATCGCCCCTCTCCACGACACTTTGGGTCAACGGGTCCATTAGCCCTCGACGGCTGGGGCGCCGTCCTCCGGCTTGCGCTCCGGATCCACGCCGTAGCCGACCGCCTGGCGCTTCTCGTCCCGCGTCAGGAAGTCGGCCGAGGCGACCCGGTCCCACAGCGCCTCGCGCTCGGTCGACAGGGCGTCGATCTGGTCGGCATCGTAGGACAGGCGCAGCTCCTGCCCCCACGCCCCGCCCAGCCAGTTGCCGAGCGACTGCGCCGTGCGCGCCACCAGCGGCAGCACCGTCTGGCGCCAGAAGGCCCGGTTGGCCTCGCGGTAGTTCGCGTAGGTGTTGTCGCCGGGGATGCCGAGCAGCATCGGCGGCACGCCGAACGCCAGCGCGATCTCCCGCGCCGCCTCCCGCTTGGCCTCGATGAAGTCCATGTCGCGCGGGCTCATCGCCATGGTCTTCCAGTCGAGCCCGCCCTCCAGAAGCAGCGGCCGGCCGGCATTGCGCGCCCCGGCGTAGCCGTCCTCCAGCTCCGCCTTGAGCCGGGCGAACTGCTCGTCGTTGAGGTTGCCCTCGCCGGTGTAAACCAGCGCCCCCGAAGGCCGTGCCGCATTGTCCAGCAGCGCCTTCGTCCAGGCGCCGGAGGCGTTGTGCACGTCGAGGCTGGTCTGCGCCGCCTCGATGGGCGCGAAGCCGTAGTGATCGTTGAGCGGATGGAACAGCGACAGGTGCAGGATCGGCGGCAGGTCGCCCTCCTGGACGAACTCCACTGTGCGCGCGCCGGCCGTATAGTGGAACGCGCGCGGCCACCCGTCGGCGCCCGGCACCACCTTCATCCGGTCCGGCCGCAACGCGAAGATCTCGCGGGGCACGCCGTCGATGGCGACCACCTCCAGATACGCGTTGCCGGCCACCATCAGGTGCCCGTAGATGCTCTCCATCAGCCCCGCGCCCGATTGCGCCGGGTTGGGGCGCCGCATCAGCGCCAGCAGCGGATGCGTGTCGAGCTCCTGCTCGCCCTCGTACAAGAGCCAGGGCGCGGAGGCCGCCGCTTCGGCGATCATCCGCACCGCCCGGTAGACGATGGGGTTCTTCGAATAGCCCTCCCGCGCCAGTGATGCGTAGTCGCGCGGCGTCCAGACCGGTCGGCCGAGGCTTTCCACAGTCATCAGACGGCCGACCCGCGAGGCTTTTTCTTCGCGCTTTCCAAAGATGCCCATCGCGTCCCTTCCCGCCGGCATGCCGGCCCAACAAAAAAGGGGCCCGAAGGCCCCCCAAATTCCAGATCTTCAACGCTCAACCGAAGCGGCGTACGCGTGGCGCCGCCCCGCCGCCTTTTTCCAGCATCAGCGCCGAGATCGCCCACACCAGCGCGTCGATGCGGTCCGGCGAGACGCCCTCGCTGGTGCCGCCCGGCACGAAATTGCACATCTGGTCTTCCAGATCCGGCAGCACGCCCACATGCCGCACGCGGCCTTGCGCATAAAGCAGCGCCACCGGCTCGGCACGCGTCCACTTTCCGCGGCTCGCCCGCACCGGCGTCACCGGAACGCCGGGGTCCGCCTCGCGCATCACGCTGGCGACCATCTCGCCGCCCTGGTTGACCTCGACGATCAGCGCGTCCGCCTCCATCGCATGATAAAGCCCGATCGCCCGGTCGGCCCACACCTCGGGCGTCGCCCTGGCGATGGTCCGGTCGGCCAGCACGTAGGCCGCGCCGTCCTCGCCGAGCCCCGCCGCCACGATGCCGCAAGCGGCCGATTTCGCCCCGCTCGTCGCAGGCGGATCCACCGCCACCACCACGCGCACCATCGCCGGCGCGCCGACCACCCGCGTCCGCTCGATCGCGTCGCGCGCCCACAGCGCGTCGTCGCGGTCTTCGATCAATTCGCCGTCCAGCTCCTGCCGGCCGAGCCGCGTGCCATTGTATTTGTCGACCACCGCGTCGAGGAAACCCGGCGCCAGATTGGCCGCGTTCTCGGCCGTCTTCATGGTCACGGTCGCCGTGCGCTGGTCGGCCATCAGCGCCTTCAACAGCGGGATCGGCCGCGGCGTGGTGGTCACCACCTGGCGCGGCTCCCGGCCGAGCCGCAGCCCGAATTGCAGCATGTCCCAGGTCGCCTCAGGCTGCGGCCACTTGGCGAGCTCGTCGCTCCACGCCGCGCCGAATTGCGGTCCGCGCAACCCCTCCGGATCGGCGGCCGAAAAAACTTGCGCCACCGCCCCGTTCGGCCATTCGAGCCGGCGCCGCGAGGGGTGCCATTGCGGCCGGTCGCACCGCCGTCCGATGGCGAGCATCCCCGAGATGCCCTCCACCATCACTTCGCGCGCGTCCTGAAACGTCTCGCCGATCAGGGCGATGCGCCCGCACGGCTCGGTGGCGAAGGGCTTCGCCCCCATCGCCATCGCATGAACCCATTCGGCGCCGGCGCGCGTCTTGCCCGCGCCGCGTCCGCCCAGCATCAGCCACGTCAGCCAGCTGCCCCGCGGCGGCAGCTGCTGCGGCCGCGCCCACACGGCCCAATCGGCCAGCAGCCCCTCCGCCAGCGGCCCGGGCAGCTCGGCCACGAACTGGGCCAGCTGGCCGCGCCGCGCGCACGCCATCAGCGCCCGCTTCAGGTTGGGGGCCGTCGTCGCCCGTCTGCGTATCTCGCCCATGGTCAGGCAGGATCGGCCGAAGCGGCGTCGTCGTCCCTGCCGAGGTCGTCCTTGCCGAGGCCGGCCCGCAGCTTGGCGAGTCGCTCGGCGAGCTCGGTGCGCACCCCATCGAGGTTCACCGTCGCTTCCTCGTCGTCGACCTGGATCAGCTTGCGCTCCACGCTCACGAGCGTCTCCAGCGTCTTGGCGAGGCCGCTCAGGATCCGCCCGTCATCGACGATGCCTTCGCCGGCCTTGTCCGCGATCCGCGCCTCGATGTCGCTGAGCTGCATCGAAAAGGCGCGGAACAATCGCTCAACGAGGCTGCCTCTGGCGAGCGCGTCCGCCGCTGCGTCAGTCATGGCTCCTCCGAAACAAAAAAGGCGCCGGTGAAACCACCAGCGCCACTGTCGCGATCCGCGCATTGCAGACTGAGAAAACCGGTCGATACCCCTCAGCGGCCCGTGCTACCCAACGCGCGCCGCCAGGTGACGCTCCAGCGCCAACCAGCCCCCGTTTCAGCCCACTTCTGCGACGATGCACAATCTATACATGCCGACCGAGCCGCTGTCAACACCTAAGATTGCATTTCTTCGTCGGTCGGATCGTCGGTCGGATCGTCGTCAGCCCAATCGACGACGAACGCCTCGTAATCCTCCACGGCCACCGTATCTTCCATCACCACGCGGCCGCGCACCGAGATGCCGGCCCGGTGGACGGTTGCCGGATCGCCCGACACCAGCGGGTGCCACCAGGCGAGGTCGCGCCCCTCGGCCAGTCGCCGATAGGCGCACGTTCCGGGCAGCCAGGTGAGTTCGCGCACCGCGGCCGGCGTCAGCGGCACGCAATCGGCCACCACCTGCGTCCGGTTGGAATAGTCCCGGCAGCGGCAGGTCTTGTCGTCGAACAGCGTGCAGGCGACGTTGGTGAACGCGATCTCGCCGGTGTCCCAGTCCTCGAGCTTGTTGAGGCAGCAGCGGCCGCAGCCGTCGCACAGCGATTCCCACTCGGCCGTGTCCATCTCGTCCAGCGACTTGGTGCGCCAGAACGGCTCAGACATGCTCGTGGTCCGCCAGAAAGTGCCGCCCGGCGCGATCTTCCACCGTGACCAGCCACAGGTCGCTGTCGAACTTGCGTTCCCGCTCCATCCGCTCCGCGATCTCGAAGGGCGGCACGGCGTGCAGCACGCGCTCCAGCACGCGCCCCGCGCCGGGGGCCGGCGCCCACAGGTCGCCCCCCTCGTCGTGCAGCACTTCGATGAAGATGGTGCCGGCGCTGTCGTCGCCCCGCCGGGAGAGGGCCGCGAACGCTCCCGCCCCGGCGCAGCGGCGCAGATACGCCGCTACCCAGATGTCCGCCCGCAGGCGCGGCATGGCCGCTTCGTCGATCGAATCTCCCATCCCATATGAATTGGGACTAACGGGCCTCCTGAGCAAGCGCCCGCAACACCGCAGGGGTCACGCCCTCCGCGGCAAGCCCGTTGGCCAGCGCAAAGGTGTCGAGCGCCGTGCGCGTGCGCGGGCCCATCACGCCGTCCACCGTCAACGGCCCGAGCCCGGCCCTGTTCAGCGCCGCCTGGATTTCCGCCACCGTGTTGATCGCCGGGGCCGGCCCGCGCGGGGCGGCCGCCGGCTGCGAAACGCTCGCCACCGTCACCTCTTCGGTGATATCGGCCTCGTCGGTCATCACGTTGCTGTCGGTGAAGGCGGCCAGCAGGGCCACGCTCGGCTCGCCCGTCGCCGGTAGGCCACGGTCGAGCTCGAACAGCTCGATCGCCTCGCGCGTCTCGTCGGAAAGGACGCCATCGGCCTCCCCCGCGAAATAGCCCACCTCGATCAGCGCGCTCTGGACCCGCTTCACCATCGGATCCGGCGCGCCCAGCGCGGTGTCGGCCTGGCCGCTCGGCGGCGAATGGGCCGCCACCAGGCGCGGACCGTCCCCGGCCTCCGCAGCACCCCAGATCGGAGCGGGGTGGCTGCTCTCCTGTTCCCACAACGCGTTCGACGCGATCGCGGCAATCACCACGACAGCGGCCAACGCTCCCAGCGAACGCGCAGGCTTGCGCATGACGCGGCGACGCGCACGGCGACCGATTCGGGCGACCGCAGCCGCCCAATCCTCAACCGGCAATTGATCAATTCTTGAAGAAAGGTTCACACCCGCACCTCCTCTTGTGGATAAGGTGACAGGCAGCAGTGAAAAGGACGTTAAATTCCGCTCTCCAGATGTCGACCAAATTGATCGTTTCTGGGACCCGAACCTTTAACGGGTCGCCCGATAGGCTCCGCTTCGTATCAGTCAGGCCCAATGGAGCCAGGGATCCATGAAATTGCTGCTCAAGCTGATGGTCGTGGCCATCGCTATCGCCCTTCTTTTGCCGATCGTCCGGCCCGATGCCCCCGTCTCGGCGGTGGTCAGCGCGGCCATCGAGGACGTCGGAAGTTTCTGCGATCGCAACCCCTCGACCTGCGATCAAGGCCAGCAGATCGCCATGCGTGCCGGCGATCTCATCTCGCATGCGCTGCGTTCGCTGGCCGAGGACGATCCGTCCAGCCAGCCCCTCACCGCGCAGGACCGCACGCTCGCGCCCGCTCCGGCGCTGTCGGCGCACAATCCCCAGCCCGCTGCGGCCTCCGCGCCACAACGCGCCCCCGAATACGGTCAGGCCCTGCCGCGCCCTTGACTTTGCGGCGCGGCAAAGCAACCCATCGGCATGGTCGAAGAACGCCTGCCTGACAAAGCCTTCCCCGTCTCCTGGGACCAGTTTCACCGCGACTGCCGCGCCCTTGCGTGGCGCCTGTCCGGTGCTGGCCCCTTCGACGCCGTTATCGCGATCACGCGCGGCGGCCTCGTGCCGTCGGCCATCGTCGCGCGCGAACTCGACGTGCGCGTCATCGACACGATCTGCATCGTCTCCTACGACAAGTTCAAACAGCTCGACAATCTGTCCGTGCTGAAGGACGTCGACCCGCGCTTCCTGGACCAGGCCGAGCAGGGCAAGCTGCTCATCGTCGACGATCTCGTCGACACCGGAAAGACGGCCGAGCTGGTGCGCAAACGGCTGCCCGGCGCCCATTTCGCCACGGTCTACGCCAAACCCAAGGGGCGCCCGCTGGTGGACACCTACGTCACCGAAGTCAGCCAGGACACGTGGATCTACTTCCCCTGGGACCTCGGCTACTCCTTCCAGCCGCCCATCCGCGGCTGACCGGCCCCGCCCCCGCCGCGCGCAAACGCCCGCTCGCGATCGCAAGCGGGCGCCGTTCGTTGCCGCGCGGTCAGGCCACCTCGAGCGACTTGCCCGACGCGGCGTAGAGCGGCGGCAATTCGCCCACCGCACCCGCGCCGCGCGCCATCGCCTCGCGCTCGCGGCACACGCCGTCGAACGCCGCCAGCAGCGAGCGTCCGTCCCAGCGCGTCTCGACCGGCGGGCCGTAGAGGCGGCCTTCCACCTCCGCCAGCGCCCGGTTGAGCGCCTCGGCCGACGGCACGCCCAGCGTCTGCGGCGTCGCGCCGGCGAGCCCGAGCCACTCCGTCAGCGCCCCGAACGCCGCCTTGGGGTCGTTGCGCCGGCAGCCCGTGCGCACCGCCGCGGCCGCCTCGGC
>JAUIJH010000210.1 GCA_030431335.1 Alphaproteobacteria bacterium
CAAAGTGGCGGCCGACCCGTGGCCGCTCGGCGGCATCCCGGAGGCGGAAATCCGTGTGAGGGTTGAGAGGATGATCGCCCAAAAGTCTGGAAGCCTGATCCTGTCGGGGCAGTTTTCGATCCGGCGCGACACCGCCGAGAGCCGGAACCGCGTGCGCTCGTTCGCCATCACCGTCCCGGCGAAGACCGCGACCCCGCGCGAGATCGTCGAGGCCCACGATGTCGCCTGGCGCGATCTGGCCGAATTGATCGCAAAGAGCCTCTGACAGGCCGTGGCCGTGCGGCGCTACGCGACCCGCGCGGGGGCCGCGCCGAGGGGCCCGGCGCGGCTTGAAAACAGCACGAAAACCATCACCGCGATGTTGACCGCGTTCCAGAAGATGCCGTGCACGAAGGCCATCTCATAGGAGCCGGTGAGGTCGCGAATGAGCCCGGCGGCAAAGCCTCCAACCGCCATCCCCACGATGGTCGCCATGATGACGATGCCGATCCGGCTCCCCGCTTCGGACGCCGGAAAATACTCCCGGACGATGATCGCGTAGCACGGCACGATGCCGCCCTGGGCGAGGCCGAAGACGAAGCTGACCGCCATCAGCGCGGCATAGCTGTCGAAGGGGAGGTAGAGGAAAAGCGAGAGGCACTGGAGGCCTGAGCTGATGAGAAGCGTCCGTATCCCGCCGAGCCGGTCCGCCACCACGCCGAAGCTGAGGCGCGAGAGGAGACCGCCGACCAGCATCACCGCCAGAATCTGGGCGCCCGCCACCGCGCCATAGCCGAGGTCGACGGCCATCGAGACGATGTGCACCTGCGGCATCGACATTGCCATGCAGCAGCCGAAGCCCGCGAAGATCAGCAGCCATTGCAGCACCCACCGCGGGAAGCGCACCGCGCGCCCGGCGGCTTGCATCGCCGCGTCGGAGGTCGCTTGCGCCGCGCTCGGGATCCGCCGGCGCAGCAGCGCGGCCAGGGGCACGAGGCCGACGAGCATGACCACCGCCAGCAGGTAGTAGATGCCCCGCCATCCGGTATCGCCGAGGAGGACCACGAAGAGGCTCGGCCAGATGACGCCGGAGAGGTAGTTGCCGGACGCGGCGATCGCCACGGCGATGCCGCGGCGGCGCAGGAACCACTGCGAGACGTCGGCGATCAGCGGCGCGAAGCTCACTCCCGAACCGAGCCCCACCAGAAACTGGGCTCCGAGGAGGAAGGCGGCCGACGGCGACAGCGCCGCCAGCACGTAGCCGGCGCTCATCAGGACGGCGGCGAAGCCGAGCGAGAGGGCGATGCCGAAGCGGTCGACCGCGCGACCGAACACGACATTGCCGAGCGCGAATCCCGCCATGGTGAACGTATAGGCGAGCGCGGCGGAGGATCGCTCGATGCCGAACTCCGCGGCGATCCCCGGCATCACCACGACGACGGCCCACATGGCAGCGTTGCCGGCGCTCGAGGCGAGCACCGAGATCGCGAGGCGGCCCCACGAATAACTGCTATCGAGGACATTCTCGTTCATGGGGGTCCTCGGTGAGGTGCGATCTTGCTCGCGGCAAGAGGAGGTAGCACGAGTCGGCCCGGTTGTGAGCGGGCGCGCGACACATCGCGGGCCCCGCGTCGCGTCCGCGCAACAGTCTCCGCCGGGTGCGCCCGCGGCGTGCTGGGCGGCCGCGTTGGCGAGCACGGGACGCATGCGGCTGCCGAAACAGAGCCGGTCGCCGGCGCGCGCTTGGGTCGCTTTCGAGGTGCCGGTCGCCTGATTGCGCGGCCTTTGCCAAGGCGATAGATCTAGCGAGATCGCGCGGCGGAGTGCAGATGATGACGGCTGTCCGAGATCAGGCGTCTCAAGGCGGTTACTCGGAGCGACGATCGGCGGGCTGTTCGCCCGAGGCGTCCTGGCGGGATGGCCTGTGCTAGACCTCCTGCGCCTGTTGCCGAACCGGATCGTGGCGTCGAGCCATACGCGCTCGCTCGTCATCAACGCGGCGGCCACCGCCTTCGTCATCGGCCTGAACACGGTCATGCAGGTGCGGCTCAACACCTGGAACGGCGACTTCTACGGCGCGCTCGAGCGCCGCGACTACGACACCTTCGTCAACCAGCTCGGCGTCTTCCTCATCCTCGCGGCGATCCTACTGATTCTGGTGGTCGCGCAGACCTGGCTGCAGGAACTCGGCAAGGTGCTCCTGCGGGTGGAACTCACGCATCGCCTCGTGGAGCGGTGGATGGCGCCGCGCGCGCCTTACCGGCTGCGCCTTGCCGGCGAGGTCGGCGCGCATCCCGACCAGCGCCTCCAGGAGGACGTTCGTCATTTCAGCGAGTTGTCGGTGGGGCTCGCAACGGGGCTCGTGCAGTCCTCGTTGCTGCTTCTCACCTTCGTCGGCGTGCTGTGGACGTTGTCCCAGGCGATCCCGATCACGCTGTTCGGCTGGACCGTCGAGGTTCACGGCCTTCTCCTGTGGGGCACGCTCCTCTTCGCGATGACGGGGTCGCTCCTCACCTTCTGGATCGGCGCGCCGCTCGTCCCGCTCCACAACACGCGCTACACGCGCGAGGCCCAGTTCCGCTACGCCATCGTGCAAGTCGCCGACGGCGCGCAGGAGATCGCCTTCGCGCGGGGCGAAGCGGCCGAGCGGGTGCTGGTGGAGGACGCGTTCGGGCGGGTCCGTGCGGTGATGGTCGCGCTCGCGGGGGCGATCGCGCGCGTCACCTGGATCACGTCCGGCTACGGTTGGCTCGCGATCGTGGCGCCCGTGGCGCTGGCCGCTCCCGCCTACTTCGCCGGCGCGCTGACCTTCGGCGAGGTGATGATGGCGGTGCAAGCCTTCTATCAGGTCCAGCAGTCGCTGCGTTGGTTCGTCGACAACTATCCCACCATCGCGGATTGGCGGGCGACGCGTGCCCGCGTGGACGAGTTCCACGACGCGCTCGAAGCGCTCGACACCCTGGGGACCGATACGCCCCACATCACCGTCGCGACCCATGCCGACGGGCATCTCGCGTTCGAGAACGTGTCCATCAAGCTGCCCGACAGCACGACGACTTTCACGGTCGACCATGCCGAAGTGAAGCCGGGCGAGCGCGTCGTGATCGTGGGTCCGGCGGGCGTCGGCAAGAGCATGCTGTTTCGGGCAATGGCGCAGTTGTGGCCATGGGGCGGCGGCACCATCCTGATGCCGCCGCAGGACACCGTGATGTTCCTGACCCAGCGCCCCCACCTACCCGCCGGCAACCTCGCCGACGCGCTCGCCTACCCGCGCCCGCGAACCGAGTGGGGCGACCCCGACTACGAGGCGGCACTGCGCCGCGTCGGGCTCGCCGCCTACATCCCGACCATGAACACCGTCCAGCGGTGGGACCGCGAGCTGTCGCTGCAGGAGCAGCAGTCGCTGTCGTTCGCACGCCTTTTGCTGCACCGGCCGCAGTGGATCTTCCTGGACGAGGCGACGAGCGCCTGCATCGAAAGCCAGTGCGAGGCGCTGCTGTCGATGCTCACCGAGGAGCTTGCCGATGCCGCCGTCATCGCCCTCGCGCGCACCCCGACGAACGGCCTTTATTCGCGCACGCTGCAGCTCGTCCGCCATCCCGAACCCAAGACACAGCTAAAGCTTCCGGAAATCGGCGGCGCCGACACACCGAGCCCGGGCCCGCATGCCGACCCGTTTCCGGCAGTCCACCGCGAAGAGGCGGGCGAGACCACGCCGGTCCGCGTCATGGGCCGCCGCCCTCCATCCAGCGACGGCACTGCCGACTGAGTGCACCGCTACTCAGGTTCGGCAGCCGTAATTGCCGCGGTATCCGACGGTCAGGCCACGATCGAGCGACAGCGTCAGTGTCGCCTCGGACCGCGACCCGTCGATCTCTGCCAGAGCCTTCCCATCGACGCCGGTGACGTCCATCGCGATGCCGGGGGCCGTGGCCGTCGGACCGGTCGTGACGCTCGCGGCGTCCGCGTCGAGGCGGACGAGGTCACCGCTGATCTTCACGAGCGCGGTGCCGTCGCGGCCGAGGGCCAGGACGGGGGGGCTGCCGTCGATGTAGGTGAAGGTGCAGTCCGGCTCGCCCGCAAAAACCTTGGCAAGCTCGGTGCCGGACATGAACTGGGGGTCGAGCGTCGCCAGCTCGGCGGTGGACAGCGCCTCTTCGAGGCTGACGACCTCCGCCGGCGGAGGCGTTGCTTCCGACCCGTCGCCCGAACGCTCGATGTCGTCGATCAGGAAGCGCATTTCGGCGATTTCCTTGTCTTGCGCATAGATGATCTCATCGGCGAGCTTGCGCACGCGCGGGTCCGAGATGTCGGCTCGGCTCGAGGTCATGATCGCAATCGAATGATGCGGGATCATCGCGCGCATGAACGATGTGTCGCCGACCAGAACCTGGCTGCGCGCCAACCAAAGGCACAGCGCGAAGGCGAGAGCCGCGCCAGCAAAGATCGCGATATTGGCGCGCTTGTTCGTGTACATGCCGAGCATGAAGGCAAGCATGATGATCGCCATCGTCGCGCCCATCAAGATCGCCATGTAAGTGCGCGTCTCCGAAAAGTACACATGGTCGAAAATGTATGTATTCAGGTACATCAGCGCGAACATGACGACGGTTGACGTCGCGATCATCGCGCCGAAGCGAACGTAGGACATGCTGCTCCTCCTCTTGGCGTCTTTAATAGGAATGGGCTGCTCCTTCCCAAGTTCCGGACGCAACGCGGGCCGAGCGAGGATTTTCGGAAGACGCGCGGGCGCGCCGCCGTGCCCGACGGGAGCTGGCGAGCCGACCGGGCATGACGGCGGGATGCTCCAAGGCGGCCACCATCCCCTGGGATTTCGTCCTTTCACGCTCCGCCGCACGGGCGAGCGCCACGGTGTCTACGTCGACCCTTGTCCGCCCGCGGGCTCGCCGGGCCCGCTGACGCCCCGCCGGCGGATGCCGAGGGACAACGCGTGCCCGATCATCGCTGCGTCGCCATCTGCGCATTCATCTTGTCATGGCGCAGGCGCACGTCAGCGGGCCAGCGGCTCTTGATAAAGGAGAGGACCGCGACGATCTCCTCGTCGGTCAGAACGCCCTCGTACGCCGGCATGTTGGAGTAGTACGGCTCGCCGTTGCCCAGTTCTTTCGGCGGGCCATACTTGGTCAGGTGGAAGAGCAGCGCGTCGGCGTGATGCCACGTGTGGCCGGTCTCGTCGTGCGGCGGTGCCGGCAGCCGCCCATCAGGCCCGCGCTCCCGCCAGTTCGGCTGGCCTTCGAGGTTCGCGCCGTGGCAGGAGGCGCATCGCGCGGCGTAAATCGCCTCGCCCTGCGCCACCACCGCGGCGACGCCGGGTTTCAGCTCGACCGGCCCGGCTGGATCGGGCTTGAGGAAGAAGGCCACGCCGGCCAACGCCGCACCCCCCAGCGCGACGCCGATGCCGATCATGATGAACGCCCGTTTTGTCTGCATGGCGGTCACCCGAGAATCGGATTGCTTGGCGGACGGACGACGACGCGCGTGCCCACCGGAACACGCTCGTAGAGGTCGATGATATCCTGGTTCAGAAGGCGCACGCAGCCGGACGAGACGGCGCGGCCGATCGAGTACGTTTCCTGCGTTCCGTGCAGGCGGTAGAGCGTGTCGCGGCCACCCTGGTAGAGGTAGAGCGCGCGGGCGCCGAGCGGGTTGCCGAGCCCCGGCTCCATCCCATTGCGGTACTTTTCGAGCTCCGGCTCGCGGGCGATCATCTCGGCCGGGGGCGTCCAGGTCGGCCACGCTTGCTTGCGCTCGATCGTCGCCGCGCCGTCCCAGCTGAACCCTTCGCGCCCGAGGCCGACGCCGTAGCGCATCGCCCGGCCGCCTTCCATGGTCCAGTAGAGGTAGAAGGTGCCCGTATCGACGACGACCGTCCCTGGCCGTTCCCCCGTCGGGTTCGGCACTTCGCGGCGCCAGAACGCCGGATCCAGCCGGGCGAGATCCACGGCGGGAATGGCGAATTGTTCGTCCGGCCGTGGCCCATAGAACGAGCGGTAGATTGCCGGCACGCGCGACGCGCTCCCCATCTCGGGAGGCGCCGTCTGGGAAACGGTGCAACCGCCCAGCAAGGCGGCCCCGCCGCCGATGAGAAACGTCCGCCGGCCGATCACGTCAGCGGCCGGCACGGTAGAAGACCCGGCTGTTTTCGGTGGTGCCCGCGCCGAAGGTCACGACGTCGTACGTCGCCCGCGGGTCGTTGCCCATGCCGACCGAGCCGGCCGGCATGCCGGGAACGGCAATCCCATGGACCTCCGGCCGCTCGTCGAGCAGCTTGTCGATCGCCTCCGGCGGCACGTGTCCTTCGAGGACATAGCCGTCGACGACGGCGATGTGGCAGCCCCGAACCTCGTCCGGGACGGCTGCCTGGCGGCGCAGCGGGGCGAGGTCGTCCAGCTCCGTGACCTCGATCTTGTAGCCGAGCCCTTTCATATGGTCGGTCCAGGCGCCGCAGCAGCTGCACGACGCGTTCTTGTAGACGTGCATCGTGTGGGAGGACGGGTCGGTCGCGCCGGCCGGGATCGACCCGGCGAGCGTGACGGCGAAAAGCGATGCGCCAAGAATTCTGGCCTTCGACATCGATGGATACTCCGAAAACGGGATTGAGGATCGGGTGAAAAAACGCCGGCGCTTGGCGCGCACGCAGCCGGTCGGCGCAGTCTTGAACAGGCGGGCACGTGGCCCGCATCGCCGTCCCCCGCGGGGGCGAGCGTCGCCGCTCCCACGCCGACGATGAGCCGGCGGAGCGGTAATCGGTGCTTCACCCTTGCCGCAGCGGCGGCAGGCCAAAGCTCAGATGCTAGGGACGGACGCTCGTGGAGGGGGCGGGTCGTCGCACATCAAGGCGACGGTCAATTGCGGCACCTCCGCAAAGGGACGCTCGGCCGGTTTCGCAGCGAAGGTCAGCGGCGCGGCAAAGGAGACGAGAAAGACCGGTCCGCAAGAACCGAGGCCCGCCGGGCAATCTGGGCGGCTCGCTTCCTTTGGGCAGTGGCCGTTGAGGCAGGGATCCACCGCCGCCGACGCCTGGTCCGCCATGGTGTGGCGGACGGCGGGCGCCTCGGCCTTCGCCGTCAGGCCGCGCGGTGCACCGGCGAAGGCGGGCGAACTCATCATGAGGCCCGCCACCACCAACACCTTCAGGATGCAAGCAAAGAGGCGCATGCGAATTCGATAGGCAGCCTTGGCGAGCCCTGTCAATGCGGCCCCAGGACCCGGTTGCCGCCCAGGTGGCGCCCTCCTTGGTATCCGCTCTCTTGCGTGCGGCCTGCCGCGTCCGTCTGCCGCGGCAATCGCTCGTCGTGGACGGCGAATAGGGTCGACGCCGACCCGCGCTGTCCCTGGCTTGGCCCAGCCGGCGCGCCCTTCCGCGCATCGCTTAAACTTTTTTTGAACCGGTTCGCGAGGTCGCCCGACCAATCGGCACAGATCGGGCGCGATCCTTGGCTATCGGCAATTGCCACGTGCAGCAGCTGCAGCGACCGGAGGCCGAGCTCGATCTGAAGTAACGGTAACCAAGGAATTTTCGGATGAGCAACAATCGGATTATCGGCACCCAGGCCGACGACACATTGCACGGCAGCAACGATGACGACTTCATCAACGGCCGCGCAGGCAATGACGCCCTGTTCGGCCGCGGTGGCGACGACACGCTCGTGGGCGAGAAGGGCGACGACACCATGAAGGGCGGCGCCGGCGACGACAAGATGATCTGGAACAACGGCGACGGGTCTGACCTGATCGGCGGCGGCAGCGGCGTCGACACGGTCGTCGTCAACGGCGCGAACGAGGCCGACGACGTGTTCGAGATCGCGACCGCCGGGCGCCATGTCCTTTTCGATCGCACCAACTTCGGCCAGTTCAATCTCGATATTCAGGGCGTCGAGCAGCTGGTCGTGAAGGCTCGCGGCGGCAACGACACCATCGATGCAAGCGGGCTCACGGCCGGCGCCCTCGCCCTGAGGCTCATCGGCGGCGCGGGCAACGACGAGCTGATCGGCGGTGCCGGCAACGACGTCCTCTCCGGCGGCACCGGTAACGACACGCTGGAAGGCGAAAAAGGCGACGACACGATGAAAGGCGGCGCCGGCGACGACGTCATGGAGTGGGACGACGGCGACGGAACCGACCTGATGAACGGTGGTTCCGGCTTCGACACCGTGGTCGTCGAGGGTGCAGAGACCGCCGGCGACGCGTTCGAGATCAGCTCCAGCCCCAAAGGCGTCTTCTTCGAGCGCACCAACCTCGGTCGCTTCTCCCTCGATATCCGCAACAGCGAACTCCTGACCGTCGACGGCCTCGGCGGCGACGATACCATCGATGCGAGCGGCCTCAATGCCGGCGACATCGCGCTGAAGCTGTTTGGCGGCGACGGGAACGACGAGCTGATCGGCGGCGCGGGCGACGACGTCCTGTCCGGCGGCACCGGCAACGACACGCTGGAAGGCGAAAAAGGCAACGACACCATGAACGGCGGCCTCGGCGACGACGTCATGGAATGGGACGACGGGGACGGGACCGACCTGATGAACGGCAGCTTCGGCTTCGACACCGTGGTCGTCGAGGGTGCCGAGACGGCCGGC
>JAUIJH010000211.1 GCA_030431335.1 Alphaproteobacteria bacterium
GGTCTGCTCGAGGATGTCCTCGCGCATGTCCTCGGCGAAGTCCGAGTTGATCACCTTCCAGGCGACCGGCGCGGATTCGAAGATATAGGGGATCGACCACACCTGCATCGGCGGGTAGAAGCCGGCCATCGCGCCGTCCGCGGGGAACGACAGCTCCAGGCTGCCCTGCTGGACCTGCTCGATCATCTCGCGCTCGCCGCCCAACTGGTTGTTGGGGAAGAGGCGGACGGTGATCTCGCCGTTGGTCTTGAACTCCACGTACTCCTTGAAGCGGACCAGCGCGTTGTATTCGGGGAAGTCGCCTTCCGGAATGCCGATACCGAACTTGATCTCGGCGGCGTTGGCGGCCGATATCCCCCCGAGCGCGACGGATCCCGCGAGCGCAGCGCAAACGAATGCCTTGGTGAACTTCATGTTTCCTCCTCCTCGTCGTCCCTTCGGGGTGCCGCCTGCGGGCAAGTCCGGTTGGGATCTGTTGTCGGTCGACGTCTTTAAGTATGATCTAGAATGTCATGCGCCGTGCATCCGTGTAAAGGGGGGCGAGACGCGTTGGACGCCAAGCTAGACCCGGGCGCGCGTGACGCGTTCCGACTGAAGCTGCCGATCGAATACGCCTCGTCCCTGCCCACGGGGGCGGCGAAGAAGGCCGTCGAGCTGCTCGGCCGGCGCATCGTCAACGACGTCTACGCGACGGACGAGATCATGCCGACGGAGGCGGAGCTGGTGCTGTCGCTGGGGGTGAGCCGCGCCACGGTCCGCGACGCGATCAAGGTGCTGTCGGGCAAGGGCCTGGTGCGCACGGCGCGGCGCTACGGCACCCGCGTGCGGCCGGTGGCGGAATGGAACCTGCTCGACGGCGACGTGGTGGGCTGGCACGCGCCGGACCACCCGCGCATCAAGCGCATGTTCGCCGAGACGACGGAGCTGCGCGCGATCATCGAACCGGCCGCGGCGGCCCTGGCGGCCGAGCGCGCCACGCCCGAGCAGATCGACACCATCGTGCGGGCCGCCTACGCCATCCGCCCCGGCGAGGTGGACGTCCAGACCCTCTTTTCGGCCGACTGCCAGTTCCACATGACGATCCTCGATTCCACCCACAACGACGTCATGCGCCAGATGCGCCAGATCATCCTGACGATGCTGCGCATCTCCTACGAGTTCGGCGTGCTGGTAGGCGACAACGAGGCGGTGAGCAGCGAAGGCCACGTCGTCGTCGCCGAAGCGATCAAGGCGCGCCGCCCCGCCCTCGCCCAGCGCCGGATGGCGGCGATGCTGGAGTTGAACAAGCGCCTCGCCAAGCACTATTGGGCGGCCCCCTGAGGCCGCGCGCAAGCGGCCCTCAGAGGGAAAAGCGCGACCAGGCGATGTGGCGGATGCCGCCGTCGAGCTGCACCGGATCGTCGGCCGTGTTCATGTAGTAGAGCGTGAGGAGCTCGCCCGGCCTCGGCTCGGTCACGCGGGGGTAGCCGAGATCCCAGCTGCCGCCGTCGTCGCGGATGATGCGCTCCGAACCCCACGTGCGCCCCTCGTCCGCCGACAGCCGCATGCGGATCCCGTAGGGAGGCATCCGGTAGCCGTAGACGCAGGCGATGCGCCCATCCGCGAGCCGGCACAGATCCCCCGGCGCGCCCCAATCGTTGACGCGCGACAGGAACCCCCACGTGCGCCCGCCATCGTCGCTGGCATACATCTCCGTCCAGAACAGGCTCGTCGGATCGCGTTGCGCGCGCAGCGAGCACACGATGCGCCCCGAGGGCAGCATAAGCGGGCGCGGGTAGAAATAGCGGTGCCCCGAGAAGCGGATCGGCAGGCTGCGGTCGTTGTCGGCGGCCCCATCGTCGCGCGGCGAGGTGATGTAGGACATGAACGCCCAGTTGGACCCGTCCTCCTTGGCGCGGAAGACGGCCGGGCGCCGCTTCCACCCCTCGTCGGTGACGACGGTCATGAACAGGAGGTGCACCCCGTCGGGCCGCACCAGCGGCGAGGCCCCGCCCGTGACGGACGGCAGGCCGTGCTGTTCGGCGAGGATCGGGTGGAGCCAGCTCCGGCCGGCGTCGCGCGACACGCGGACCCACGCCCGGCTGTGCGGGCGGAAATAGTCCGGCGTGCCGCCCGTCGCCACGAGGAGGTCGGGATCGGTGAAGTCGAACGGCCCCTCCCCGGCGTAGTCGGCGGGGTGCTGGGCGAACAGCGCGTCCTGGTCGGCGGACAGGTCGAACAGGAGCTGGAGCGTGCCGGGGTCCCACGTCGCGCCCCGATCGGTGGAGCGGATCGTCATGATCTGCGGGCCGAAGAGGGCCACCTCGTCGTGGTTGATGGCGCGCGGATCGGTGTAGTCGGCCGGCTTCTTCTGAAAGGCGACCAGGTAGTCGCCGGCGCCGGTCTCCCAGAAGCCGTTGACGAAGGGCCAGCCGCAAAACGCCTTCGGGTCCTTGTAGATGATGCCGTGCTCGATCCCCGCGATCCGCGCTGGGGGTGAAAATCCCGTATCCATCCGTTCCGCTTCCTCGATTGCAGGACGAACCGACCCTAGCCGCGCCGCAACGAGAAATCCCGCCGGCGCGGCGAACGTTTTCGGACCGCGAAATCGCCGCCGATGGGGATGCGCGCGACGCATTTTAATTTCGCGGGCCGAAACTCGCATGCTGTCGCCGTGCCGCGCTGCGATACGCCCGATACGCTACCCAGGTTCGACACGCGCACATAAGCGCGGCAGACGGGAGGAAACATCGAAGATGACCAAGATCGGTAAGTTCGTGACGCGCGCCGCCGCCGTTGTCCTGGCAGCCGGGCTCGCGGGTTCTTTCGCCTCGCAGGCGCAAGCCGAGTGGCCCGAGCGGGCCGTGACGCTGGTGGTGCCCTACGGCCCCGGGGCCAGCAACGACACCTTCACCCGCGCCCTCGCCGATATCCTGACCCAGAAGATGGGCCAGCCCTTCATCGTGGAGAACCGGGCCGGCGCGGGCGGCTTCACCGGCTCCAGGTCCGCGGCCGACTCCGAGCCCGACGGCTATACGTTCCTGGAAGTGCCCAACAGCGTCGTCGGGTTCGAGCCGTTGATGAAGGTCGACCTCAACCCGCTCGAGGACCTGAAGCCGGTGGGCCTCCTGGCGCGCGCGCCCACGGCGATGGTCGTGCCGGCGAGCCTCGGGGTGAACACGGTGGCCGAGTTCATCGCCCACGCCAAGGCGAACCCCGATTCCACCTTCTACGGCGCCGCCGGCATCGGCACCACGCAGCAGCAGCACGCCGAACTGTTCAACCAGTCGACCGGCCTCAAGCTCCTGCCGGTCAACTACAAGAGCTCCGCCGACGCGCAGACCGACCTGATGGCCGGCCGCCTCCAGGTCATGTTCGTGACCGTCGCCTCCACGCTCGGCCAGATCGAGTCCGGCCAGCTCAAGCTGCTCGCCTATTCCGACGACAACTACCCCAAGGGCGCGCCCGACGCCCCCACGCTGGCCCAGGAAGGGGTCGAGGGCATGGAAATCGCCCAGATCTTCTGGTCCATCTGGGCCCCCGCCGGCACGCCCGACGAGATCGTCGACGCCATGAACGCGGAGATCAACGAAGCGCTGCAGAACGAGAAGTTCGAGGATCTGATGGCCAAGACCGGCGCCACGCCCGCGCCTGGCACGCCGGAAGATCTGATCAAGGTGATCAAGGACGAGCGCAAGCTGGTGGACGACTTCCTCCAGCTCGGCCTGATGGAGTAACAGCCCCCTCTCCCCGCCTGCGGTCGGCCGGGGCGCTATCCCGGTCGGCCGTTTTTCCCCTGCCGCCAGGTGGCGTCCGGCAAGGGGTGCGGCGGGCGCGGCGGCTCAACCCGCCGCCGGCGTTTCTCCCGCCCCTCAGGGGTGGACGGCGAGGATCAGGAAGACGCCGAACAGCACCAGGTGGACGAGGCCCTGCAGCACGTTGGTGCTGCGGCCGGTGAAGGTGAGGATGCTGACGAGAAGCGTCGTCGCCAGCATCACGATCGACACTTCGCTCAGGCCCAGAATGATCGTGTGGCCGGTGAGGAAGCCGATCAGAAGCACCGTCGGGATGGTGAGGCCCATCGTGGACAGCGCCGAGCCGAGGCAGATGTTGACCGATCGCATCAGGGAATCGGCGCGGGCCGCCTTCACCGCGCTGACCCCTTCGGGCAACAGCACCAGGGCGGCGATCAGGATGCCGCCGAGCACGGGCGGCGCGTGCAGTTCGGCGATGCCGTAGTCCACGTAGTGGGCAAGCTCCTCCGCCATCGCCACGAACGGCAGGAGGAGAAGCACGAGCAGCGCGGCGTGCACCATCGGATGCGGGCCCTTGTGCCCCGCGCCGTGCGTCTGCGCCACCACGACGGCCCGTTCGCGCGGATCCTCGAAGAAGGTGCGGTGCGTCGCCGTCTGCAGCGCCAGGAACACCACGTAGAGCAGCACCGTGAAGAGGCCGAACGCCAGCGCCTGCAGGCCCGTCAACGTCGCCGTGTCGGTGGAGGTGGTGAAGTTCGGCAGCACCAGCGGGATGACCGCGAACGGCACGATCACGCCCAGGTACGAGCGCGCCCCGTCGAGGTTGAACGCCTGCTGGCCGTAGCGCAGCCCGCCCGCGATCAAAGCGCCGCCCACCATCGCGTTGAGCACGATCATCAGGACCGAGAACATCGTATCGCGCGCCAGCGTGGGGTTCGCGTTGCCGGTGAGCATGATCATCGAGATCAGCACCACCTCGATGGTGACGACGGACAGGGTGAGGAGCAGCGTCCCGTACGGTTCGCCGAGGATCTCGGCCAGCTCGTCCGCGTGGCGGATGGCGCCGAACGCGCACGCCGCCATCGTCACCAGCAGCCACGCGAACAGGACGATGCTCACCGGAGTGCCGATGGTGTTGTGCAGCCACGCGTCGCCGTTCAGCATGAACAGCACGGCGGTTACCGCACCGACAAGAACCGTCACTCCCGATCGCACCATCGGCCATGTCCTTCCACCAATTGAGAATTGCGGGCCGGCGAGCGGGCCGCCGCCCCTTGATAGGCGAGGTCAGGGCCGGGTGAAAGGTGGCGATCTGTCCAAATGCCGGCGCCGGCCGAAGGGGTCCGCCCCGCCCTCGCTCAGTCCGCGTCCGGCCCCGACGACAGCGCCCGCGCCCGCGCCACCAGCACGTCCACCAGTTCGGCGACCCGCTCCGGCGCCGTCTCCATCGAGACCACGAAGCACAGCGTCGCCGCCACCTTGCCGTCGACGTCGAAGATCGGCGCCGCGATGCATTTGGTGAACACGTCGACGAGGCCGGAGGTGATGCAATGCCCCGCCTGCCGCGCCTCGGCGATGGCGGCATGGAAGTCCGCCCGCGCGATGGCGCGCCCGTCCGGCAGCACGAAATCCTCCTCGCCGATCAAGGCATCCACCTCGTCGCGCGAAAGGTCCGACAGCAGCAGCCGCCCGGAGGCCGTCCACGGCAACGGGATCTGCAGTCCGACCGCCGAGGAGATGCGGAACGGGCGCAGCCCCGGGCACATGTGGACGATGGTGTAGCGCCCGCTCTGCAGCATGCACAGTTCCGCCGTCTCGCCCGTCTCCTGCGACAGCCGGTCGACCGCCTCGCGCCCGCGCCGCACCAGCGGGTTCTCGCGCATATAGTCGAGCCCCCACAGGTAAAGCTTGTGGCCGAAGTAGATGCGCCCATCCTCGCCCGCCGCTTCCAGTATCCCCAGGTCGGTGAGCGATTTCACAAGATTATAGACTGTGGAGCGCGGCGCATCGATGCTGCGTGCCAGTTCTGCCGTGCCGATTGGCCGGCGGTGTGCATGCAAAAAGTCGAGCACTTGCGACATGCGGTCGAGCGAACGTTCGCGCGTGACGGCCGGCGGCGTTGGCTTCGCTTTTGTGGCCAGTCTCTCTTGCATTCGTTCCTCCCGCTGCTAGTCTGTCTATAACAAGAGACGGTTGTCCATTACAAGAGACAACCGCACAAGGTTCTCCCAGGCGAGCCGGGTCCTCCTGTTCGCCGCCAACAACCAAATGTCGTCTTGACGCGGAGGGTGCGATGACCAGCAACACAGAACGCAGGGACTTTCTGAAACTCGGCGCCGCGGGCCTTGCCGTCGCCGGCCTCGCCGGCGGTGCGGCGTTGAGCCTGTCGGCCCAGGAGGCGGCGGCGCAGTCCGCGTCCGACAGCCGCCTGCGCGAGGTTCTCAACCGCGGCAAGCTGCTTTGCGGCACCGGCTCCACCAACGCCCCCTGGCACTTCGAGAACGACGCGGGCGAGCTGGTCGGCATGGACATCACCATGGGCCGCATTCTCGCCAAGGCGCTGTTCGACGACGCGCAGGCCGTCGAGTTCGTGCTGGAAGATCCCGCCCAGCGCATTCCCAACGTCACCACCGGCAAGGTCGACATCGCCATCCAGTTCATGACGATGTCCGGCCAGCGCGCCCAGCTCGTCAACTTCTCGCGCCCCTACTACGTGGAAGGCGTGGCGCTGATCTCGAGCCCCAAGGCCGACAACAAGACCTTCGCCGACTTCGAGAAGCTGGGCTCGGGCGCGCGCGTCTCGATCCTGCAGAATGTCGGCGCCGAAGAGGCCGTCCACGAGGTGCTGCCCGAGGCGACGGTGATGCAGCTCGACACCCAGGCCAACGTCCTGCAGGCGCTCGATTCGCGCCGCGTCGACGCGGCCGCCGTCGACCTGTCCACCGTGCGCTGGCTCGTCGCCCGCAACCCGGATCGCTACTTCGACGCCGGCAAGCAGTGGCGCTCGATGCTGTACGGCGCGGCCATGCGCCAGGGCGACCTCGACTGGCTGAACTTCGTCAACACCGCCTTCTCCATCGCCATGTTCGGCCACGAGACCGCGCTCTACGACGAGGCGTTCAAGACGTATTTCGGCCTCGAGCCGCCCGTGCGCACGCCGGGCTTCCCGACGATCTGAGCACGAACGGGGGCGGCCGCGCGCCGCCCCCACCGATCCACCGAACCGCAGGCGGCAATGGGTTACGAGCTCAATTTCAACCTGATCTGGCGCAACTTCGACAAGCTCTTCCAGGGCCTCATCCTGAGCCTGGAGCTTGCCGTGGTCGCGATCGGCATCGGCATCCTGATCGGGCTGGTGCTGGCGGTCTGGTACGTGTCGGCCGGGCGCGTCGTGCGCGCCATCATCGCGGCGTACGTGGAGTTCATCCGCAACGTGCCGCTGCTCCTGCTGGTGTATCTCGTCTTCTACGGGGTGCCGCAGGTGGTGGACCTGCGCTACGGCGCCACCACCTCCTTCGTGGCGACCTTGGCGATCTATTCGGGCGCCTATCTGGTGGAGGTGTTCCGCGCCGGGCTCGAAGCGGTGCCGCGCGGCCAGATCGACGCCGGGCGCGCCATCGGCCTCACGCCCTGGCAGCGCCTCATCCACGTGCGCCTGCCGGCGATGGCGCGCATCACGCTGCCGGCGCTCTCCAACACCTTCATCTCGCTCTTCAAGGACACCTCGATCGCCTCGGTGATCGCCGTGCCGGAGCTCACCTACGCGGCCCAGTGGATCAACTTCAACACCTTCCGCATCGTCGAGGTCTATCTCGTCGTCACCGCCATGTACCTCGTGACGGGCTACGCGCTGCTCTTCCTGCTGCGCCTCGCCGAGCGCCGCTTCCGGGTGGATCGCTGACATGATCGAACAGATCCTCTACGCGATCCCCTTCCTGCTGGAAGGCTTCTACATCACCCTTCTGGTGAGCACGCTCACCGTGGTCATCTCGCTCGCGGCGGGCCTGCTGCTCGGCATCGGCCTCGTCTACGGGCCCGCGCCGGCGCGCCTGTTCGTGCGCATCTTCTCCGACACCATTCGCGGCATCCCGATCCTCGTCCTCATCTTCTTCGTCTACTACGGGCTGCCGGCGGCGGGGCTCGATCTCAGCTCGTTCTGGGCCGCCGTCGCGGCGTTGACGCTGTTCAAGACGGCGCAGGTGATCGAGTACGTGCGCGGCGCCATCGGCTCGATCCCCAAGGGCCAGGGCGAGGCGGGCATGGCCATCGGCCTCACCTTCCCGCAGCGCCTGCGCTACGTGATCTTCCCGCAGGCGGTCCGCCGCTTCCTGCCGCCCTGGATCAACGGCGTCACCGATGCGGTGAAGGGCTCGGCCCTCGTCTCGCTGCTCGGTGTCACCGACCTGATGCACGCCATCAACCAGGTGATCGGCCGCACCTACGAGGCGATGCCCCTCTACGTCCTCGGCGCAGTGATCTATTTCGCCGTCAATTTCGCGCTCTCGGCGCTGTCGCGCCACCTCGAGAGCCGTTTCGCCTTCATTCGGGACTGATTTCATGACGGACGGCGCAAGCCCCCCGCTTCTGAGCGTCGAAAAGCTCGACAAGTTCTACGGCCCGACGCAGGTGCTCTTCGAGATCGACCTCGAGGTGCAGCGCGGCGAGGTGGTGGCCGTGATCGGCCCCTCCGGCAGCGGCAAGACCACGCTGCTGCGCTGCGTCAATTTCCTGGAAACCTACGAAGGCGGCTCGATCCAGATCGACGGCCGCG
>JAUIJH010000018.1 GCA_030431335.1 Alphaproteobacteria bacterium
GGCGCTGGTGCCGCAGCTCCTGTTCGTGCTGTTTGCGCCGGTGATCGGGCCGGTGCGCACCGCCATCGCCGGCAGCATGGAGCTGACCGCGATGCTGGCTGTCGCGGTGCTGGCCTACGGCGAATGGCTGAGCGTGTCGCAGGCGCTGGCGGCGGCGCTGATCATCGCGGCGGTGGCGCTGGGCGCGCGCGGCCGGGCGACCCGCTCCGACGCGCCCTGACGGCGACGGCGCGCCCCGCCGGGGTCAGGCTGCGCCCATCCTGGCGCGATATCGTGGCGTGTCGTCGCCAACAGATGTCGAAAGAACGGTCCATGCCACAAGCTTCGGGCGCCCGCCACAGACGAGGATTCCTGAACAATCTCAGCCTCATGCCCAAGGTCGTCGCGGGCTACGTCGTGGTCCTCCTGGGGCAGGTCGGCTTCCAGGTCGCGGTCTACCTGCAACAGGACGGTATCGCCGCCGCCGTCGCCCGCGACGCGCCGCAGGCGGAGCTGCTGGCGCTGACCGACGGCGCCCTTTCCTGGAACCTCACGCTGGGCGGCACGCTGTTCGCCCTGTCGCTGCTCCTGGTCGCCTACGTGCTGCGCGCCACCATCGTCCCCATCCGGGCGTTGACCGTCGGGCTCGAGAAGGTCGCGCACGAGGATACCGACTTCAAGGTTCGCGACAAGAACGGCGGCGACGCCTTCGGGCGGATGTGGGACGCGCTCGGCAAGGTGCGCGAGCGCACCGAGATCGCCTTCGCCCGCGAGCAGATGATCGAGGATTTCCCCATCCCCGTCATGGTGGCCGACCCCAACAACGATTTCCGCATCGGCTTCGTCAACCGGGCGGCCCAGGACGCGCTCGGCGTCATCGCCGACGAGATGCCGTGCAAGCCGTCCGACATCATCGGCCAGTCCATCGATGTGTTCCACAAGAACCCGGCGCACCAGCGCAGGATCCTCGCCGATCCGAAGAACCTGCCCTGGTCGGCCAACGTCAACCTCAACGGCCGCGAGTATCTCGATCTCAAGGTCAGCCCGATCTTCGACACGCGCAAAAAGTATGTCGGCGCGATGCTGGTGTGGCGCAACATCACCTTCCAGGTGCGCTCCACGATGCTGTTCGAAGAGAACATGAACAAGACCATCGGCGAATTGAACGACGCCAGCCGCTCGATGACGCAGGAAATCCACCACGTCACCGAGCTCGTGTCCAAGATTCAGGCGAAGCTGCACGAGGGCACGTCGGCCACCAACGAGGCCACCAGCAACGTGCAGACGGTGGCGAGCGCGGCCGAGCAGCTCACCACCTCGGTGCGCGCCATTTCCGAGCGCATCATCTCGGCCAACAGGCACGCCGCCGACGCCACCTCGCGCGTGTCGAGCGTGGTGGAGATGTCGCACAAGCTGACCAGCAACAGCGACCAGATCAACCACGTGGTCGAGACCATCGCCGACATCGCCAACCAGACCAACCTGCTCGCCCTCAACGCCACCATCGAGGCGGCGCGGGCGGGCGAGGTCGGGCGCGGCTTCGCGGTGGTGGCGCAGGAGGTCAAAAACCTCGCCAATCAGACCGCCAAGGCCACCGAGGAGGTCTCCGCGCAGATCGGCTCGCTGCAGAGCCAGATCAAGGTGGTGACGGACGGCATCGCCTCGGTGTCGGCGGTGATGGGGGAGCTGGGCAAGCTGTTCTCCTCCATCGCGCAGGCCACCGAGGAGCAGCAGGCGGCCACGCACGAGATCTCCCTCAACGCCAAGCAGGCCGCCCAGGGCGCCAACACCGCCGCGCGCACCATCGTGGCGGTGGAGGAATTCTCCTCCACCAACCTCGCCGCCACCAAGGTCCTGTCCTCGGCCGCCGAACGCGTGGTGCAGGCCAACGACAACATATCCTCCCAGTCGCGCGACATCGTCCTCGCGCTGCAAAAGAAGGATACCTGACCCCCCGGCCGCCCGGATCACACGGTGGTGGTGTCGCCGAAGCGGTTGGACCCGGACGAACTCGCGGTGCAGAAGAAGACCAGCAGCACGATCCAGCCGATGACCGGCACGAGCAGCAGCAGGATCCACCAGCCCGAACGGTCGATATCGTGCAGGCGGCGCACGCTCACGGCGATGTTGGGCAGGAACGTTGCGAGCGAATAGAGGCCGCTGAGCGGCCCGCCGTTTTGCATTCCGGAGCCGAACAGCATGGCATCGACGATGCCAAGCAGGATGCCGGCGCCGATGTTGAAGAGCGCCGGCCACCAAAATTCGGAGCGGCTGGCGCGGCCGGTGAAAGTGACGTAGCCGTTGAAGAAGCGCCGCACCGCGAGCTGAAACGGCGCCCCCTGCAGCGACGCATTGCCGACCGCGACAGCGGCCGGCGCGGCGTGGGACGTGTGCGAGCCGCCCGGCAGGTTGGCCTCGCCGGCGGGCACCCAGTTCTCCATGCCCTCCTTCCAGACGAGGGTGGCGTTGTCGATCCGCCTCTCGTCCCAGAGGCGTCGCATCTCCTCGGGGCTGAACGGGCCTGCCTGTGCACCGTCCACCACCGCATACCAATTGTCCGCCATAAAATTCCTCGCGCGCTCCCCGGTCCGAAGGCCGCTGCCTGTAGCCAACCATGGTCCCGCGCCGTGCGGCCGATCGGGCGGGTTTCCTAATTTGTTATCCTAATGTGATAAAATAGCGTTGGAACAGACCATCGATCGCGGGGACGTGCCGCGCGCGGCAAAGCGCGGCGCCGACGGCCCGCGCGCAATCGGAAGGTGAAGATATGGCGCGCATCCTGATCGTTGGCGGCGGACCGACAGGGCTGACGGCGGCTCTGGCGTTGTGCCACCACGGGCTGCGCCCACGCATCGTGGAGAAGCGGACCACGCCCTCGCCCCTGTCGCGCGCGGTCGGCATCCTGCCGTCCTCGATGGAGATCTTCGACCGGCTCGGCGTCGGCAAGCAGATCCGCGACCGGGCCGTGGTGATCGAGCGGATGGAGGTGCACCGCGAGGGCGGCAAGGTCCTGGAGCTGCCGCTGGCGCTCGACCCCGACCCCGACGTGCGCCTCCTCAGCCTGCCCCAGGACGAGACGGAGGCGATCCTCGCCGAGGCGCTGGCCGAGCGCGGCATCCAGGTCGAGTACGCCGCCGCCTGCGAGGGGCTCGACAACCCGGACGGCCCCGTCGAGGTCACCATCAACGGCATCGCCGAGACGTTCGACGAGGTGCTGGGCGCCGACGGCTCGCACTCCGTGGTGCGCGAGGCGCTGGGCATCGTGGCGGAGGGGTTCGACCTGCCGGAGGACTGGTCGATCGCCGACCTCGACCTCGCCGAGCCGATCGACCCGCACGCCGAGATCCATTTGCGCGGCAGCCACGCCGTCGTCTTCATGGTTCCGATGGACACCGCGCGGGTGCGCCTCGTCTCCAACACGTCCGACGCGCTGGCGACGATGGGCGACGGGCTCGACGTCGCCAACATCCGCCGCACCGGCGAGTTTCGCATCTCGGTGCGGCAGGTGCCGACCTATCGCGTCGGCCATGTGGCGCTGGCGGGGGACGCGGCGCACCAGCATTCGCCGGTGGGCGGGCGCGGCATGAACCTCGGCATCGCCGACGCGGCGGAGTGGGCCGAGCGCCTGGCCGACGGCACGCTGGAGGGGTACGGCGCCTCCCGCCATGCCGCCGGCCGCCACACCATCGGCTTGAGCGAGAGTGGCCGCAAGGCGTTCCTGACCGGCGGGCTGCGCCGTTCGCTGTCGCTGCAGGTGCTGAAAATCGTGAGCGCGGTGCCGCCGCTCGCGCGCCGCGTGGCCCGCCGCGTCATCCTGGCCTGATTGCCGGGGCGCCCGATGCGGCGCCCGAAGGGGGCAGCTTGCCGCGGACGAACCGGCGCGCTAGAGCCTGTCGCGTCCCGGCGCTGCCGTCGGGCTCCCGGAAGATCGTTGGCGAACAGGCCGGCTCACACCATGTGGGGTGGGGCTTGCCGTCGGCGATCCCCTCCCCCCAAGCGAGGTTTGCGATGGTCACGCGCGCGTTCACGGTCCTGGGTGTCGGCGACGATCTCGCCGAGACGGCGCGCGACGCCATCGCCACCCTGGAGGAGCTGACCGACGAGGGGGAGCCGGTGCTGTCGGCTTTCCGCGCCGACGAGGACGCCCCGTGGGTCATCGACGTGCTGTTTGCCGAACTCGACGAGGCGGCGCAGGCGCGCTGGCTCGACGTGGCGCGGTCGCTGCTGCCGGACCTGCCCCCCTTCACGCTCGATCCGCTGGCCGAGCGCGACTGGGTGGCCGAAAGCCAGAAGGCGCTGCACCCGGTGTACGCGGGCCGTTTCATCGTGCACGGCAGCCACGATTCGGCCCGCCTGCCGCCGTCCATCTGGCGGCTGGAGATCGACGCGGGGCGCGCGTTCGGCACGGCCCACCACGCCTCCACGCGCGGCTGCCTCATCGCACTGGAGCGGCTGGCGCGGCGCGGCGAGCTCGGCACCGTGCACGATGTGGGCACCGGCACGGGCGTGCTGGCGCTGGCGGCGGACCGGCTCGGCTCGCCCCACGTGAGCGGCGGCGACATCGACCCGGTCGCGGTGCGGGTGGCCAAGGCCAACGTGCGCGCCAACCGCACGCGGCGGCCGATCGAAATGCGCGTCGCCGCCGGCCCCTATGCCGGGGCCGACGTGGCGGTCGCCAACATCCTGGCGCGCCCGCTGATCGCCATGGCGCCAGCGCTCACGCACGCGGCGGGGCGCACGCTGGTGCTGTCGGGCCTGCGCGTCAGCGACCGGCGGCGCATCGAGGCCGCCTTCCGCGCGCGGGGCTTCGTCGTCGCCGAGCGCCTGGTGATCGAGGATTGGATCACCATCACGCTGACGCGGGGCTTGCTGCCACGACCGATCCGGTATCCGGTCCCGTGGGAAGTCGACGCCGACGCCGGCGCCGATGCCGACTGAGCGCCGCGGCCCGGCTGCGAAACCGGGCCTTGGCGCGAGGGTCCGCCCTTAGAGGAAGGGGTAGCCCTTGGGGTCGCGCGCGAGCAGGGTCGGACGGTCGTAGCCGAGGGTGGTGAGCGTCTCGTCGTCGAGGCTCAGGAGGTAGGCGGCGACGGCGCGGTCGGCCTGGGCCTTGCGGGTCGCGATGAGGCGATCGGCGAGGCGGCCCAGAAAGCCACGCTCTTGGGTGGTGCCGGTCAGGGTGGCGTCGTGGGCGCTATATACGGTCATGTCATTCTCTCGACGTTGTGCGTTGCAGCAACGCGGGTGGATGGGTCGCGTTCCAGCCGAAAAGGCCGATATGCGATCCGATCGATGATCCTAGAGTTGGCCCAAAGGCCGCTTGGAACAACTGACGTCAGCGCATGACTGCCAACCTCTGCTGCAATGCAACATCGATCCCGCCGCCGAGGCGTACAAAACCCTTGCTCTCGGCACGGCGAGGCGCGAGATTTCAGCCATGGCCTTCCAATCCTTCGATCCCCCCGGTGCACAGCCTGACGAAATCCTGAGGCGCGTGGCTGCCCTGCGCCGGGCGCTGCCCGGGCTCGGCATCGACGGCGTGCTGGTGCCGCACGAGGACGCCTACCAAAGCGAATATCTGCCGGCGAGCGAGGAGCGGCTGGCCTTCGTGTCCGGCTTCACCGGCTCGGCGGGGCGCGCCGTCATCCTGGCCGACAAGGCGCTTCTGGCCACCGACGGGCGCTATGCGCTGCAGGCGGCCGCCCAGGCGCCCGGCGCGGTCTTCGATGTGACGAGCACCCCCGAGGCGGCCAAGGAGTGGATGCGCACGCACCTGGCCGGCCGCCGGCTCGGCTACGACCCCACCCTCCACAGCCGCGCCAGCGTCAAGGCTCTGGCCGATGCCGCGCCGAACCTCGTGCTGGTGCCGATCGGCCCGCACCCGGTCGACGCGATCTGGAACGAGCGCCCCGCCGCCGTCGCGGGCGCGGTGCGCGCCCATCCGCCCGAACTTGCGGGACGCTCGCCGGCGGACAAGATCGCCGACATCCGCGCCGCGCTGGAGGCCGACGCGCTCTTGATCAGCGCCTCCGACACGGTGACGTGGCTGTTCAACTGGCGCGGCGCCGACGTCGCCCACACGCCGCTGGTGCTGTCGCGCCTGTTCCTGCCCAAGGAGGGGCCGGGCACGGTGTTCGTCGACGCGGGCAAGCTGCCGGCCGAGCTGGTGGCCGGGCTCGACGGGATCGCCGAGATCGCCCCGCCGGACAGTTTCCCCAGCCGCCTGCGCGCCCTCGCCAAGGGGCGCACGGTGCTGGCGGACCCCGCCGCCGCCTCCGAGGCCGCGCTCAACGCCATCGAGGCGACGGGCACCTTGAAGACGGGCAAGGACCCGGCCGAGCGGCTGAAGGCGATCAAGAACCCGGCCGAGATCGCGGGCATGCGGGCCGCGCACCTGCGCGACGGCGTGGCCATGGTGCGCTTTCTCGCCTTCTTCGACGCCCATGCGGTGGGCCTCACCGAGATCGACCTCGCCGAGCAGCTGGAAGGCTTCCGGCGCGAGGCGGGGGCCATCGACATCTCGTTCGACACCATCGCGGGGGCCGGCCCGAACGGGGCCATCGTGCACTATCGGGTCGACCGCACCAGCAACCGCACCATCGCGGCCGGCGACCCGGTGCTGATCGATTCGGGCGCCCAGTACCGCGACGGCACCACCGACATCACCCGCACCATGGTCGCCGGCACGCCGGGCGATGCTTTCCGCGTCCAGTTCACGCGCGTTCTCAGGGGGCACATCGCCATTGCCCGCCAGCGCTTCCCGCAAGGCATCAGCGGCGCCGACATCGACGTTCTGGCGCGCATGGCGCTGTGGAACGCGGGGCACGATTATGCGCACGGCACCGGCCACGGGGTGGGCGCGGCGCTGGCGGTGCACGAAGGGCCGGCGGGCATTTCGCGCCGCAGCCGGGTGCCGCTCGAGGCGGGCATGATCCTGTCCAACGAGCCGGGCGACTATCACGAGGGCGAATACGGCATCCGCATCGAGAACCTCGTGCTGGTGCGCGAGGCGGCGGTGCCGCTGGGCGGGCTCAAGCCGATGCTGAGCTTCGAGACGCTGACGCTGGCGCCGATCGACACCCGCCTCGTGCTGCCGCACCTGCTCGGCCCCGAGGACATCGGCTGGCTCGACACCTACCACGCCCGCGTCCACGGGGCGCTGGCGGGCGACCTCGACAAGCCCGAGCGCGACTGGCTGGAGACGCGCTGCCGTCCGCTCGTCGGCTGAGCGGGGGCTGCGGGCGCCGAACCATACCGGCACGACGGGGCCGGCACGATGGAGGGGACGATGCCCAAGATCGATATCGCCGCCGTTGCGCGCATCACGGGCGCGGGCTATCCGCCGCCCTTCGACGCCCCCCTGGCCGCGCGCGTGCGGCAGCGGCTCGGCGAGGCCGGCGGGCTCGTGGATTTCGGCCTCAACCTGATGCGGCTGCCGCCGGGCGGCTGGTCGAGCCAGCGCCACTGGCATTCGCACGAGGACGAGTTCGTCTTCGTGCTCGAGGGCGAGCTCGTGCTGGTGGAGGACGGGGGCGAGACGGTGCTCGAGGCCGGCGATTGCGCGGCCTTCGCCAAGGGAACCGGCGACGGCCACCACATGATCAACCGGTCGGACGCCACGGCGGTCTACCTGGAGGTGGGCTCACGCCAGCCGGCCGATGTGACGACGTGCTCGGACATCGACATGATGAGCACCAACGCCGACGGCCGCTTCACGCACAAAGACGGCACGCCCTATTGAGGGCGTGCCGACGGGGCAACGGGTGCCGTGTGGTTAGAGCACGTCCCGCTCAAGTGGGATCACTTAAGCGGGAAAAACGTGCTCGCAATCAAAAAGATAGCGCATCAACCTCGCGCCCGAACGGGCGCGATATGCGCTAGCGGTTGCGGCCCGCGATGGCCCGCAGCGCGGACTTCACCATCGCGCGGCTGGACGGCAGGGCCGCGGCGGCAAAGCCGAGCCCGATGACGATGGCGAGGATTTCCCAGCCGCCGACGGCGTGCAGGTGGGCCATCTGGTGCTCGGCGGAAGAGCCGAACGCGGCCTCGTTGTGCGCCAGCGCAGGCATGGCGACGAGCGCGGCTGCGGTTCCCAGAACGATGGATTTCATGGTCGTCACGTCTTTCTCTCGGGTTTGTCGCTCGGTGAGGATCACACGCTACGCGGCTTTGGACTTTTCGGGTAGATCGGCGAGCTCCGCCTCGTAGGCCGGCTCCATGCGCGACTCCAGGCCGTGCTTGGACAAGGCGTCGGCGAACATCGCGCGGATTTCCGGCTTCTCGTCCGCGTAGTCGATCTGGTCGCCGCCCACGCGCATGGAGATCCACGCCTTGGGCACGCCCTGCGCGTTGCGGATCGCGACGCCCTCGTGCTTGAAGGCGAGATAGCGCGCCGGCGTCGGCCCGGTGTTGAAGTGCTGGTGGAACCACATGTTGGGCGGGGTGATCAGCGTGCCGACCTCCCACTCGTAGCGCGTCGGCTCCTCGCCCTCCGGCCACATCAGCGAGAACCCCTCGCCCGACAGCACGATCACATGCGCGCCCGGCCCGTGCCGGTGGCACTTCTTGTAGGTGCCGATGGGGAACTGCGAGATGTGCGCGTTCATCGACGACTTGGCGAAGTTGAAGCGGATGTGCCCGCCGCCCGCGCCGCGCTCCTTGGCCTCGATCAGCGGCAGGTTCACCGCGTCGGCGACGAAGTTGGTTTCCAGCTTCAGCCCGCGCCGCTCGTCCTTGGGGGCGAAATAGTCCGGCTCGCCGTTGAAGCGGTCCTTGAAGTCGTAGCTGGTGCCGAACAGGAAGTCCGGCTCCTCGTAGGTATTCATCAGCGGCGGCATGTTGGTGACCGACACCATGCGCGCCGGCTCCTGGCCCGAGCCGTTGAAGTGCTGGTGATGGGTGTTGAGCGGAATGCCGAACAGCGAGCCCGGCCCCCACTCGAAGGAGACCTTGTCGCCCTTGTCGTTCCACACCGTCGTCGAGCCGCGGCCCGACAGGATCATGATCATGTCCTCGAACAGCTGGCGGTGCGGGGGCATCTTGCCGCCGGGCGCGATCTCCATGACGACGCAGTCGTTGGAGGTGCGCGAGGCGTCGTGGTTGATGAAGACGGCCTTGCAGTCGCGCCGCGCCCAGGGCTTCAGCGCCACCTGGTTGAGGTTACGCACATAGATGCCGTCGAGGATGTCGAGCCCCTCCGCCGCGACGAAGCGCGTGTAGGGCGTTTCCTTCTCGCTCTTGAACTTCTCGGCGAGCTCGTTTGAGACCATGGCGTCTTTTACCATGCCGTCCTCCCGGTATTTTGAACCCGCTGGGCGGGGCGTGGTCAGGGCCGCTGGCCCTCCTTGGAATTGCACCGAAACTAAGCCGCGGATAAGTTCACGTCAACGGGACGCCGGTCCGCATAGCGGAACAGCATCGATTTGGGAGGCGAACGAAATGGCCGATAACGGGGCTGACAAGAAAGCACCGCACACGCTCGACGACCACGCGTTCGGCGAGGTGTTCTGGCACGAGCACGGCCCCGGCGCCGACCACGATCACGACCACGATTTCGAGGACGGGCCGGACGAGGAAAACCCGATTTACCTGCAGGACAATGTCACGCTGCGCTCGGTGGGCATCGATATCGGCTCGTCGGGGACGCAGGTGGTGTTTTCCACCATCCATTTGCGCCGGCAGGGGGAGGACCTGTCCTCGCGCTACGTGATCGTGGAGCGGCGCACCGATTACGAGAGCCCCGTGGCGCTGACGCCCTATGCCGACGACGTGTTGATCGACGAGCGGGGCCTGGGCGCGATCATCGACGCGGCCTATGCCGGCGCCGGCACCTCGCCGGCGAACATCGACACCGGCGTCGTGATCCTGACCGGCGAGGCGCTGCGGCGGGAGAATTCGGGCCTCATCGCGCGCGTGGTCGCCGAGCGCGGCGGCGATTTCGTGACCGCCGCCGCCGGCCACCACATGGAGGCGATGCTGGCCGCCTACGGCTCCGGCGCGGCGCGGGCGAGCTACGATCGCGGCGAGAGGATCCTCAACGTCGACATCGGCGGCGGCACCACCAAGCTCGCACTGTGCGAGGAGGGCCGCGTCCTGTGGACGGCGGCGATCCACATCGGCGGGCGCCTCGTCGTGGTGGAGGACGGGCGGGTGACGCGGCTCGACCCGGCCGGCGCCCACCATGCCCGCCGCGCCGGGTTCGACTGGCGCGTCGGCTCCCCCGCCAGCGCGGCCGACCTTGCGCGCATCGCCGCGCCGATGGCCGCCCTGCTGGCGCGCGCGCTGACCGAGACGCCGCCGCCCGAGGAGGCGCTGTCACTGATGCTGACCGACCCGCCGGGCGACCTCGCGGGCGTCGCCGGGGTGATGTTTTCCGGCGGCGTCGCGGAATATGTCTATGGCCGCGAGAGCCGCGATTTCGGCGACCTCGGGCCGCACCTGGGGGCGGCCATCGCGGCGCGCGCGGCGGCCGGCGCGTTCGGCGCGCCGATGGCCGAGCCGGGCGCCCTCATCGGCGGCGCGGCGCTCGGCGCCTCGGAGCATTCGGTGCAGCTGTCGGGCAATACCAGCTGCATCACCGATCCGGGCAAGCTGCTGCCGCGCCGCAATCTGCAGGTGGTGAAGCCGGATATCGCGTTCGGCGACACCATCGATCCCGCCGCCGTCGCCGAGGCGATCCGCAGCCACTTCACCGCCTTCGACCTCGACCCGGACGCGGACGACGCCGCCCTCGCCTTCGAGTGGACCGGCACGCCCGACTATCCGCGCATCCGCGCCTTCGCGGAGGGCCTCCAGGCCGCCACCGCGACGCGGCTTTCCGCCGGCGGCGCGCTCTATGTCATGCTGGACGGCGACATCGCCCAGACGCTGGGCAACATCTTGCGCACCGAGCTCGCCGTTACGGCCGACATGATGGTGATCGACGGGGTCACCCTGCGCGACTTCGACTTCATCGACCTCGGCCGCATCCGCCTGCCCTCCTTCACCGTCCCCGTCACCATCAAGTCACTCCTGTTTGCCGAGGACCCCCGCGGCCGCCGCAAGGAGCGCATCCACCACCGGCAGGAGGGCCATCACCACGGCGAGGGGCATCACCACCACCACCACCACCACGACGACAAAGGCTGAGGCGGCGCGCACCGGCGAGGCCGCGACCCTTTCGCGGTGCGCCCCGCCAAACATTTGCGACCTGACCGCCAAACCTCATCGTTCCCCCATGCGGAACGCCGTCCCGTTGACGCCGGCGTCCCCTTTGCCTCATATCCACTCGATAGAAATTTCGAGGCGGGAGGGCACGATGCACGAGGCCGGAGCAGTCCATTGGCATGAGCCGCGCGCGGAAGAGCGCGCCGGTTTCGGCAAGTTCGGTCAGCCCTTGTCGGACTACGACAAGTGGATGGAGGCCGACGGCATCCCCATCTATCGCGGCATCGGCATTTCCAAGGTGCAGAACCTCGCGCTGGCCAACTGGCCGCGCATGGGCGGGCGCGGCGCCTACGTGCAGCTGTTCGGCACCGAGGGCAAATGGGGCTGCTACGTGGTGGAGGTGCCCGGCGCCGGGGCGCTGAACGTGGAAAAGCACGTCTACGAGGAGATCTTCCTCGTGGTGGAGGGGCGCGGCTCGACCGAGGTGTGGGCCGAGGACGAGAGCAAGAAGCACGTGTTCGAGTGGCAGCAGGGCTCGCTGTTCTCGATCCCGGTGAACTGCCACCACCGCATCGTCAACGCCACGTCGAGCCCGGCGCTGCTGTTGTCGGGCACCACGGCGCCGAACCTGATCAACCTGATCGGCGACCCGGCGTTCATCTATAATTGCCCCTACGCCTTCACCAGCCGCTTCTCCAACTCCGACAGCTTCTACAAGCCCAACGAGGACATCGAGCCGGACCCGATCCGGGGCCTCGCCATGCGCCGCACCAACCTCGTGCCGGACGTGATGAACTGCGAGCTGCCGCTGGATAACCGCCGCTCCCCCGGCTACCGCCGCGTCGAGCCGTTCATGACCGGCAACAAGTTCTATCTGTGGATCGGCCAGCACGAGACGGGGCGCTATTCCAAGGCGCACGCGCACACCTCCTCGGCCGTTCTCGTGTGCGTGAAGGGCAAGGGATACACCTACACCTGGCCGGAGGAGTGCGGCGTCACCCCCTTCAAGGACGGGCACGGCGACAAGGTGAAGCGGGTGGACTACGAGCCCGTCGGCCTCGTCTCGGCGGCGCCGGGCGGCGCGCGCTGGTACCACCAGCACTTCAACGTGTCGGACGAGCCGTTCCGCCTGTCGGCCTGGTTCGGCCCCAACCACCCGAGCCTCACCGGCCTGCCGCCGGGCGAGAAGCAGATCGACTACACCGCGATGGACGTGACCGAGGGCGGCACCTCGATCCCCTACTGGATGGAAGACCCTTTCATCCGCGAGGAGTTCCAGCGCTCGCTCGACAAGAACGGCGGCACCAGCCGGATGGAGCCGAGCCGCTACGAGCGCCCCGCCGACGTCGCGCGATGACGGGCCGGCCGTGAGCAACGAACTGTCGTGAGCACCGAAACGGGCGGCCGGATCTTCTCGGCCGCCTCCCGCAGCCTCATCGAGGAGGACGAGATCGAGCTGACCTCCGTCGGCGTCGACATCGGCTCGTCCACCTCGCACCTGTTGTTTTCCAAGATCACGCTGGAGCGTTCCGACACGCGCTACATCATCGCCGCGCGCGAGGTGCTGTACGAATCGGAGATCCTGCTCACCCCCTACCGCGACGACACCACCATCGACGCCGAGGCGCTCGCCGCCTTCGTGGAGGCGCAATATCGCGGCGCCGGACTGGCGCGCGAGGAGATCGACACCGGCGCGCTGATCCTCACCGGCGTCGCGGTGCGCCGCGCCAACGCGCGCGCCATCGGCGACGTGTTTTCCGCCGAGGCGGGCAAGTTCGTGTCCGTCAGCGCCGGCGACGCGCTGGAAACGCTGATGGCCGCGCACGGCTCCGGCGCGGCCGCCTTCTCGCGCGACGGGATGCCCGTGCTCAACATCGACGTGGGCGGCGGCACCACCAAGCTGGCGCTGTGCATCGACGGCGAGCCGGTGGCGATGACGGCGGTGGAAGCGGGCGCGCGCCTCATCGCCTTCGCCGAGGACGGCACCATCACGCGGCTGGAGCCGTTCGGCCGGCGCGCGCTGGCCGATGCCGGCTTCGCGCTCGAACTGGGCGACAAGGCGAACCCCGAGGTGCGCCGCGCCCTCGCCGCCAGGATGGCCGACGACGTGATCGCGGCGGCCGGCGGCGCCGACCTCGGCGACAAGCTGCGCCTGCCGCCGCTCAATGCCGACCGGCGCGCGGCGTTCGTGCAGTTTTCCGGCGGCGTCTCGGAGTTCGTCTATACGCGCACGGCCGCCTCGTTCGGCGATCTGGGGCCGGACCTCGCCGCGGCGCTGATCGCGCGCGCGACGGCGGAGGGCTACGTGATCGCCGATTCGCGCCAGGGCATCCGGGCGACCGTGGTGGGGGCGTCGCAGTACACGGTGCAGGTGTCGGGCTCCACCATCTATTTCGACCCGCCCGACGCGCTGCCGCTGCGCAACCTGCCCGTCATCGCCCCCACCCTCGACCTCGGCGAGACGGTGGACGCCGCCGCCGTCGCGGCCGCCGTGGGCGAGGCGCTGGCGCGCATGGACGTGGCGCACGGCGACCGGGCGGTGGCCGTCGCGGTGCCCTGGCGCGGGTCGGCCACCTTCCACCGCCTGCGCGCCCTGACGCGGGGGCTGATCGACGGCCTCGCCGCCCCCCTCGCGGCCGGCCACCCGCTGGTGATCGTGCTCGACGGGGACGTGGGCGGCCTCATCGGCATCCACGCGCGCGTGGAGGAAGGTTTCCCCGGCACCATCGTGTCGATTGACGGCATCCGCCTGTCGGAGTTCGATTTCATCGACATCGGCGAGGTGCTGAAGGCGACCGGGGCGGCGCCGGTGGTGGTCAAATCCCTCGTCTTTCCCACTCAATGAGGCTGTCATGAGCGAGCTCGAGCGCTGGAACACCCGCTACGGCGAGGCCGAGGGGCACCTGTTCGGCGAGGCGCCCAACGCCTTCCTCGCCCGCCAGGCGCCATTGCTGAAGCCGGGCTGGGAGGCCCTCGCGGTGGCCGACGGGGACGGGCGCAACGGCGTCTTCCTGGCCGAACAGGGGCTGAAGGTGCGCTCGGTGGATTTTTCGCCGGTGGCGCAGGCGAAGGCCCGCCGCCTCGCCGAGCGGCGCGGCGTGACGGTCGATTTCGAGCTCGCCGACATCTCCAAATATGACTGGCCGCACGAGGCGTACGACCTCGTCGCGGTGATCTTCACCCAGTTTCTCGCCCCGCCCGAGCGGGCCGTGATGTTCAAGGGCTTTTTCGACGCGCTGCGCCCCGGCGGCCTGCTGCTGATGGAGGCCTACAGCCCCAAGCAGCTCGAATACCGCACCGGCGGCCCCAACGTGCTGGAGCGGCTTTATACGCGCGAGCTGCTGGAAGATGCCTTTGGAGGCTTCTCCAAGATTGAGATCGAGGAATATGACGCCGAGCTCGACGAGGGCGGCGGGCACAAGGGGCCGTCCGCCCTGATCGATCTCATCGCCTGGAAATAGCGCCGCCGCGCCTCACTGAGAGGCGACCGCGATCGCCCCGCTCGCGGCCAGGAGGCCCGCCAGGAGCGTCGTCCAGTGGGCGCGCTGCTCGGTGCGGAAGATCGCCACCGCCAGCACGTTGGAGATGAAGATCTCCAGCGAGCCCACCATCACCACCGTCATCACCTGCGCGTGCGCCAGCGCGGCGAAGGTGAAGATCTGGCCGAGCGAGATGGCGACGCCGGCCGCCACCGTCGCGGGCGTCGCGTTGCGGAAGATGTCGCGCACGTTGTCGCGGTAGCGCTTGACGAAGATGCCCACCACCGCGACCGCGACGAGCCCCACCAGCGCGCTGACCATGGTGCCGAAGGCCGGCAGCGGCAGCGCCTCCAGCCCGAACTTGCGCGCCACGTAGCTCGACGCGTAGCAGGCCGCCGCGCCCACGCCCCACGCGTAGTCGATGGCGGGGGGCGACTGGTGCGCGGGGTCGCTCTTGCGGAACGACTGGCGGATCATCAGCGCGAAGGCGGCGGCGATCAGCGCCATGCCGGTGGCGTCGAGCCCGTTGATGGTCTCGCCGAGCAGCACCGTCGCGAACAGCACCGAAAAGAACGGGTTGGTGCGCTTGACGGCCGAGGCCCGCGTCGCGCCGAGGCGGCGGATCGACACGAACACCAGCGAGCGCCCGATGGCCATGACGAGGATGCCGGCGAGCGCGAAGAAGGCCAGCGCCTCGGTGAGACGCGGGTCGTCGCGGGCCGGCAGCGTGCCGCCCTCGAAGAGGAGCCAGATCAGCGCCGACACCACCACGGTGACCAGCACCGACAGCGTGGCGCCCTTGTCTCCCTTCGCGTTCGAGGCCTTGACGATGGCGATATTGCCCAGCGCAAAGAACGTGGCCCCCGCAAGCGCGTACGCGGGGCCAAGCCAGCCTTGAAGCATCGGGGGATCCTTTCGAGAAAAGTCGGGTGCGCTGGAGGCGTCCCGGGGTAGGCTGGCGCGATGTTGACACGAATCCGACACGGCGTCTAATTTGCGGAAAGGCGTTCCTGTCGGCGGAACGGAACTGGTGGAGCGAATGTCAGACGGGGCGGCAGCACGGCGCGACAAGCGCGAAGAGGGCGCAGGGCGGACGCAGCTATCGTCCGTGGCGACCGCAATCCGCCTCCTGAAATCGTTCGGGCTGGAGGAACGGGAGCTGGGCATCAGCGAGCTGGCGTTGCGGCTCGGGGTGTCCAAGAGCACGGTCCACCGCGTGGCCTCGACGCTGTTGTCGGAGGGGCTCTTGGAGCAGAACCCGGAGACGGACCGCTACCGGCTCGGGGTGGTGCTGTTCGAGCTGGGCGCCATGGTGCGGCGGCGGATGGACCTGTCGGCGGAGGCCAAGCTCCACCTCATCGCGCTGCGCGACGCGGTGGAGGAGAACGTGCGCCTCACCGTGCTGAACGGCGACAACGTGCTCTACGTCTACGATTTCGAGAGCCCGCAGGCGGTGCGGCTGCGCTCGCAGACGGGCCTGTCGAAGCCGGCCGCGCTGACCGCGGAGGGGTGGCTGCTGCTGGCGGACCGCTCCGTGCGCGACCTCGACGCGGCGGCCGAGGCGGCGGGCGAGGATGCCGCGACGCTGGCCGGCCGCGTGGCGGAGGCATCCCGCCAGGGCTGGGCGTTCGAGGATCAGGTCAGCGAGCCCGGCATGCGCTGCCTCGCCGCGCCGATCCGCGCGCGCGACGGGCGCACGGTGGCGGCGGTGTCGATCGCCGGGCCGCGCGAGCGCATCCGCAAACGAATTTTGCCGCAGCTGACCAACCGGCTGACGGCAACGGTACAGGAGATCGCCGCCCGGGTTGGCTGGCGCGAATAGCGCCGGCACCGCGGGACGCGCGACGAAGGGAGACAAATGCCCCGGATCCAGATCGAGGGGGGGCCGGAATTCGACTGCGCGCCCGGCGACACGGTGATGCGCGCGGGTCTGCGTGCCGGCCTCGGAATGCCCTACGCGTGCAACGTCGGCTCGTGCGGCAACTGCCGCTTCGAGCTGAAGGACGGCGCCGTCACGCATCTGCGCGACGAGCCGCCGGCCTGGACCGAGCGCGACAGGAAGCGCGGCCGCTGGCTCGGCTGCCAGGCGCGGCCCGAGGGCGACCTCGTGATCAAGCTGCGCCTCGACCCGGCCTGCGAGCCCGCCAACCGCCCGCAGCGGCGGCAGGCGAGGCTCACGCGCATCGACGAGCTGACCCACGACATCCGCGAATTCCACTTCGCCATCGAGGGCGACGACGGCTTCCGGCCCGGCCAGTACGCGCTGATCGAGCCGGCCGGGGTGGAGGGCGCGCGCGCCTACTCCATGAGCAACCTCGCCGGCGAGGGCGTGTGGTCGTTCCAGATCAAGCGCGTGCCCGGCGGCGCGGCGACCGAGGCGCTGTTCACGCGCGCCGCCCCCGGTGACACGCTCACGCTCGACGGCCCCTACGGCACCGCCTACCTGCGCGAGGGCTCGGAGCGCGACATCGTGCTGATCGCGGGCGGCTCGGGCCTGTCGCCGATGATCTCCATCGCCAAGGGCGCGCTCACCTCGCCCACCCTGGCGGGCCGGCGCATCGACTTCTTCTACGGCGGGCGCGCCCCGCGCGACGTGTGCGGCGAGGAGATCCTCGCCTCGATGCCCGGCTGGGTGGAGCGCGGCACCTACCTCGCCGCCTGCAGCGAGGTGTCTGAGGACTGGGCCGGCGCCACCGGCTTCATCCACGACGTGGTGGAGGCGAAGCTGGGCGCCGCGCTTGCCGAGCGCGAGGTCTACTTCGCCGGGCCGCCCGCCATGGCCGCCGCCATCCAGCCGATGCTGCGCGCCGCCGGCGTCCCGCCCGAGCACACCCATTTCGACGAGTTTTATTGATGAACCTCCCCCTCTCCCTCGCCTGCTGGGACTATGACCGCGTCCGCCCGCTGATGGACGGCCGCGTCAAGCCGGCGGGTATCGACCTCACCTTCCTCAACTTCATCGTGGAGGAGACGTTCTTCCGCATGCTGCGCCACCGCGAATTCGACGTGGCGGAGCTGTCGATGTCGTCCTACACGGTGTCGCTGACGCGGCCCGACCCGCCGTTCATCGCGCTGCCGGTGTTCCCGAGCCGCTTCTTCCGCCACTCGTGCATCTATGTGAACGCGGACGCGGGCATCGCCGAGCCGAAGGACCTGATCGGCAAGAAGATCGGCGTGCCGGAATACCAGATGACGGCGCCGGTCTGGATCCGCGGCATCCTGGCGGACCACTACGGCGTGCCGGTGGAGGCGTGCACCTACTTCACCGGCGGCGAGGAGAGCCCCAACCGCGACGAGAAGATCAAGCTCGACCTGCCCGCCTCGATCCGCGTGGAACGCATCGCGCCCGACAAGACGCTGGCCCAGATGCTCAAGGACGGCGAGATCGACGCCCTCCACACGGCGCGAAAACCCTCCACCTTCGACGGCGTGCGGGTGAAGCGCCTGTTCCCCGATTTCGTGCCGGTGGAGCGCGCCTATTACGAGGAGACGGGGATCTTCCCGCCGATGCACGTCATCGCGCTGAAGCGGGAGGTGTACGAGAAGAACCGCTGGATCGCGATGAACCTGTTCACCGCCTTCCAGGAGGCGCAGGCGATCGTCTATGCCGACCTCGCCGAGACCGCCGCGCTGAAGGGGATGCTGCCCTGGTTCAACGCCCACGTCGAGGAGGCGGTGGCACTGATGGGGCCGGACTACTGGCCCTATGGCCTGGAAAAGAACCGCGCCGCGCTCGAGACCTTCCTGCGCTACCACCACGAGCAGGGCCTGTCGCAACGCCGCGTCACCCCCGAAGACATGTTCGCGCCCGAGACGCTCGAACGCTTCGTGATTTGAGGACAACCGATGGCTGACAAAGTCACCCTCCCCGCCCTCGCCGCCTTGAAGCGCGAGGGCAAGAAGATCGTCGGCGTGGTGGCGTGGGACACGCACATCGCCGCCATCGCGGACCGCGCCGGCGTCGACGTGGTGTCGGTCGGCGACACGGTGGGCGCCAACCTTTGGGGCCACGACAACCCGCTGGAAGTCACCATGGACGAGATGGTGACCGTGGCGCGAGCGGTGCGGCGCGGCACGCGGCGCTGCCTCGTGAGCGTCGATTTCCCGTTCGGGCCGCTGCAGGAGGGCGTCGACGCGGCCGTGCGCGCGGCGATCCGCTTCGTGAAGGAGGCGGGCGTCGACATGGTGAAGCTCGACGGCGCGGCCGACTATCCCGAAGCCGTCACCGCCATCGCGCGCGCCGGCATCCCGGTGTTCGCGCAGTTCGGCGTCACGCCGCAGACGGCGCTCAAGTTCGGGCTCGACTATGCCAACCAGGAAGGCGCCGCGATGCCGCCCGGCATGACCGACGCGCTGGTGGAAGAGGCCAAGATGCTGGAGGCGGCCGGCGCCTCGGTGCTCGACTTCACCAATTCGGGGCCCATCGCGGGGCCGCCGGTGGTGGCGGCGGTGTCGATCCCGGTGCTGGGCGGCTTCGGCGGCGGGCCCTGGCTCGACGGGCGGGTGCGCATGGCCCACGCGGCCATCGGCTACGGGGCGAGCTTCCTCGACAGCAACGCGGACGGCTACGCCAACGTCGCCAAGACGACGCTGGCCGCGCTGGAGGCGCTGGCCGCCGACGTGCGCGCCGCGCGCCAGATCAAGGGCTCCAAGCCCGCCACCTTCGGAGGCTGACCATGGCTTTCGCCGATCTCAACGGCATTCGCACCCGCTACGAGGTGGTGGGCGAAGGCCCGCCGCTCTTGATGTATTCGCCCGGCGGCTTCGACGCGACGGTGGAGAAGTGGACCGGGCTCGGCGTCTACAAGCGCATCGAGATCCTGAAGCACCTCAGCGCGCACTATTCGTGCATCCTGTTCGACCGGCGCGAGACGGGCCAGTCGGGCGGGCGCGTGGAGATCGTCACCTGGGCGGACTATGTCGACCAGGGCCGCGCGCTGCTCGACCATCTCGGCATCGACAAGGCGCACCTCCTGGGCGGGTGCATGGGCGTGTCGCCCGTGGCGCTGTTCGGCACGCGCCATCCGGAGCGGGTGGCCGCGATGGTGCTCTACTGGCCCGTGGGCGGCGCGCGCTACCGCATCAACGGGCAGATGCGGTTCGCGCGCCATCTTGCCACCGTGGCCGAGGTGGGGACCGCCGGCGTGGTGGCGCTGGCGCAGGAGACCAGCGACACGTTCGGCAAGGATCCGCGCGTCGGCCCGTGGGCGTCGGTGATCCGGGCCGATGCCGATTTCGCGGCCCGCTACGCGGCGCTGGACACGGACCGCTACATCCTCACGCTCACCGGCATGTGCCGCGCGCTGCTCGACCGCGACACCGCGCCCGGCGCCGAGCCGGAGGCCTTGATGACGTGCGATGTGCCGGCGCTGGTGGTGCCCGGCGGCGACGGCGCGCACGCCGCCTCGGCCGCGCGCTATCTCGCCGAGTGCCTGCCGGCGGCCGAGTTCGTCGACCTCGCCCCGGACGACCAGACCGAGGCGACCGCCCCGCCGCGCCTCCTGGACTTCCTGGCCCGGCACACGGCTTAGCGAAAAGGGCTGCGGCGAGGTCAAGGGGCCGCCCGGAGCCACGCGCAGGCGCAGCCGAGCATGGCGAGGACGGGCGAAGCGAACCCCTTGACCTCGCCGCAGCCCGGCCGACCGTCGATCGGGGTTTCAAGTCAAAGGCCCGAAGGGCCTCTGATCTTGGAACCCTGGCCATCGCCGAGATGGAGGGAGCGCGAGGGAGGAACTTCCCTCGCCTTGACAAAAAAGCCGGCGCGCAGCGCCGTCCATCCCCCTCGCAGGATCAGCCCACCAGCGGCCAGGTGGAGCGGTCGAACAGGTCCTCCACCGCCACCTTCTTGGTGATGATGCCTTGCGACAGGGCGTGGCCGATCAGCGATTCCAGCGTCTTGCGGTTGGGCTCGATGCCGTAGGGATACGGATCGCCGATCACAGCCATCACTTTTTGCATGACCTCGTCCGTTTCCGTCCCCTCGCGCAGCGCCTCGACGTAGCGCAGCTTGGCTTCGGTGAAGGCGGTGAACAGCGCCTTGGCGAGACCGGGGTTGGCCGCGAGGAGCTCGTCGCGCACCACAACCAGGTGGTTGATCGGCCACACGCCCGTGCGGCGCAGCGCGTCGAGCCCGGCGGCGACGGGGTCGGCCACCAGCGGGCGTACGGCGGGATCGTCGCTGTCGACGCCGACGGCGGCCGCCAGCTCGCCCTCGATCAGCATGCGTGTGACGTCGCCGCCCTCGCCCACCGGCACCACGTTGGCCGGCCGCTGCCAGGTCGCGACATGCTCGTCGCCCGACAGCACCCAGGTGATCTTCGACAGGTCGACGCCGTACTCGTCCGCCAGGACCGCCCGCGCCCACACGCCCGTCGTCACCGTGTAGCCGCGGTTGACGCCGACGCGCTTGCCCTCGAGCTCCTTGGGGTGGGTGATCCCGGCCCGCTCCGACAATAGGACCGCGCCGTGGTGGAAGGCGCGCACCAGGAAGATCGGCAGCGCCGTGAAGCGGGCGCCGTGCTCCTTGGCGCAGACGTAGGTGGTGAGCGCCATCTCGCAGACATCGTAGGCGTTCTCGCGCACCATCTGGCGGAACGCCTTGATCAGCGGGTTGACCTCGACCCACTCGAGGTCGGCGCCCGCCACCGGGATCTCACCGGCCTTCAGCGCCTTGTTGACGCCCGACGTGCGCGAAACCGTCTTCAGCGTGAGCGCCATGCCATCCTCCACGGTGAGCCAAATCGATTGGGTTCAGCAGCAAGCAAGTCCTAGATCCTCCTCGTCGAGCAGCGCCGGCTTCAGCCAGGCGAACGGAATATCGTCCTCGCTCACCGCGGCGATCGGCTTGAAGACCTTGAAGCGGTAGCGCACGTCGTCCTCGCCCCAGAACGCCACGACCGTCTCGATCGGCGGACATCCTGGCACCACGCAGGCGATTTCGGCCGCCATGGCGATACCCGAGGGCCCGAGGGAAAAGCGCGCGTGCGTCCACGCCTCGACCCGCTTCTGGGCCGCCACCCGCCGACCGACATTGCCGAACACCGCGTTCATCGGGTTGGGAACCTAGCAAGGATACCGCCGGGCACGTCAGGCGAATTCGTTACACCGGTCAGCGTTCCCGCGTATTGGACTTCGCGTCCGCCGCAACCGAAATTCGGTGCGACTTCAATTGAGGATAGAGGAAGCGGCATGGCCGAACAGGTTGCGGCAATGGTGCGGGTCGCGCCGAACACGCTGGAGCTGCGCGAATATCCGATGCCGGACGTGCCCGAGGACGGCGCGCTGGTGAAGATGGAAGTCGCCGGCATCTGCGGCACCGACGTGAAGATCTACTCCAAGCCCACGGTCGGCTCGCCGGTCATCATGGGGCACGAGAACATCGGCACGATCGCCAAGGCGGGCAGGAAGTTCGTCGAGCGCAAGGGCGTCAAGGAAGGCGACCTGGTGTTCGTGGAGCACTACGTGCCGTGCTTCAAATGCGAGTGGTGCCACAAGGGCGAGTACCGCCACTGCGACTGGACCGACTGGCGCTACAACAAGGAGGCGATCCGCTACGGCTACACCACAGCCGAGCGGCCGCCGCACCTTTGGGGCGGCTTCGCGCAGTACATGTACCTGCCGTGGAACGCGGTGGTGCACAAGGTGCCGGACGGGGTGTCGGCGGAGCTTGCCGGCGTCGTCACGCCGATGGCCAACGGCATCGAGTGGGCGCTGTTCGATTGCGGCGTCGGCTACGATTCCAGCGTGCTGATCCAGGGGCCGGGCCAGCAGGGCCTCAGCCAGGTGGTCGCCTGCAAGCAGGCCGGCGCCTCGCTGATCATCGTGACCGGCACCACCAAGGACCGCGCGCGCATGGAGGTCGCCAAGAAGCTCGGCGCCGACTACGTGATCGACGTGAAGCAGGAAGACCCGCTGGAGCGCATCAACGCGATCACCGGCGGGCGCGGCGTCGACGTCTCGCTCGACTGCACGGCCGGGGCGGGCACGATGCCGATCCTGCTCGGCATCGAGGCGCTCAAGCGCAAGGGCGGTGTGCTCCTGCTGCAGAACGAGATCGCCGAGTTCCCCAACTTCCCGGTCGGGCGCGTGGGGGTGAAGTACATCACCATCAAGAGCGCGCGCGGGCACTCCTATCTGGCGTGCGAGCTGGCACTCAAGCAGCTCGCCGCGGGCCGCTTCCCGCTCGATCTCATCCCCACCCACCGCTACAAGCTGGAGGACGCGGACCTGGCGATCCGGTCCGTCGGCGGCATGGGCGAGGACGACGTGATCCACGCCTCGCTGATGCCGTGGCTATAGGCCCCGGCCCGTCCGGGGCGGCCCCGCGCCGGGGTTTGACGCGGCCATCCGGCGGGGCCACCCTGCCGGCATGATCGACAAGTTCCGCCCCGCACCGCCGCGAGCGTTCGCGCCGTGACGCAGCGCATCCCCGTGACCGTGCTGACCGGCTTCCTCGGCGCCGGCAAGACGACGCTGCTCAACCGCATCCTCACCGGCGACCACGGCCGGCGCTACGGCGTGATCGTCAACGAGTTCGGCGAGATCGGCATCGACGGCGATCTCGTCGCCGGCGTGGGCGAAGAGCTGATCGAGATGACCAACGGGTGCGTCTGCTGCACCGTGCGCGGCGACCTGGTGCGCGCGGCGCGCACGCTCCTCACCCCGCCCGGCCGCTTCGACGCGCTGGTGGTGGAGACCACCGGCCTCGCCCGCCCCGGCCCCATCGCGCAGACCTTCCTGGTCGACGCGTTCCTGGCGGAGGCGAGCGTGATCGATTCCATCGTCGCCGTCGTCGATGCGCGCGACATCGCCGCCGCGCTCGCCGACAGCGAGGTGGCCGCCGAGCAGATCGCTCTGGCCGACCAGATCCTCCTCAACAAGACCGACCTGGTGGACGATCCGGCGCCGGTGGAGGCCCTCATCCGCGACCTCAACCGGACCGCCCCGATCCACCGCACGGTGCAGGCGGACATCGACGTGCCGAAGATCCTCGGCCGCGGCGCCTTCGATCTCGCCCGGCTCGGCGATTTCGGCGAGGACGACCATCACGACCACGAGCACCACGATCACGACCACGCGCACGACCATGACCACGCGCACGGCGCCGACGCGCACCTTCACGGCATCGACAGCCTGTCGCTGACCTCGGAGGCGCCGATGGATTTCGCCAGGCTGGAGGCGTGGCTCGGCGACCTCCTCGCCCGCCACGGCGAGGACATCATGCGCATGAAGGGGCTCGTCGCCATCGCCGGGGAGGAGCGGATGCTCGCCATCCAGGCCGTGCACGCGCTGTTCACCGGCGACTGGGCGCGGCCCTTCCGCCCGGACGAGCCGCGCCGCAGCCGGCTCGTCTTCATCGGCCGCCATCTGGACAAGGCCGCACTCGCGGCCGGTTTCGCCGCCTGCGCCGCGAGTTGAGGAGATCTCGATGCCCACCGCCATCCGCACCATCCACCGCGCCGACAGCGCCACCGTGGACGCCTTCGCAAACTACGGCGTCGCCACCATCCACGAGGCGCAGGGCCGCACCGGACTGATGGGCTCCCATATGCGCCCGGTCTGGCGCGGCGCGCGCATCGCCGGATCGGCCGTGACCGCGAGCGTCGCCCCCGGCGACAACTGGACCATCCACGTGGCGGCCGAACTCGTCACCCCCGGCGACATCCTGGTGGTCGCCCCCTCCTCCCCGTGCGAGGACGGCTATTTCGGCGACCTCCTCGCCACGCTTTTGATGTCGCGCGGCTGCCGCGGCCTCGTCATCGACGCCGGCTGCCGCGATGTGGACGACCTGGAGGCGATGGGCTTTCCGGTCTGGTCCAGAGCGATCTCGGCGCAGGGCACGGTCAAGGAGGTGCCCGGCGACGTCAACCTGCCGCTGGTGTGCGCCGGCCAGCTCGTCAACCCCGGCGACATCGTCGTCGCCGACACCGACGGTGTGGTCGTGGTGCCGCGCGCGAACGCCGCGTCGGTGCTTGCGGCGTCCGAAGCGCGCGAACAGCGCGAGGCCAAGATCCGGGAGCGCTATAAGAATGGCGAACTCGGCCTCGACATGAACAACATGCGCGAACCGCTCGCCAAGAAGGGCCTCGTCTACCGCGACGGGCCGGAGAACTGACGATGATCATCGATTGCCACGGCCACTACACCACCGAGCCCGGCCAGCTCAAAAGCTTCCGCAACGCCCAGCTCAAGGCGTTCGCGGACGGAACCGGCGCCGCGCCGCAGCTCGCCGCGATCTCCGACGACGAGATCCGCGAGAGCATCGAGAACAACCAGCTGCGCCTCCTCAAGGAGCGCGGCTCGGACCTCACCCTGTTCTCGCCGCGCGCGTCGGGCATGGCCCACCACGAGGGCGATTTCGCCGTCTCCGAGGCGTGGACGCGCGAGTGCAACGACCTCATCTACCGCGTCACGCAGCTCTTCCCCGACAACTTCATCGGCGTGGCGCAGCTGCCGCAGAACCCCGACACCCCCATCGAGAGCTGCATCGCCGAACTGCGCCGCACGGTCGGGGAGCTCGGCTTCGTCGGCTGCAACCTCAATCCCGACCCCTCCGGCGGGTGGTGGAAGGGGCGCCCCCTGACCGACCCGTGCTGGTATCCGTTCTACGAGGCGATGGTCGAGCTCGACGTGCCGGCGATGATCCACGTGTCCGGCTCGTGCAACCCCAACTTCCACCACACCGGCGCCCACTATCTGTGTGCCGACACCACCGCCTTCATGCAGTTCATCGAGGGGGACCTGTTCAAGGATTTCCCGGACCTGCGGCTGATCATCCCCCATGGCGGCGGCGCGGTGCCCTACCACTGGGGCCGCTATCGCGGGCTCGCCGACATGATGAAGCGCCCGCCGCTGACCGAGCACGTGATGAAGAACGTGTTCTTCGACACCTGCGTCTACCACCAGGCCGGCATCGACTGCATGTTCCGCGTCATCGACGCCGGCAACATCCTGTTCGCCTCCGAGATGCTGGGCGCGGTGAAGGGCATCGACCCGGAGACGGGCCACTATTTCGACGACACCAAGCGCTATATCGACGCCCTCGACATCCCGGCCGAGGACAAGCGCAAGGTGTTCGAGGGCAACGCGCGGCGTGTCTACCCGCGCCTCGACGCGATCCTGAAGAGCCGCGGCCTCTAATCTTGCCTGCGCCCGACCGGGCGCGGGATGCTCTGGGAGAGACCCCGGACCGGCCCCTTCCGCGGCGTCTCAGCCGCGGAATTCGCCCCCATCGGTGGGGCGCAGCAGCTCGAACATGTCGGTGACCTGCGCGTAGTCGCGGTAGCCGCAACGGGCGATGGTGCCGGCGGCAACGGCATCGAAGCGGCCGTTCTTGAGGAAGGCGTCGTCGATATAGGTGGCGACCACCTGCCCGATGACGAGGAAGGCATCGGTCGGCTGCCCGTCGAGGTCGACGAAATCGAGCTGGTGGACGACGCGGCACTCCAGCGCCGCGGCCGCCTCGGCGACGCGCGGCGGCTTGACCGCGATGCTCGGCGTCATGGTGAGCCCGCTCTCCTCGAACTCGTTGATCCCGTCCGCGTAGGTGAAGGACGACTGGTTCATCGCATCGACCAGCTTGCGCGTGGCGAGGTTGAACACGAACTCGCCGGTCGCGCGCGCATTCTTCATCGAGTGCTTCAGGCCCTCGGAGGAGAAGGCGATCATGTTCGGCTTCGACGCGAGCGCGTTGAAGAACGAATAGGGCGCCAGATTGGGCCGCCCCTCGCCGTCCACCGTCGAAATCCAGCCGATGGGCCGCGGCGCGACGATCGCCTTGAACGGGTCGAATCCGAGGCCGTGCCCGTCCGCATCGAGATATTGCACGTGATGTCCCTTTCGCCTGTCCCGCGCGCGCAGGCCACGCCCGCGGCCCCTATGGCTTACGCCCTGGGCAAACCAAAAATCCACCCCGATCGGCGGCCCCTCTCGGCGTCGTGACAGGGGGCGCAGCGGGCGGCGCCCCGTCAATCCCCTGTCATGTCGGCGGCCTAATTGCGCGCCCTGTCGCACCGCCGATCCGGCGGCGCCGGCGCGGGCGCGCGAAAGGGGTTTTCCGTGAAGATCGTCACCTACAACATTCAGTTCAGCCTGGGGCAGGACGGTCGCTTCGATCTGCCTCGCGTGGCCGAGGCCCTCGCCGGCGCCGACATCATCGGCCTGCAGGAGGTGGACCGCTTCTGGCGCCGCACCGGCCGGGAGGACCAGGCCGAGGCGCTGGCGGACCTGCTGCCGGGCTACTACTGGGCGTTCGCGGGCGGCTACGACGTCGCCGCGCACGTCGCCGACCCGGCGGGCGCATCGGCGGCACAGCGCGGCCGCCGCCGGCAGCACGGCAACATGATCCTGTCGCGCTGGCCGATCCTGTCGTTCCGCGCCCCGCGCCTGCCGCGCGGCGAAACCGATGGCGTCTGGTCGCAGGATCGCGTGCTGCTGGAGGCGGTGATCGACGCGCCCGGCGGCCCGCTGCGCGTCTACGTCACCCACATGTGCCACATCGGCGCCAAGACGCGCCTTGCCCAGACCGACGCGATCCTCGACCTCCTGCGCCGGCTGCCGGCCGACGGCGCGTCCTGGTCCGGCCACCACCACGAGGGCGACTTCTGGATGGACGGCGACCCTGCCATCCCCTTCCCCGACGATCTGGTGCTGATGGGCGACCTCAACTTCCAGCCCGATTCGGAGGAGTACCGGCGCTTCGTCGGCGCCGATCTCGGCCTCGTCGACAGCTGGGTCGCCGCCGGGCACGATCCGCTCCACGGCGACGCCTTTACGATCCGCAGCATGCGCCCGCCCTACCAGCTGATGCGGCTCGACCAGATCTTCCTGTCGCCGGGCCTCGCCGGGGAGGTGGTGCGCGCCTGGGTCGACCAGCAGGCGGCCGGGTCCGATCATTTCCCCGCTTGGCTGGAGCTTTCCCGCGCCTGAATCGCCCCAGGGCCCAGGTTGTGACAAAGCTGTGACGAGTATGACGGGGATGACGTAAAACATTCACATCGTATTCGCTCAGCCGTCACGACGGCGGGCTAGATCCTCGCCCGCCAGAACCACGCAATTCAGAGGATCCGTCGATGCCGTCTTCGAGCGAAACCACGCGCCGTTCCTTCCTTATAGGCGGCGCGACCGCCGTCGGCAGCGCAGCGCTGAGCTTCCCCCGCCCCGCCTTGGCGCAGGGCGAGCGGCCCGACATCGTCATCGCCGTGCAGGGCCTGCGCGACGGTCACGAGCCCATCGAGGCCATCTCCAACATCGGCATGCGCGTGGTGAACGCGATGTACGACACGCTGTTCTATCGCGATTTCCTCGGCGCGGCGGACGGCTCCGGCACCAAGATCCTGCCCGGCCTCGCCACCGGCATCGAGCGGGTCGACCCGCGCACCGTGCGCATCAAGCTGCGCGACGACGTCGTCTTCCACAACGGCAAGCCGATGACGGCGCGGGACGTCGCCTTCTCCTTCGGCGAGGAGCGCTTCTTCGGCGAGAGCCCGCTGACGCCGCGCGCCGTCTATTTCCGCCCGGCGCTGGAAAGCGTCACCGCGCTCGACGGCAACACGGTCGAGTTCGTGACCAAGGACCCCGACTTCGCGATGGAGAAGCGCCTCGCCTCCTGGATCGCCTGGGTGGTGCCGGAAGAGGATTTCCGCACCAAGGGCTTCGAGGGCTTCAACCTGCAGCCGGTCGGCACGGGCCCCTATAAGCAGAAAGAGCTGATCCGCGGCGACCGCATCATCCTGGAAGCCAACGACGATTACTGGCGCGGGCGGCCGACGGCGCGCACGATCTCCTTCGTCGTCGTGCCGGAGACGGCCACGCGCGTCGCCGGGCTCATCTCGGGCGAGTACGACATCGTCTGCGCCCTGGCGCCGGACAGCCTGCCCCTCATCGAGCGCTACGACAATGTCGACGGCCGCGGCGCGCAGATCGAGAACACCCACCTCATCGTCCACAACCAGGTGGGCCCCCTCGCCGACGCGCGCGTCCGCCGCGCGATGCACCTGTCGATCGACCGCGAGCGCCTCAACCAGGCCCTGTGGGCGGGCCTCGCGGGCGTGCCGAACGGCTTCCAGCTGCCGATGCAGGGCCCGGCCTACGACGCCGACCGCCCCGCCTACCGCCAGGACATCGCCGAGGCCAAGCGGCTCCTGTCGGAAGCGGGCTATAGCGGCGAGCCGATCAGCTACCGCACGCTCAACGACTACTACGTGAACTCCGTCGCCGCCGCCCAGGCCATGCAGCAGTGGTGGCAGGAAGCCGGTCTCAACGTCGAGATCGAGATCAAGGAGAACTGGGGCCAGGTGCTGGACGACGGGCTGATGACCCGCAACTGGTCCAACGGCTTCCCGGTCGCCGATCCGGTCGCCCCGCTCACCACCGACTGGCACGCCGGCTCCACCGTGCAGACCACCTACGGCTGGAACGCGCCGGAGGAGTTCAACGGCCTGCTCGACACCATCCGCGTCTCCCCCAACGGCCCGGACCGCACCGCCGCCTTCCAGCGCGCGCTGACCATCTGGGACGACGAGGCGCCCGGCACGCCGCTCTACCGCCCCTACGAGCTCTATGGCGTGCGCAAGTCCATCGGCTGGCGTCCGGTGACCTTCGAGTGGATGGACCTGCGTCCCCACAATCTGACGTTCTGAGCCCTGTGAGCGCATTGGCGGAAGGGGCGGCGCACACGCTGCCGCCCCTCAGTGTTGTTGCCGCCTCGCCGGCCCCCCTCCTGCGCGTCGAGGGCCTGACGGTGGCGCCCCGCGCGGCGCCGGCGGCGCCCATCGTCGCCGACGTCTCGCTTTCGGTGCCGGCCGGCGGGTCGCTCGGCATCGTGGGGGAAAGCGGATCGGGCAAGTCGTTGACGTGCCTCGCGGTGATGGGGCTCCTGCCGCGCCCGCTGATCCAGACCGGGGGCACCGTGCGGCTGGGAGAGCGCACGCTCACCGGGCTCTCGGCCCGCGAGCTGGTGGCCGAGCGCGGCCGGCGCGTCGCCATCGTGTTCCAGGATCCGGTCGCCTCGCTCAATCCGGTGCGCACGGTCGGGCGCGGCCTCACCGGGCTCCTGCGCCTGCACCGGGGGCTCCTGGGCACCCCGGCGCGCGACGTCGCGGCGCGGCTCCTGGAAGGGGTCGGCCTGTCGCGCCGGCACCTGCCCGCCTACCCGCACGAACTGTCCGGCGGCCAGAGCCAGCGCGTGATGATGGCGGGCGCGCTCGCCGGCGAGCCGAGCCTCCTCATCGCCGACGAGCCGACCACCGCGCTCGACGTCACCACCCAGTTGCAACTCCTCGATCTCATCGAGCGGCTGCGGGCCGAGACCGGCACGGCGCTCCTGATCGTCAGCCACGATTTCGGCGTGATCGCCCGCTCGGCCGAACAGGTGGCGGTGATGTACGCCGGCCGCGTGGTGGAGACCGCGCCGGTGCGCGCGCTGCTGCGCCGGCCCGCCCATCCCTATACGCTGGGGCTCCTCGCCTCGGTGCCGCCCGAGCATGGCCGCGCCCACCGCGCGCCGCTGCCGCCGGCGACCACCGTCGCGCGCGCCGGTGCGCCCGGCTGCGCCTTCGCCCCCCGCTGCGAGCGCGCCGGCGAAATTTGCCGCCACGCCCGCCCGCCGCTCGCGCGCCTGCGCGAAGGCTTCGTCGCCTGCCACCACCCGGTGCCGGCGTGATCCTTTTGGAGGCGCAAGGGGTGTCGCGGCACTATCGCGCGCGCGGCGGGCGCGGAACCGTCCACGCCGTCGACGGGGTGGACCTTTCCGTCGTGCACGGCGAGACGCTGGGCGTGGTGGGCGAAAGCGGCTGCGGCAAGAGCACGCTGGGGCGCGTCCTCAGCGGGCTGGAGCCGCCGACGGCCGGGCAGATCCGCTACGGCGGCGCCCCGTTGCCGGGCAAGGACGGGGCCGCCTTCCGCGCCTCGCGCCGGCGCATCCAGTATGTGTTCCAGCATCCGCTGCTGGCGCTCAATCCGCGCCTCACCGTGGGCGCGCACGTGGCCGAGATGGCGCGCGTCCACGGCCTTGCCGCCAGCGCCACCGAGGCGCGGCGCAAGGCGGCGGCGGCGCTGGCGGACGTCGGCCTCGATGCCGCGCTCGGCGCACGCTACCCGCATCAGCTGTCCGGCGGGCAGCGCCAGCGCGCGCTCCTCGCCCGCAGCCTCGTCATCGACCCGGAGTTCGTGGTGCTCGACGAGCCGACCTCGGCGCTGGACCTGTCGGTACAGGCGCAGGTGATCGAGCTGATCGGCCGCCTCAAGGCGCGGCGCGCGCTGACGGTGGTGATCATCTCGCACGACCTGCGCGTGGTGCGCGTTCTCAGCGACCGCATTGCGGTGATGTATCTCGGCGTGGTGGTGGAGATCGGCGCGGCCGACCAAGTCTACCACGCGCCCGCCCACCCCTACGCGGTCGCCCTGATCGCCGCGCTCCTGCGCCTCGACCCCGACGCGCCGCGCGTGCCGCCGCTGGAGGGCGAGCCGGCGAGCGGCGGCGACATCCCGCCCGGCTGCCGCTTCCATCCCCGCTGCCCGCGCGCCGCCGCCCCCGGCCGGGCCCTCGAGCCGCCGCTGGCGCCGCTGCCGGACGGCCGCCAAGTCGCCTGCCACGCGGTGGCGGCCGACACCGCGCGCGCCCCGTGGCCGCCCCTTTCGGCGGGCGCCGCCGCGTGACCCGCTTCATCCTCACCAAGATCGTGCGGGCGCTGTTGACGATCTGGCTCGTGGTAACGATCACCTTCGTCGTCCTGCGCCTGACGGGCGATCCGATGCACTCGCTGCTGCCGGTGGAGACGACGCCGCCGGAGGTGATCGAGACCTACCGCGTGCTGTGGGGCCTCGATCGGTCGCTCGTCGAACAATACGTGTCGTTCTGGAAGGGCCTGTTCAGCGGCACGCTGGGGCGCTCCTTCGCCGATGGGCGCGACGCGGTCGGCATCATCGTGGAGCGGGTGCCGAAAACGCTTGTCCTGATGGGGTGGACGCTGCTGGCGACGCTGTTGATGGGCATCCCCCTCGGCGCCCTCGCGGCGATGCACCGGGGCCGGGCGCTCGACCGGGCGGTGATGGCCGTCGCCGTCGCCGGTCACAGCCTGCCCGAATATCTCATCGGCATCCTGTTGATCTGGTTCTTCGCGGTCGAGCTCCGGTGGCTGCCGAGCTCCGGCTACGGGACGTGGGCGCACCTCGTGCTGCCCGTCGCCACGCTGACGGGCTATTTCGGCGCGCAGTTCGCCCGCTTCACGCGCTCGGCGGTGCTGGAGATCCTCGGCCAGCCGCATGTGCTGGCCGCCCATGCGCAGGGGTGGCCGGGCCGCGCCGTCATGCTGCGCGACGTGCTGCCGAACGCGGCGATCCCCCTCGTCACCCTGTTCGGCTTCTCCCTCGGCAAGCTCATTGCCGGCTCGATCATCGTGGAATGGATCTTCGCATGGCCCGGCATCGGGCGGCTCCTCATCACCTCCGTCACCCACCGTGATCTCGCCATCGTCCAGGCGCTCGTCCTGGTCTTCGCCGGAGCGATGGTTCTCGCCAACCTCCTGATCGACATCAGCTACGTGCTGCTCAATCCGAAACTCCGTGTCATCCGCCGTTAGAACCCCCACGATTTCGCCCGTCGTCACGCTCGCCTGCGCCTTCCTGGCGGTCATGGTGGTGCTTGCCGCCTTCGCGCCGCTGATCGCGCCCTATGGGTATGCCGAGCAGGACCTGATGGCGCGCCTGTCGCCGCCGTCCTTCGCGGGCGGCGAGCCGGGGCATCTCCTGGGCACCGATCATCTCGGGCGCGATGTGCTGTCCCGCCTGATCTACGCCATCCGCATCTCGATGATCGTGGCGGTGCTCGGCACGGCCATCGGCGCCATCTTCGGCTCGGCGCTGGGCTTCCTGGCGGCCCACTTCCGCGGCGTGGTGGAGGAGGCGGTGATGGGGCTCGTCGACGTGCAGGCGGCGATGCCGTTCCTCATCTTCGCCCTGCTGGTGATCGCCTTCTTCGGCAACGATCTCGCCCTGTTCGTGGTGCTGGTGGGGTTTTACGGCTGGGAGCGGTTCGCCCGCCTCGCCCGCGCCGTGGTGGTGGACGCCAAGACGCGCGGCTACGCGGAGGCGGCGCGGGCGGCGGGGTTGCCGCCCCGGCGCATCTACCTCGTCCACATCCTGCCCAACGTCGCCAGCGCGATCGTGGTGCAGCTCACGCTCAACCTGCCCGAGACGATCCTGCTCGAGGCGGGGCTCTCGTTCCTCGGCCTCGGCATCCAGCCGCCGCTGACCTCGCTCGGCCTGATGCTCAACGATTCGCGGCCCTACATCGCGCTCTACTGGTGGCTGCCGGCGGCCCCCGGCGTCGTCATCTTCCTGACGACGCTGTCGGTCAGCCTGCTCGGCGACGCGCTGCGCGACCGGCTCGATTCCTCCCTGCGCTGAGCCCGCGCCGAGGCTGCCGATCGGGTTTCGGGCGGCGCCGAAGCCCCGCCCGCAAATTGTTTGCGGCGGGGCCGGCCCGCCGCAGCGCGCGTCAGTCGGCGACGCGTTCGATCTCGCTCGGGCGCCACGACTTGTCGAAGAAGGAAGGCAGCGGGCTGTAGAGGCGCAGCAGCGTGAACCAGCCCTTGGCGGGGTCGGTCTGGATCCAGTTGCCGTCGGCCACGTCGGCCGGCTTCTCGGGGCCGAAATAGACCGTCGTGGTACCGTCCTGCGCGGCCTCGGCGGCGGGCGTCGGATAGCTCTGGCTGCCGGCGCGCGGGTATTTCTGCGGCGTCTGCAGCATCGAGCGGGTCTGGTTGTCGTAGAGCGTGAAGGACCAGAACGCCTCGGCCGGAATATCCTTGGGCAGCACGACCTTGTAGGTCTTGGCGCCGTCGAACGGCTCGCCCTCGCTGTCGAGGAAGCCCATCAGGTACTGCGAACCGACGCCGGGGATGCGCATGATCATGCCGGGGCTGTCGAGCGTGTAGCCGTAGTAGAAGGCCGCGCGCGAATCGAGCGTGCGCGCCCCGGTCGGCGGATAGGGCTTGAACGTGCCGTCCTCGAAGGCCGGCGGCGGCGTCTCGAACAACGCCCCGCCCTCGAACAGCATGTTGCCCCAGTTGGACCCCTCGTAATAGGCCCAGTCGGGGTGCTCCTGGGCAAAGCGCCAGTTGAGCGCCCGGCCGGCGGCCTGGCCGACCTGCGCGGCATCGCTCAGGATCTTCTTCATCCGCTCGTCCGGCGCGAACTCCTTGCCGTGCACGATCCCGATTGCCGCGAGCTGGCCGGCGAGCTCCACGTCGTAGCTGGTGGCCGGCTCGCTCTGCACGTTCTCGTTGATCAGCTCGAAGAAGCCGTAGTCGCTGGGCGGGATGGTGTTGAACGACAGGCCGCTGGCGTCGATGAACTTCACCTCGGGGATCTTCGGCTCGCCGGCCAGCTTGACCGTGCCCTCGAGCGCTTGCGCGATGGAGGTGCCGAAGCTGCCCGGCACGTAGGGATAGATCTTCAGGTTCTGCTTGACGTTTTCGACCGCCGGCTTCGGATCGTTGCCGTTCTCCAGGTAGGCGCGCAGGGCATAGAGCACCTTGTTGGTCTTGGAATGGGCGACGAAATAGCCGCCCTCGGGCAGCGGCCCGTCATATTCCGGGCCGACCAGGAGATACTTGCCCCCCAGGCCCCGATCAGGCCCCGGACCGCCCATGTCGATCACCCACTGGAACCACATGTCGTTGACCGTCCCGACGCCGCCGGAGGGCTGGTCCACCACCATCGGCCCGTCCGTCAGGTCGATGTAGCCGAGGTAGTAGACGGTGTCGGCGTTCGCCGTCAGGAACAGCGAGTTGGCGTCCATCAGCTCCTCGAAGATGATGATGTCGCCGCTGTCGGCACCCACCCCCTGGAAGCCCTTGACGAGGGCCAGCGCGGACGCGCCGCGGAAGCTGTTGTTGTAGACGTTGAGCGCGCGGGTGAAATGGAGCGTGTCGTAGACGGTTTGCGCGGTCTCGCTGGTCGGCACGCCGTCCTTGAAATTCAGCGTTCCGATGCGCGTCTCGATGCTCGCCGGCGCGGACAGCGCCTCCACGGTCGCGGCCGGCACCTCGGCCCACGCCGCGCCGGCTGCGAGGACAAGGGCAAGGCCGCTGGTGGCGGTCATTTTGATCATGGCGTGGCTCCCTCTTTTTGTTGCCGTCCGACGGACGTGCCGCAAATGCTCGCACGTTTCCTAGCGGCGATCTGCGGCTCTTTACGCCCATTTCGCGCCACCGGCGCGCGCGCCATGAACCGCTCGCCCCCTCACGCGCGCCGGACGGCGTGGCGGTCGTTCTCGTGCAAAATATTGCGTGCTAGTGTCACGCCCAAGAGGGTGCAACTCTGGCGCAACGGATTGCCTCGGTCGGACCATTTCGCGCCATGGCGTGCGAGCGTCGACGAGGCGGGCCGGGCCGCGGTTTGGTGAGGGTCGAAATGGCGGATATCGCGATTGTCCGCGCGGCGCATCTGCACCTCTTTGTCGAAGAATTCCGGGCGATCGGCGTTCCCGTCGAACGCGAGCTCGATCGCTCGCGGTTGCCGCCGTGGATCGAGCGGACGCCCGACGCCTATATCAGCATCCCCCTGGCGCTCGACTGGGTCGCCCGCTGCAGCCGCGATTTCGAGCCGATGGAGCTGGGGTTTCGCGCGGCCCAGCGCGCCTCGCTGGCGACGCTCAGCACGCCGCTGCGGCGCGCAATCGCCGGCGCGCCCACCGGGCTGCAACGGCTGCGGGTGTTCCTGCGCTTTGCCGTCGGCGACGACAGCGTGCTCGCCACCGGCATCCACCGCGAGGGCTACCGGGTGCGCATCCATTGCGATGTGGCCGGGTTCGAGCGCAACCCGTTCCTTTGCCTCGCCGAATGGCTGAACATCCAGGCCATGGTTTCGCTGATGCGCAGCATCGCCGGGCCGCTCTGGTGCCCGCTGGAGATGAGCTTCGTCTCCGCGCGCCGCCCACCCCTTGCCGCGCACGAGGCCTTCCCCGATACGCGCATCGTCCTCGGCCGGCCCCACACCTCGATCCTGGTCGACGGCGACATCCTGGCGCGGCCATGCCCCGTCGCCGGCGGCGCGAGGCCGAACGGGCATGCACCGCACTGGGCGGCCACGGGGGAAGACTCGGATCCGGACTGGACGTTCTATACCGCGCTCCAGGCGGCGGTCCGCCCCTATCTCGCCGACAGCTATCCCCGGCTCGACGAGCTCGCGGAGATCCTGGGCATCAGCAAGCGCACCCTGCAGCGCCGCTTGCACAGGAGCGGCCGCACCTATTCGGAGGCGGTCGAGGGCGCGCGCTTCGACCGCGCCCGCGAGCTGCTGGCCGACCCCTCGGCAAAGATCATCGATGTGGCGATGTCGGTGGGCTACGCGAACTCGCAGCATTTCTCCCGCGCGTTCCGCCGGGTCGCGGGCATCGCGCCCACCACGTTCCGGCAGTCGCTGCTTCGGCAGGCGTAGAGCGCGATCCGCTCAAGCGGGATGGCCGGGCCTGTTGGCGCGCGGGCCGGGCGGCAGCGGGGGTGGGTGCGGCCGGTGTCCCGGCCCAAAACGCATGCGAGGGGGCGCAAGGCCCCCTCGTTGTCGCCGTCGTCGGTGGCTCAGATATCGTCGCCGAGCGCGCCCTTCACGGATCCCTTGATGTTCTGCGCGGTGCCCTTGGCCTTCTGCGCCTCGCCCTTGGCCTGCATCTTGGGATCGTCGGTCGCCTTGCCAACGGCCGACTTCACACTGCCGGCCGCCTTGTTGGCGGTGCCTTTGGTCTTGTCAGTCAGTTCACCCATCGTCGTGCCCTTTCGGCTCGCCTCGCTCCGTTCGCGGCGATGGCCGCGCCCGCGCGAGAGGTAACTTAAGAATTCGCAGAGGGTGTGGTCTGTTCCGCCTGACTTGAATTACTTGCGCCGATTTAACATTCGGACCCCGAACGCAGTCTCGACTGCCGGTTTGCTGCAAGCGCGGCCGCCGGTGGGTACCCGGCGGCTGCGGCATCGCGTCTCCCCGCGGCGGGGGCCGTTATTTCGCCACGGGTCCGCCGGGGCTCTGGCGGGTGCCGGACGAGGCGGCCTGCGGGGTGGCGGGTTGGGCCGCCTCGCGCAGTCCCGGCAGGCCGGCGAGGTCGTCGAGCCGTTGCAGGACGTCGGCGACGTGCTCGAACGAGCGGTCGGCCGTGCCGCCGGAGCGGGCGCCCCCTTCCGGGCGCAGCATGAAGAGGAGCAGCGAGCGCCCCGTCACCTGGTAGTCGTGGCCGACCGGCAGGCGCGGCATGTCGCTCAGCCCCTGGCGGTTGGTGTCGACGAGGCACACCCAGTCGCGCCCGCCCACCGCCGGCGGCAGCGTGAAGCCCACCACGTCGTCGTGCGCGTTGAGCACCACCAGGAGCGTCGCGTCGCTGCCGACCCGGATGCCCGTCTCCCGCGCCCGCCCGTCGAGCAGCACGCCGAAGCAGCGCGCGTTGCCGTCGAGCCAGTGCTCCTCGGTCATCTCGTCGCCCGTCGGCGTCAGCCAGGCGACATCCTTGACGCCGAGCTCCTCGTCCTCGTGGGCGGTGAGGAAGCGGCCGCGATGGAGCAGCGGCAACGCCTGGCGGATGGCGATCAGGTGCTGCGTGAAGCGGGCGAGGTCGAGCTGCCAGGCTTCCAGCCCCTCCCAGTCGAGCCAGGAGATTTCGTTGTCCTGGCAATAGGCGTTGTTGTTGCCCTGCTGGGTGCGGGCGAGCTCGTCGCCGGCCAGGAGCATCGGCGTGCCGCGCGACAGGAACAGCGTCGCCAGCATGTTGCGGATCTGCCGTTGGCGCACCGCGTTGATCGCCTCGTCGTCGGTCGGCCCCTCGACGCCGTAGTTGTGCGACAGGTTGTGGGAGTGGCCGTCGCGATTGTCTTCGCCGTTGGCCTCGTTGTGCTTGTCGTCGTAGGCGAACACGTCGGCGAGGGTAAAGCCGTCATGGGCGGTGAGGAAGTTGACCGAGGCCCAGGGCTTGCGCCCGCGCCGGTCGAACAGGTCCGCCGAGCCGGTGATGCGCGCGGCGACCTCGGGGATCTTGCCCGGCTCGCCCTGCCAGAAGGCGCGGATGGTGTCGCGGAAGCGGTCGTTCCACTCCGCCCACCCCGGCGCGAAGCGGCCCACCTGGTAGCCGCCGGGCCCGCAATCCCACGGCTCGGCGATCAGCTTGACGCCGGCGAGCACCGGATCCTGACGGATCGCGTCGAGGAAGCGGCCGTCCTCGTCGAACCCGTGCGGCTCGCGGGCGAGGATGGTGGCAAGGTCGAAGCGGAAGCCGTCGACGCGCATCTCCACCGCCCAGTAGCGCAGCGAATCCATCACCAGCTGCAGCACGCGCCCGTCCGACAGGTTCACCGTGTTGCCGGTGCCGGTGTCGTTGATGTAGTAGCGCTTGTCCTCGGCGAGGCGATAATAGGACGCGTTGTCGATGCCCTTGAAGGACAGCGTCGGCCCCATCTCGTTGCCCTCGGGCGTGTGGTTGTAGACCACGTCGAGGATCACCTCGAGCCGCTCGTCGTGGCAGCGGGCGACCATCTCCTTGAACTCGGCGAAGGCGAAGTCCGGGTTGGCCGCGTAGCGCCGGTCGGGCGAGAAGAACGCGAGCGTGTTGTAGCCCCAGTAGTTGGTCAGCCCCTTCTCGGTGAGGTAGCTGTCGTCCACGAAGCTCTGGATCGGCAGGAGCTCCAGCGCGGTGACGCCGAGCGAGCGCGCGTAGGCGAGCGGCGCGGGTGAGGCGAGACCGGCATAGGTGCCGCGCAGCGGCTCGCGCACCCCGGGGTGCTGCTTGGTGAAGCCCTTCACGTGCATCTCGTAGAACACGGTCCGGTCCCACGGGGTCTGCAGGCGGGTCTGGCTGTGCCAGGTGAAGGCCGGGTCGATGACGCGGGCCTTGACCATGAAGGGCGCGCTGTCGCGTTCGTCGAAGGTGGTGTCGTCGCCCGTTTCCATGACGTAGCCGAACAGGGCCGGGTTCCACTCCAGCTTGCCCACGAGCTGCTTGGCGTAGGGGTCCAGCAGCAGCTTGTTGGGGTTGAAGCGGTGCCCGTTGGCCGGCTCGTAGGGCCCGTACACGCGGTAGCCGTAGACCGTTCCGGGGCGCGCCTCGGGCAGATAGCCGTGCCACACCTCGTCGGTGTATTCGGGCAGCGTGATGCGCTCGATCTCGTTCTGCCCGGTCTCGTCGAACAGGCACAGCTCCACCTTTGTGGCGTTGGCGGAGAAGATGGCGAAGTTGACGCCGAGCCCGTCCCACGTCGCGCCGAGCGGCGCGGGGCGCCCTTCGCGCAGCGCCGAGGCGGCCGCCATCGGCGCAACGGGCTTCGCGCTCTCAACCTTTTTCGATTTGATATCGACGTTCACAATGACCTGACCATGCGTTGCGCGGTGTCGCGGCGGTGCGGGAAAGCGAGAATTTGCGGTCTCTGCCCGAGGCGGCCCCGGGCGAGCGGAAACCCCACGGACGGTTCCGATCATACGCAACTCTTGGGCGAAAAGCCCGTTCCCCGGACGCGACGATTTGTGTGGGCCCGAGGTGCCCCGCCCTCGCGCCGCCCGGCGCGAGCGCCCGTTGCCAGGGCAGGTCGGCGGTTCCGGCGCGTCGCGAGACGGCCGAAGGCGTCGCCATCCGTCGGACGGGCGCCCGACAAGCGAGGCTGAGCCAGGCTGAATTGTGGGAGTTTTGGGCAAGGACTGGAGCGGGCGATGGGATTCGAACCCACGACCCCAACCTTGGCAAGGTTGTGCTCTACCCCTGAGCTACACCCGCACCGCTCGAGTGGCGCGGTGATAGCGCACCTGTTTTTGCCACGCAACCCCCGAAATATCGGCCGCAAACGCGCGGGCGTCGCAGCGTGGCGCGCCCTTCGGCGGCGGGACCGGCGCGCGCCCGAGCCGGTTGCGCATCGTCAATCCGAGGCGGCACGGGAGCGGCTATCGAGGGGGGATTGCGCTGAGCCGGCTGCGTTTTCAAAGGCGTGCGGGAAAAGCGGTTGGCCAGGGACGCGGCAAGGCCCGTTCGCTGAGGAGAACGACGATGGAAACTTGCTCCGGTATCAGCTTCGCGGACCATGTCGGCGACGTCCTGGGGTTTTGGGTGTGGCCGCTTTTGCTCGCCAGCATCGCGCTGTGCGGCCTCGCCATCGCCGCGCTCTGGAGCCGCCCCGACGCCGTGGCGCGGAACTGGACGTTCGTCGCGATCGCGCCGGTCGTGCCGCTAATCGGCGTTTTCGCGTTCGCCGGCTGGGCGATGCAGTGCGACGCGGCCAAGCTCGGCTTCGTGGTCGACTGGGCGGGGGTGGCGGTGATCGCGGTCTTCTGCACCGTCGCGGTGCTGTCGGTCGCGGTGTCGGCGGTGGGCCTGATCGCCCGCAAACGCCGCTGACCACCGGGCCGGACGCGGCGCCCGGCGGATAGCGCCTCGCCTCAGCCCACCGCGCCCACCGTGGAGCGGAAGCGCGACAGGGCGAGCGCGAAAAGCACCCCGCCGATGCCGATGAGCGCAAGGAATTGCGGCCAGACCACGCCGAACCCCGCGCCCCGGAACAGGATCGACTGCGCCAGCGACACGAAATGGGTGGTCGGCGCCAGCGACATCAGCGCCTGGATCGCCTCCGGCATGTTCTCGCGCGGGGTCTGCCCGCCCGACAGCATCTCCAGCGGCAGGATCACCAGGATCACCAGCAGGCCGAACTGCGGCATCGACCGCGCCACGGTGGCGAGGAAGATGCCCATCGAGGTGGTGGCGAACAGGTGCAGCCCCGCGCCGACCAGAAACAGCGCGATCGACCCCTCGATCGGCATTTCCAGCAGCATCCGCACCACGATGCCGATGGAAAGTCCGCACGCCAGCAGGACGATGAAGCCCATCGCCCACACCTTGCTCAGCATGATCTGGAGCGGCGTCACCGGCATGACGAGAAGGTGCTCGACCGTGCCGTGCTCGCGCTCGCGGATGAGCGCGGCCCCGGTGAGGATGATGGACAGCATCGTCACGTTGTTGACGATCTCCATCACCGCGCCGAACCAGGAGAAGGTGAGGAGCGGGTTGTAGCGGATCCGCGTCGTCAGCTCGACGGGCAGCTCCGGCACCTCCCGATAGCGCTTCACGAACTCGGCGACCTCGGCCGACACGATCTGCTGCACGTAGCCGCTGCCGGTGAAGGCCTGGCTGATGCGGGTGGCGTCGACGTTGAGCTGCACCGCCGGGCGGTGGCCGCGCAGCACGTCGCGCTGCAGGTCCACGGGCAGGACGAGCGCGAAGGTGACGTCGCCCTCGTCGAGTCGCGCGTCCATCTCGCTCTGCGTGATGTCGAGCGGCGCCACGAAATAGGGCGGATAGAGCGCGCCCGCGATGCGCTCCGACAGCTGCGAGCGGTCCTCGTCGACGATGGCGATGGGCGCCCGGTGCAGCGTCTCGGGGATATGCTCGGCCGCGGCGTAGATGCCGACCGTGAAGGAGTAGAGCACCAGCGCGAACAGCACCCGGTCGTGCAGCAGGCTGCGCAGCTCCTTGACGCCGAGGTGCCAGACCGTCGCGGCGCCGCTCATCGTTCCTGTTTCCGCAGGAACGCCGCCGCCACGAGGAGGAGGACGGGCACCGAGAGCGCGAGGGCCGTCATCTCCGGCCCCAGGTCGGGCAGGCCGAGCTGCTTGGAAAAGATGCCGCGCGAGATCGTGATGAAATGGGCCGTCGGATAGATCTCGCCGACGACGCGGCCGACGCCGGTGAGCGAGGTCACCGGATTGACGAGGCCCGAGAAGCTGACGGCCGGCAGGATCGACAGGATCGCGGTCCCGAAGATGGCCGCGATCTGGCTCGACAGGAACGTGGAGAACACCAGCCCCAGCGCGGTGGCGGAGGCCGTATAGATCATCGCCGCGAGGAGGAACGTGGCGAAGCTGCCCGTCAGCGGCACGCCGAAGAAGAACACCGCGAGCGCGGTGAGGAGGACGAAGCTCGCCGTCGACAGGACCACGTAGGCAAGCTGCTTGCCGATGAGGAATTCGATCCGCGTCGCCGGCGTCGCATAGAAGTTGACGATGGAGCCCAGCTCCTTCTCGCGCACGACGCTGAGCGCGGCGAGCATGGCCGGGATCAGCATCAGGAGGACGGGGATCACGCCCGGCACGATGGCGACGAGGCTCTCGATGTCGGGGTTGTAGCGAAACCGCGTCTCGATGTTGACGAGGTCGGCGGCGCCGGCGCCGAGGCCCTGCTCGCGCGCCTTCGCGGCGAGCCAGTTGGCGTGCACGCCGCGCGCATAGGCCTCGATGGTCTCGGCCCGCGTCGGCATCGCGCCGTCGATCCAGGCGCCCACCTCCACCGCGTCGCCGCGCGCGATGTCGCGGCCGAAGCCGGGCGGAATTTCCAGCGCGAGGCTGATCTCGCCGGCCCGCATCCGCGCGTCGATATCGCCGTAGCTCAGGAGCGGCTCGGCGGCGGTGAAATAGGGCGACCCCTCCAGCGTGAAGGCGTAGTCCTCGCTCACTGTCGTGCGGTCGCGGTCGAGGACGGCGAAGCGCAGGTCGTTGACGTCGAGGCTGATGCCGTAGCCCATCACCACCATCAGGATCGCGGCGCCGACGGTGGCGAGGGTCAGCCGGATCGGGTCGCGCCGCAGCTCCAGCGTTTCGCGCAGGGCGTAGCTCAGGAGGCGGCGCAGGCTGAAGCGCGCGACGGGGCGCTCCCGGCGGGCGGCGACCGGCTGGCGCAGCGCCGCGGCCGGCGGCCTGGGCGCGGCGGTGTCGCCGTCCGCCTCCTCCAGCGCGGCGATGAAGGCCGCCTCCAGCGTCCCCACCCCGCTCGCCGCGACGATGTCGGCCGGCGCTCCCGTCACCAGCACCCGGCCCGCGTGCATCAGCGAGATCCGGTCGCAGCGCTCCGCCTCGTTCATGAAGTGGGTGGAGATGAAGATCGTCACCCCATCGCGGCGGGACAATTCGATCAGGTGGCGCCAGAAGCCGTCCCGCGCGATGGGGTCGACGCCCGACGTCGGCTCGTCGAGGATCAGGATCTCCGGCCGGTGGATCAGCGCCACCGCGAGCGACAGGCGCTGCCGCTGGCCGAGCGGCAGCGCGCCCGGCAACGCGTCGAGGACGCGGCCGAGGTCGAACCGCTGCGTCATCTCGGCGATGCGCCCGGCGATCTCCGCCTTGGGAAGCTGGAACAGGCGCGCGTGCAGTTCGAGGTTCTGCCGCACCGTCAGCTCGCCATAGAGCGAGAACGACTGCGACATGTAGCCGACGCGCTGGCGCGTGGTGATGTCGTCCGGGTCGATATCGTGGCCGAAGAGGTGGGCATGGCCCTCGCTCGCCGGCAGCAGGCCGGTGAGCATCTTCATGGTCGTCGTCTTGCCGCAGCCGTTGGAGCCGAGGAAGCCGAAGATCTCCCCGCGCGCGATGCTGAAGCTGACGTCCTCCACCGCCGTGAAGGTGCCGAACCGCTTGGTCAGCCCCTCCGCGTCGATGGCGACGACCGCATCGTCCTGGGGCGCGCGCGGCGTGCGCTCGACCGGCCGGCCGTCGCGGCGCCGTGCCTCCGGCAGCAGTGCCACGAACGCCTCCTCCAGCGTCGCCTTGCCGGTGCGCGCGAGGAGTTCGGCGGGCGCGGCGTCGGCCAGGATCCGCCCCGCATCCATCGCGATCAGCCGGTCGAAGCGGGCCGCCTCGTCCATGTAGGCGGTGGCGACGAGCACGCTCATGCCCGATCGGGCGGCGCGGATGTCGTCGATCAGCCGCCAGAACTGGCGCCGCGACAGCGGGTCGACGCCGGTGGTGGGCTCGTCGAGGACGAGGAGGTCGGGATCGTGGATGAGGGCGCAGCAGAGGCCGAGCTTCTGCTTCATGCCGCCCGACAGCTTGCCCGCCGGCCGGTCCGTGAACGGGGCGAGGCCGGTGCTGTCCACCAGCATCGCGGTGCGCCGCCGCCGCTCCGCCCGCGCGTGGCCGAACAGGCGGCCGAAGAAGTCGATGTTCTCCGCGACGGTGAGCGTCGGATAAAGGTTCTTGCCGAGCCCCTGGGGCATATAGGCGATCCGCGGGCAAGTCTGGCGGCGGTGGGCCGCGTCCGCCATGTCGCCGCCGAGCACCACCACCGTGCCCTCCTGCACGGCGCGGGTGCCGGCGACCAGCGCGAGGAGGCTCGACTTGCCCACCCCGTCGGGCCCGACGAAGCCCACGATGCCGCCGCTGTCGATGTCGACCGACACATCGGCCAGGGCGACCGTGGACTTGTAGCGCAGGCTGACGCCCGACAGCCGGACGGCCGCGCTCCGCGACGGGTCCCCGGCGCCGCCGGTGTCATTCACTGGGCAGCCTCACCGCCAGGTGCTCGGGCCACTCGGCGTCCGGATCGAGCCGGACATAGGCCATCCCCGGCAGGCCGGTCTTCACGTAGGTGATGTACTTTTCCAGGAGCGCCGCCGGGATCGCCGCCTTGATGCGGAACATCAGCTTGGCGCGCTCTTCCGCCGTCTCCACCGTCTTGGGCGTGAACTGGGCGACATCGGCGACGTAGCTGACGGTGGCGGGGATGACATATTGCGAGGCCGCGTCGAGCACGATGTGGACGTCGCTGCCGAGCGCGACGCGCCCCGCGTCCGATGTGGTCAGGAAGAAGCTCATGTAGACGTCGGTGAGGTCGACCATGTTGAGGACGATGCCGCCCGCCGCCACCACCTCGGCCGGCCGGGCGACGAGGTATTGGACGCGCCCGTCGCGCGGGGAGCGCAGCGCGGCGTCCGCGATGTCCGCCTCGATGCGTTCCAGCGTCGCCTTGGCGGCATCGACGCCCGCGCGCGCCGCGACGACCTGGGATTTCGCGTGGCTGACGCCGGCCTCGGCGGCGGCGAGCTGCGCCTGCGCGGCGGCGAGCGCGGCGCGGGCGCCGTCGAGCGCGGCGGTCGCGTTGTCGAGCCGCTCCACCGGCGCGGTGCCGCGGTCCACCAGGGTTTTGGCGCGGTCGAAGCTCTTCTGCGTCGAGGCGAGCTCGGCGTTGCGCTGCGCCACCGTGGCTTCGGCCGCGCGGCGCTGCGCCTCCTGCTGGCGCACCAGGTGCTGCGCGGTCTCGATGGCGATTTCGGCGCGCTGCTGGTTGGCCTCGGCCTCGCGCTGCTGGGCAAAGAGGACGGCGGTGTCCATCTTCGCCAGCAGCTCGCCCGCATGCACCAGCTCGCCCTCGCCCACGAGCACGTCCTCCAGCCGCCCGGCGGCCTTGGCGGCGATGTCGATCTCGACCGCTTCGAGACGCCCGTTCGCGGCCGCGAAGCCCGGCGGCAGGCTGTCCCCGTTGCGCGCGTTCCACAGCAAGTACCCGGCCGCCGCCACGGCACCGATAGCGAGCAGGACGATCCACCGGCTGCGGAGAAATTTCATGGGGGCTCGGGTGTTCGGTTAAACGGGCCTTGCCTATCAACTATCGATGCGCGCACGCGCCCAGTTTGACGTCGATCAATGGCGGCGATCAATGGCGCCCGGCGTCAAAGCGGCGCGCGCGTCCGGCGGGCCGAAAATCGGGCGATCGATTGACGATTCGCAAATCCCGCCCCTGCGCCCGGCTCACTCTCCTTCCAGGATGCGCCAAGGGGGTGCACCCGTTGTGAAGGGCGAAATGCCATGAACATCCCATTCCTCAAAAAGCACGCCGACGCGGTTCCCGCCGAGGCGAACCCGTTCGTGTCCCTCCAGCGCGAGGTCGAGCGCGTCTTCTCCGACTTCAACCGCGGTTGGCCCGGCTTCACCGCCGAATGGCCCCGGATGGCGGTCCCGCGGATGGATATCGTCGAGAAGGACGGGCTCATCGAGATGACGGCCGAGCTGCCGGGCCTCGAGGAAAAGGACGTCGAGATCGAGGTCAACGAGAACATCCTCACCATCAAGGGCGAGAAGAAGACCGAGCGCGAGGAAAAATCGGACGAAAACCGCTACCTCGCGGAGCGGACCTACGGCGCCTTCACGCGCGCCATCGAGCTCCCCGAAGGGGTCAACGCGGACGACGTGAAGGCGACGATGGCCAAGGGCGTCCTGACCGTCACCGTGCCGAAGCCGGCGCAACTGGCCAAGCCCGAGGCGAAGAAGATCGCCATCGCGGCATCCGCCTGACGGGCAGCGGGGGCGCCAGCCCCCGCCTCTCCCAGGACCCCGAACTCGTCGTGTATTCGGCCCCGCCTCGCACTTTACCGCCACCACATTGTGAAGGTGCGTTAATCGAGGCGGCCCAGCCAGGAGGTTGGCGTAACATGCCACCACACAACGGACTGGCGAATCACGGCGATCATGAACGACGACCCGACCAAACCCGAAAGACGCCATGACGAGGGACGCTCTTCCGCCGGCAATCATCGGGCGCCCGTCGTCGATGACCCGGACCCCACGCGGTGGTTCGCCTTGCTCCTAGCGATCGGCCTCGTGCTCGACGCTCTCGTGCTCGCCGTGGACGTGGCGATGCCGGAGCACTCGGCGACCGCCGTTCTGTACACCGTGCCGATCCTGATGGCGTTCTGGCTCCCCTCGCCGCGCTCGACCATGATTTTGGCGCTGGCGGGCACCGCATGCTCGGCCGTCGGCTATGCCATCTCGCCGGTCGACGCCGCGGCGGCGGCCTCCGTCGACACCATGGTCTATCGCGCCGCCGCGCTCGTCGTGCTGTGGGGCACGGCGGTGCTGGCCATGCGGCACCAGATCGCGCGCGCCCAGGCCGCCCGCTCGACCATCGCGAGCCGCCACCAGGCGGCGCTGCTGCGCGCCATCGTCGACACCGCGCCCGACGCCCTCATCGTCATCGACCAGACGGGCATCATTCAATCGTTCAGCCGCTCGGCCGAGCTCCTGTTCGGATACGATGCCGGCGAAGTCGTCGGCAAGAACGTGTCGATGCTGATGCCCACCGGCCACCGCGAGGTGCACGACAGCTACCTCAAGCGCTACCTGCGCACCGGGGAGCGGCGCATCATCGGCATCGGACGGGTCGTCGAGGGGCGGACCAAGGACGGGCGCAGGATGCCCGTCGAGCTGTCCGTCGGCGAGGCGCGGGTCGCCAACCACCGCATCTTCATCGGCTTCATCCGGGACCTGTCGGCGCGCCAGCGGATCGAGGAAGAGCTGCGGCAGGCGCAGAAGATGGAAGCGGTCGGCCAGCTCACGGGCGGCATCGCGCACGATTTCAACAACCTGCTCCTGGTCATCTCCGGCAACCTCGACCTCCTGGAGGCACGGCCGGACCGCCCCGACCCGGTGGCGCTGAAGGAGGCGCGCGAGGCGGCCGAGCTCGGTGCGCAACTCACCGCCCAGCTCCTCGCGTTCGGGCGCAAGCAGCCGCTCAATCCCAAGGAGGTGGACGTCGCCGATCTCGTCAACAGCGTCGCCTCGATGCTGCGCCGCACGCTGGGCGACCACATCGAGTTCACCGTCGACGTTCGCGGCGAGCCGGGCAAGGCGGTGGTCGACGCCGCCCAGCTCCAGAACGCGATCCTCAACCTCGCGCTCAACGCCCGCGACGCGATGGAGAACGGCGGCCGCCTCGTCGTCACCGTCTTCGACACGGTGGTCGACGCCAGCTACGCGCAGAATTTTTCCGACGTGCGCCTGGGCCACTACACGGCGATCCAGATCGCCGACAACGGGACGGGAATGACGGCGGAGGTGCGCGAGCACGTCTTCGAGCCGTTCTTCACCACCAAGAAGCAGGGCTCGGGGAGCGGGCTCGGCCTGTCGATGGTCTACGGTTTCGCCAAGCAGTCCGGCGGGCACGTGGAAATCGACAGCACGGTGGGGCGCGGCACCACCGTCACCTTGTTCCTGCCGCGCGCGGAGGTGAGCCAGCGGCGGGCCGCGTCGCCGCCGGGCGCCGCCGCCGACGCCAACCTCGGCGAGACGGTCCTCGTGGTGGAGGACGATCCGCGCGTGCGGCGCGTGGTGCTGACGCGGCTCGCCGAGCTCGGCTACCGCACCGTGGAGGCGGGCGGCGGGCCCGAGGCGCTGCAGCGCCTCGAGGACATCGGCCGCGTCGATCTCCTGTTCACCGACGTGGTGATGGGCGAAGGGATGTCGGGCTTCGAGCTTGCCCGCCTGGCGCGGCTCCAGCGGCCGGCGCTGCGGGTCCTCTTCACCACCGGCTACACCGATCCGGAAATCGGCTCGCGCAACGGGGCATCGACCGAGCACATCCTGCGCAAACCGTACTCCAAGGACGACCTCGCGCGCACGATCCGCGCCGTCCTCGACGACCCCGCCTGAGCGCGCCGCCAAGGAAATAGGCGCCGCGGCCTGACCCACGGCGCCCACACGCCCGCATCTTGGCTGCGCCCGACCGGGCGCGGGATGCGCTAGGAAACCCGCAGCTCGTCCACCACCGCCGTCACCCCCGGCGCCTTCCAGACGGCGCTCTTCACGAGGTCCTTCTCGTAGGCCGCCTTCACCTTGCCGCCGATGCTCACGACCCCGTCGTGCACCTCGATGTCGATGTTGGCGGCCTCCAGGTCGGCGTTGCGGTGGAGCGCCCGGACGATCTCGCGCTTCACCTCGCGCGCCTCCACGTGCGCCTCGACCTCGACGTGGTTGGTGATCGACTTCACGCCGGCGATCCGGGCGACGTGCGCCTCCACCACCTCGCGCTGGAAGTGCCACTTGACCTCGCCGCTGAGCGTGACGGCGCCGTCGCGGACCTCGGCCTGGATCTTTTCGTGCGGCAAGGCGGGATCCCATTCCAGCACGTGCGCGATGCGCTTGGCGAGCCGGCTGTCGTCGGAGGGCGGCACGTTCGTGAGCACGACCTTGATGTTCTCCGCGATCGCGACCACGCCCTTGACCCGCTTGACGGCATTCTCGGCCGCCTTGCGCTCCGGATAAGTGGGCACGGTGCCGGTGAGCGTGACCGAGCCGTCCGCGACCGAAACGCCGATATCGGCCATGTCCACTTCCGGGTCCCACTCGAGCTCGGCCAGGATGTCGTTCTTGATGTCTATATCGCTTCGCATGGATGCTTCCCCCTCGAGCCCCGCCATAGCCGGCGATCGCGCGATGGTGCCGCATCGGCGGCGCGAATTGTTGACAACGGTCAAGCTGGCCGGACGCCCTCGGGGCCGGAATCCGGCGCTTCGTTCCCCCCAGCGATTTTGCTGGGCCGCAGCGGCTGCGCGGCCCGGCGGGTTCAGTCCGGGCCGGTCCCCTCGGCGCCGCCCGCGAGGTCGAGGGAGGCGAGCCGCAGGGTCAGGTCGTCGGGGTGCGGTGTGACCGCGAAGCCGAGCGTCTTGACGAGGGTGAGCATGCGCGTGTTCTCCGCCTGGATGTCGCCGAACAGCGTTTCGATGTGCTCGGCGCGGGCGTAGGCGATAAGCCGCTCCATCAGCACCCGCCCGATGCCGCGGCCGGCGAAGTCGCTCCGCACCAACACGGCGAATTCGGCGAGGAGGCCGTCGGGGTCGGTCGTCAACCGCGACACGCCGACCAGCGCGCCCGTCCCGTCGAGGGCGACGAAGGCCATGGCGCGCGCATAGTCGATCTGGGTGAAGCGGGCGATGCGCTGGTGGCTGACCTCGCCGAGCGCGACGAAGAAGCGGCGCTTCAGGTCCTCGTCCGTCACCTTGCCGAGGAATTCCGGATAGAGCGCCTCGTCCTGCGGCCGGATCGGGCGGATGCGGATCGGCCCCTCCGTGGTCTCGGCCAAGCCGTCCCAGGCGGCCGGATAGGGGCGGATGGCGAAGCGCGGATTGTCCCCCGCCGAGGTCCGTTCGGCGGCGGCGACGCGCACGCGCGCGTCGAGCGCGATCGCGCCGCCAGCATCCACCAGCAGCGGGTTGATGTCGAGTTCGCGCACCTGCGGCAGGTCGGCGGCGAGCTGGGACAGGCGCACCAGCGCGGCGGCGATGGCGCCGAGGTCGGCCGCCGGCTTGTCGCGGTAGCCGCGCAGGAGCCGCGCGATACGCGTGCGCGCGATCATGTCCCCGGCCAGCATGGTGTCGAGCGGGGGCAGCGCGAGCGCCCGGTCGGCCACCACCTCCACCGAGGTGCCGCCGGCGCCGAACATGACGATCGGCCCGAACGTGGCGTCGTCGCTGAGGCCGAGCAGCAATTCGTACGCGTCGGGCCGGTGGATCATCGGCTGCACCACCACGCCCCAGATGCGCGCATCGGGCCGGTCGGCACGCACCCGCTCGATCATCGAACGCGCCGCCGCTTCCACCTCCGCGGGCCCGTCTAGGTTGAGCCGGACGCCGCCGACGTCGGACTTGTGCACGATGTCGGGCGACAGGATCTTGACCGCGAAGAGCTGTGCCTCCCCTGCCCCTGCTCCGGCCGCTTCCGTCATCTGCGTGGCGATGGCGGCGGCTTCGGCCGGCGTTTCGGCGATGCGCGTGTCGACCGTCGGGATGCGGTAGGCGGCGAGGACGCGCTTGGCCTCGATCTCGGTCAGGATCGTGCGCCCCTCCCCGAGCGCCTGCTCGATGATCGCCTCGGCGGCGTCGCGATCGGCCGCCTCGCCTTCCACGCCGCTCGCGGGGGTGCGCATCAGCTGCGTCTGCGCCTTGCGGTAGCGCACCAGCTCGTCGAACGCGCGCACGGCCTGGCCCGGCGTCGCGTAGACGGCGAGGCCGGCGCGCTCCAGGAGCTTGCCCGCGCTCGCGGCCGTGGTGCCGCCGAGCCAGCTCGCCAGCACCGGCTTCTGCGTCCCCGACGTGCGGCGCGCCAGCGTCTCGACGACGGCCTCGGCCGCCTCCGCCGACGAGGCGAGGCCCGTCGGGCAGTTCATCACCAGGACGGCGTCGGCCTCCGGCTCGTCCAGCAGCGCCGCGAGCGCGGCTTCGTAGCGGCTCGGCCCGGCGTCGCCGATGATGTCCACCGGGTTGCCGTGGGACCATGTCGGCGGCAGCGCCGCGTCGAGCCGGGCCAGCGTCTGCGCAGACAGCTCCGCGAGCTGGCCGCCGGTGCGCGACAGCGCGTCCACCGCCAGCACGCCCGCGCCGCCGCCGTTGGTGAGGATCGCGAGGCGGTCGCCGGCGAGCGGCTCGTGCCGCGCCAGCGCCTCGGCGGCGTCGAACAGCTCCTGCAGGTCGTCCACGCGCAGGATGCCGGCGCGGGCGAGCGCGGCCTCGTAGACGTCGTCCGCTCCCGCGAGCGCGCCCGTGTGGGAGGCCGCCGCGCGCGAGGCGGAGGCGGACCGGCCGGCCTTGATCGCGATCACCGGCTTGGAGCGCGACGCGGAACGGGCCGCCGACATGAACTTCTTCGCGTGCGTCACCCCTTCCAGGTACATCAGGATCGCGCGGGTCTGGCGGTCGCCGGCGAGCTGGTCGAGCAGG